>NZ_JBPCXO010000119.1:0-37529 GCF_051008435.1 Endozoicomonas sp. | reverse complement strand
TTCAATGGTGTCATCAAGCGGATAATATACAAGGCATGTGGTTACAATGATCTTGATTATCTCTATCTAAAAATCAGGCAGGAGGCCCAAAAATGATCAGCCAACCTGTAAAAGGGCCAAAAAAATGTCTCATCAACGCAGTCGACAGGATGAAGTAGATGCTTGAGAACAATCTGGAGTCAGAGACTGGAAAGCTTTAGTAAACTCTTTCGAAAAGTCCTTTACGAAAGTGTATAAAGGACTTTCTGAAACCAATCAACAGCTACGAACAAATAAAAACCTGCTCGAATTCAGTCCTGAGAAAACTTACTGCCAAATTTCTCCAAGAGAACCACCAGCAGAACACCAAAAATCATAACGGCTATAGAAGGCATTAAATAAGCAGACTGACCGGTCAGAGCTTCATAGGCCCATGGCGAAATATTCCTTTCCAGGAAAGGAACTTCCTGACCGGAGCTGTTCATTCTCGTTTCAAGGGTTTCTTTCCATGGCCATACCTTCCCCAAAGCACCCAACATCAAACCGGTAAGAAGAGATAACGCCAGATCACGATGATGTCTTAACAGCCACGACAAAACATGTGAAAAAGTCAGCAAGCCGACTACACAACCCGAACCAAATATTGCCAGCACTACTATATCCAGTCCTTTAACGGCAGCCAGAACCGCTGGATAAAGCCCCATCAGCAGTAGGATAAAGCTGCCTGAAATACCTGGCAGGATCATAGCAGAGATAGCGATACAGCCCGCAAAGAACAGCATGAGATAGGAGGGAGTCAAACTGGAAGGCGTCAGTGTCCCGATTAAGTAGGAAGCACTACAACCCAACACGAGAAGCGCCCCAGCCAAAGCACTCCAATGCTTGATCTGCCTCAGCATGTGAATACCGGAAATCAGTATCAGACCAAAAAAGAAAGACCAGATAACTTCAGGATAAGTACCCAGCAGGAAGGTAATAATATGAGCAAAGCTCAGAATACTGAGCAGTACTCCTCCAAACAACAAAACAAGGAAGCTTCCATCGATGTGCTTCCAGCATGCAGCCACACCTTCAGATTTGAGTTTTACCAATAATGCAGGATTAATACTCTTTAACGCATTTAGAAGGCGGTCATAAATCCCGGTGATAAATGCAATCGTTCCACCCGAAACACCGGGAACCACATCCGCAGCCCCCATAGCCATTCCCCTGAGCAGAATGCCCAGGCCTTCTTTCATTTTTGACATGATCCAACCTGTCTTATTCTGTTTAGGAAACAATTAGAGTAATACACCGGTCTACCATTCCAGACTTATCTGCCAGACTTACAACCTTTAAAGATCAGGAGGCCGACCTATCGATTCTCGGTCAGGCTCCCAGAACTGTATTACTTCTGTACCCCATCCAGTAATGGCACAAAGCGAACTGCTTCAAGAATTTCTCTCTTGAAGGTATCTCCCTGTCGGGTGATCAGCAATAAATCCTGAACACCCCGATCACCAACGGGAATAATGAGACGACCATTATCTTCAGACAGCTGTTGCAACAGCTCTTCTGGAATCTGGTCAGGCGCAGCCGTTACGATGATTCCATCAAAGGGCTCCATCACTGACCACCCTGATCCGCCGTCGTTTAACTTCTGCTGAACATTACGAATGGAAAGTGTCCTGAGAAGCTTTCGCGAACGCTCATGGAGCGCTTTAATACGCTCAACGGAATACACTTTTTTTACCAGCGGTGAAAGAACTGCTGCCTGATACCCTGATCCAGTACCGATTTCGAGCACTCTTTCAAGAGTCCCTCCAGCCAATAGCGCCTCTGTCATTCTCGCTACTATATAAGGCTGAGACAGAGTCTGCCCAAAGCCGATGGGCAAAGCCGTATCTTCGTAAGCTCTGTGAGAAAGCGCTTCATCAACAAACAAATGCCTGGGCGTCGTTCGAATCACCTCCAGCACTTCCGGAGACTTTATTCCCTGATCCTTGAGTCGCTGTATCAAACGATCCCGGGTTCTCCGGGAAGTCATGCCTATGCCATGGATATCAACATCTCTCATATCAGCTGCCCAGCCAGTCACTAAGCTGAGACAGTGTTGCATGATGAGTCTGGTCATACTGCAGAGGGGTCACCGAAACAAAACCCTTTGCAATGGCATGAAAATCAGTTCCTTCACCCGCATCCTGCTCCTTACCAACCGGAGCAATCCAATAAGCAGGCTTACCTCTTGGATCAAGCACTTTAACCGGTTTTTCAGCCCTTTCCCTGTGCCCCAGCCGTGTGACTGCGAGTCCTTTTATTTGCTCATAGGATAAATCGGGAACGTTCACATTCAATAGGGTCCCTAACGGTAGGGATAACGACTCGAACCTGAGCAGCAAATCTCTGACTACTCGCCCTGCCGTTAAGAAACTCTGCTCACTCTTACCACAAGCAGAAACAGCAATGGCCGGCAAACCCATGAAACGGCCTTCAAGAGCTGCACCTACAGTCCCTGAGTAGAGAACATCATCTCCGAGGTTCGCTCCATGATTGATCCCGGAGACAACGACATCGGGCTCGTTTTCCAGCAACGCATTAACTGCCAGGTGAACACAGTCAGCCGGCGTACCATCAACACTGTAAAAACCATTGGAATGCTCGGTAACCCTAAGAGGTCGCCCCAAAGTCAAGGAACTGCTCAAACCCGAGCTATTTCTGTCAGGGGCATAGACAATTCTCTCACCAATGCCTTCCAGCGAGTTATAAAGGGTTGCCAGCCCACTGGCTGCAACACCATCATCATTACTTAGCAGTATTCTCATCAAACCTTCCCTCAATACACTCCAAAGCTTCCCTCAATACTGCAGTTGCAAAGCAGCCTTTAGGCAAAGAAAATTCAAGCTTGATAGAGTCGTCTGACAGCCAATGCCAGCCCATGGAGACAGGAACTAACCTGATTGCCCTTCTCTCCTGCTTTAAACCTTCTCTCTCTAGACCTTCGCACAATAAAAGGTTTCGAGCTGCGATCTCTTCTTCCATCTTTCTGCAATCAGCCCCGGAAAGCAACTCCCCTCTACCCCACATAGGAGCAGTAAGAGAAACCTCACCCGTTGCTATCCTTGCCATAAGATCTTCATCGTGATCACGCAGTATCAAGCTACCGCTGTCCTGAAATCCAGGAATGTCACCCTCAAGATAGTGAGTCCAGTTCTCCTGACCCACTCGCTCTGAAAGCACCTGATTAAATAACCAGGAACGTGCTGCAGACAAATAGATTGAGCGCTTGTTTCTATGAGCTTTGAAGCTTCCAGAAAACATCAACAATGAACGATCAATATTGACGCCTTCATGGCCAAATCGTTGCGTTCCAAAATAGTTAGGTACGCCTTGAGTGGCAATCTGATTCAAACGCTCTTCCAGCAATTCGTGAGATACGCCCACATCCCTTAACGTTATTATGAAACGATTACCCTTCAGTGCACCCGTCTTAAGTTTTTTACCATGCCGAGTGGCATCGATGACTTCCAGAACATCACTGTTCAGCTCAGACCATTCAGGAGAATCTTGTCCTGGCAGCCACACACTAAACCACTGCCGTGTAATTCCGTGTCGATCTTTACGGCCTGCGTAACTGACTGCTGAGCGTTTCACACCAGCAAATCGAGCCAGCTGCCCTGCCACCCAGTCGGTGTTTTCACCTGTCTTTTGAAGATTAATATAGGCATGCTCTCCTTCACCATCGGGAACGAAGGGTAATTCTTCTTCAACAATGAAGTCATCAGGCAATGATTTGAAGGAACATTGCCCCAAAGGTCCACTCCAGGCATAGGCCCAGTCTGGTGTATAAGAAACTTGATTCATTAAGCAATAATCTTTTAAGTAGAACGCGCACTGATCCAGAGAGATGAATTGAGCTTTAAACCGGTAAAATCCTGACGTCCCGGGGATCCTGTCCTTTTAACCAGCTCAATACATTTGAAGATGGAACCCAGTTTAGGGTCAAAGGGTATCGAGCAACTGAGAAGTACCCAAAAGAACAACCGCATGGACTGCCACACCTTCCTTACGACCGGTATAGCCCAGCTTTTCTGTGGTGGTTGCTTTTACATTCACGGCGCCAGTTTGAACCTGCAAATCTCTGGCAATGTTTTCTCGCATGGCGGGAATATGGGGAGCCATTTTGGGTGCCTGGGCAACAATGGTGCTATCGACATTGACAACCTGATACCCGTTTTCATGAACTAATGCCACCACGTGCCTGAGCAGCTGTCGACTGTCGATCCCTTTATACCTCGGATCCGTATCAGGAAAATGTTGACCTATGTCACCCAGAGCTGCAGCCCCCAGCAACGCATCACAGACGGCATGCAGAAGGACATCACCATCGGAATGAGCCAACAATGAGTGACTGTAATCGATACCGACTCCACCCAATATCACTTGAGCGTTTGCTGTTGCTTCATCTGAAAATCGATGAACATCAAAACCATGACCTATTCGCATCATACTGTCTCAATCAGTTTGGCTTGCTGTTGAATATACAAGGCTGCCAACGCCAGATCAGCCCCACGGGTCACCTTAATATTATCGCTATGCCCTTCCACCATTAGAGGTTTGAAGCCAGCATATTCTATAGCACTGGCTTCATCTGTGACGGGCATCTTGTCATCCAGCGCTTTCTTCAAGGCATCATACAGTAGCTTCATACGAAACATCTGCGGTGTCAGGGCATGCCATAGCGCATCTCTGTCAACTGTCTCTGACACCTCTCCCAATGAAGAGGTACGCTTCATCGTGTCTCTTACCGGCATACCCAGTAAGCCGCCAATAGTGTGCCCTGATAGTTGTTTGACCAGCCATTCAAGGTCAGAATGCCGGATACAGGGCCTGGCCACATCGTGAACCATAACCCAGTCTTCTGCATCAGCCAGTTCGGATAATGCTTTAAGCCCATTTAATACGGAGAGGTAGCGTTCATCGCCCCCCTGAACCAACGTAATTCGAGAATCCCTTAGCAGCTCTATTTCCTTGTAGAATTCATCTTCGGCACCAATAACAACCACTATTTTTTCCAGGGCAGTAAAACCCAGGAGGCGCTCCAGTGTGTGCTCCATCAAGGTGCGACCATGAATTTCAAGGTACTGTTTGGGAATTTCACTCCCCATGCGACGACCCACGCCTGCGGCAGGAACAATTGCCCAAAAACGGGGTTTATGAGGATTTCTCGCAGTACTCACATTGCCACCTACGAAAGGTCATAAGAAACCTGATGCTAACAGGATATGAATCAAACAGTTACAAATCACACATACCACTTGCCCCGAACACTAAAAATAGCTGTTAAGACTGGAGTAGTGGTACTTTCTCTAGAAGGCGGACCGAGGATAGTGATCAAGATTAAAATGCAGTAGAACGACCTGCCTATTCTCAATCAGGCTCCCAGCCTGGAAATCAGCAGGAACCATCAGTCATAGATCAGATAAAATGTTTCATCTTTCTTGATCATTCCCAAATCCAGACGAGCTTGCTCTTCAAGTGTTTGTAAGCCATTTTGCAACTCAATGACTTCGGTAGCGAGTAATCGATTTCGCCGATACAAGCGGTCATTTTCCCGGTCCTGTAGATCAATCTGTTTTTTGATCGCTACCATTTCAGCCACACTGCCCTCCCCCATCCAGAGATGAATCTGAAGGGCTACCAGTGCCAGTAGCAGAAATGTATGCACCAGCTTTCGCATCTGAGTCACTCATTGTTTTCAGCAATTGAGTCTATCAAAGACTGAAAAGTGTGCCCACGGGCAAAACGTAAAAAATAAGATTATCTGGGCCGGAAAGAAAGTTTGACGATAAAACTGCGGGTCATTGCAACAAAAAAGGGAGACTTTAAAAGTCTCCCCCTTTAGGTACGTTATTTAAATAACGTTTCAGGCACGCTTAAATTCAGCCAGGCCACGGTATGGAGCTTTGCCGCCCAGCTCTTCTTCAATACGCAGCAACTGGTTATATTTGGAAACACGATCAGAGCGACACAGGGAACCGGTCTTAATCTGGCCTGCGGCAGTACCTACAGCCAGGTCAGCAATGGTCGCATCTTCAGTTTCACCGGAACGGTGAGAGATGACAGCCGTGTAACCCGCACCTTTAGCCATCTTGATCGCTTCAAGAGTTTCGGTCAGGGAACCGATCTGGTTGAACTTGATCAGGATAGAGTTAGCAACACCTTTTTCGATACCCTCTTTGAGGATCCTGGTGTTGGTCACAAACAGGTCGTCACCAACGATCTGGATCTTGTCACCCAGAATATCTGTCTGGTATTTGAAACCATCCCAGTCGGACTCATCCAGACCATCTTCAATAGAAATGATTGGATACTCTTCAGTCAGCTTGGCCAGGTAATCAGAGAATTCGTTAGAGGAGAAGATTTTGCCTTCACCCTTCATGTTGTACTGACCATCCACGTAGAATTCGGAAGCAGCACAGTCCATAGCCAGAGTGATATCAGTGCCCAACTTGTAGCCAGCGGCTTCAACAGCTTCTTTGATCACAGCCAGTGCATCAGCGTTAGAAGCCAGGTTTGGCGCAAAGCCACCTTCATCACCCACAGCTGTATTCAGACCTTTGGCAGACAGCACTTTCTTCAGAGCATGGAAGACTTCAGCACCAATACGCAGACCTTCAGCAAAAGTCTTCGCCGCTACTGGCTGAACCATGAACTCCTGAATATCAACGTTGTTATCAGCATGCTCACCACCGTTCAAGATGTTCATCATGGGAACAGGCATAGAGAACTGACCGGAAGTACCGTTCAAATCGGCAATGTGCTGGTACAGAGGAATATTCTTATCAACGGCGGCGGCTTTGGCTGCTGCCAGGGAAACTGCCAGAATGGCATTAGCACCCAGAACACTTTTGTTCTCGGTTCCGTCCAGCTCGATCATCGCCAGATCAAGACCACGCTGATCGGCTGCAACACGACCCAGCAGAGCTTCACGAATAGGACCATTGATGTTGGCAACCGCCTTCAGGACACCCTTACCCAGGTAGCGAGACTTGTCTCCATCACGCAACTCCAGAGCTTCACGGGAACCTGTCGATGCACCTGAAGGTGCAGCAGCACGACCCATGGCACCAGATTCCAGGATCACGTCGGCTTCTACGGTTGGGTTACCGCGAGAATCCATGATTTCGCGGCCTTTGATTTCAACAATTTTTGCCATGATAGCTTTCTCTCTACACAAATGCCGATAGCCAATGAAAAATACTTTGCGTCACGTTCTGACATAAGTCCTGCAAGACAAAATATTTTCCACAACACAATCGTCTATGAAGGGAAATATGCCCGACCGGATCGGACAGTGAGGGATCATCCTGCAGACCGATGAATCTTCAAACTTTCATTTGATGAATCCATCAATCTCAGCCTGATTGGATAATAGTACTGATCTAACGAGCCAGTGCCATTATCCAATAGGACTGTTTTAAGCTTCCCAGACGTTGCAATGCGGCCACTATACCAACTCCGAGCGGGTTATCAACTATTGCACATAGCAACACCGAAGGCGCAAACATTAACATCTGAATTCAGCGCAACCCGTTGATATCACAGCGATGAAAAACAGATAACAACTTCAGAACAATGTCTGTGATTCATGAATCGAACCACACTTCAGATCAGAACCCTCCGTTTACATTAAACTGATTTTTTATTACAAAAAAACCGCCGGAGTGCGGCGGTTTTTTTTACATTAATTGAAGCTCACAACCTCAATCAATGCGTATCCAGCTCAGGCATGGACTTAATCAGGTCATCTAAAGCTTTTATCTGACCCAGGTAACCTTCCAGCTGTGACAGACGCAAAGCTGAAGGACCGTCACAACGCGCTGAGTCGGGATCAGGATGAGCTTCCAGAAATAAGCCTGCCAGACGGGTCGACATACCCGCCAGAGACAATTCAGCTACCTGATGACGACGACCACCAGATGCGGCTCCCATAGGATCTCTGCACTGAAGCGCATGAGTAGCGTCAAAAATAACTGGAGACTGACCGCTGACGTCTTTCATGGTACGAAAGCCGAGCATATCGACTACCAGGTTATCGTAACCAAAAGAAGAACCACGCTCGCAGAGAATCACCTGCTCATTGCCCGCCTCGGAAAACTTGTCAACAATGTTACCCATCTGCGAAGGACTCAGGAACTGAGGCTTCTTGATGTTAATCACTGCTCCGGTTTTGGCCATGGCATACACCAGATCAGTCTGACGAGCCAGAAAGGCAGGCAGCTGAATGACATCCACAACTTCAGCGACTGGCTGACACTGGTGAACTTCATGAACATCGGTAATCACTGGCATACCAAAGGTTTCTTTCAACTCCTGAAAGATCTTCAGACCTTCTTCCATACCCGGTCCACGATAGGAATGGATAGAAGAGCGATTAGCCTTGTCAAAAGAAGCCTTGAAAATATAGGGAATTCCCAGCTTTTCTGTCACAGCAACATAGTGCTCAGCCACTTTCATGGCCATATCACGGGATTCCAGCACATTCATGCCACCAAACAGCACGAAAGGCTTGTCGTTGGCCACCTGAATAGAGCCAACAGAAACCACTTTCTGTTCAGACATACTGCTTCCTCAATCCTGTTGCGTCTGGTAGTTCAGAGACGCCTCAATGAAAGACTTGAAGAGCGGATGGCCATCTCTGGGGGTCGACGTGAATTCCGGATGGAACTGACAGGCCACAAACCAGGGGTGCTCTTTCACTTCCACCATTTCCACCAGTGCATTATCTTCAGAGCGACCTGAGATCACCAGACCGGCATTCTGCAGGGGCTCAAGATAATTGTTATTCACTTCATAACGATGGCGATGACGCTCTGTAATAACATCAGCATCATAAGCAGCGTGAGCGTGAGTACCTGCAACAAGGTTACAATTCTGGGCACCCAGTCTCATGGTTCCACCGAGATCAGAAGCTTCTGTCCTAGTCTCTTTGGCACCATCGGAAGACAACCACTCGGTAATCAGACCAATAACCGGATGATCAGAGTTCTGGTCAAATTCGGAACTATTGGCACCTTCAAGGCCGGCTTTGTTACGAGCATACTCGATCACAGCCACCTGCATACCCAGGCAGATTCCCAGATAAGGAATCTTGTTTTCACGGGCATGGCGAACAGCCTGAATCTTGCCCTCAACACCACGGTGACCAAAACCACCAGGAACCAGAATGGCACTGACACCCTCAAGGCGGCTCAGTCCTTCCTGCTCCAGCAACTCGGAGTCAACGTAGCGGATATTAACCTTGGTACGGGTTTTCAATCCCGCATGGCGAACCGCTTCGATCAGGGATTTATAAGCATCCAGAAGCTCCATGTATTTACCAACCATAGCAATGGTCACTTCATGCTCAGGATGAGTGTCCCGATCAACCACATCAGACCATTCAGAAAGATCTGCAGCCGGAGTATCGAGACCAAACTTCTCCACTACAATCTGATCCAGACCCTGCTCATGCAGCATCTGAGGAATTCTGTAGATCGTATCTGCGTCTTCCAGCGAGATAACTGCCCGCTCTTCCACATTGGTGAACAGAGAGATCTTACGGCGTGCAGAGGCTTCAATAAACTGCTCACTGCGGCACACAAGAATGTCTGGCTGAAGACCAATAGAACGCAACTCCTTAACAGAGTGCTGGGTCGGTTTGGTTTTGGTTTCGCCTGCTGTCTTGATATAAGGCACCAGGGTCAGGTGCATCAGCAAAGCCCGGGAAGAACCCAACTCTACCTTCAACTGACGAATAGCTTCCAAGAAAGGCTGGGACTCGATATCACCAACGGTTCCACCAATTTCAACCATGGCAATATCAGCATCACCGGCACCCTGAACAACACGGCGCTTAATCTCATCGGTAATGTGAGGGATAACCTGTACAGTACCGCCCAGATAATCACCACGACGCTCCTTGCGAAGAACATCCTGATAAATTCTGCCAGTAGTAAAGTTATTACCCTGTTTCATGGTTGTGCGCACAAAGCGCTCATAATGGCCTAGATCGAGATCGGTCTCAGCGCCATCTTCAGTAACAAAGACTTCACCATGTTGGAACGGGCTCATGGTGCCTGGATCGACATTGATATAGGGATCCAGTTTGAGCATCGTAACCTTAAGGCCTCGTGCCTCAAGGATTGCTGCGAGGGAAGCCGATGCGATGCCTTTGCCCAATGAGGAAACAACACCGCCCGTGACGAAAATATAACGCGTCATTAGTATCTGCTGGCTCTTAATGCGGGGTGAAAAAATGAATACTCAAGATGGGAGATCAGGATACCAAAACAGCCACTGAACGTAAAACACATACTGCAAAAATGCTCAAAAAGTTTCGCTAAAGCATGAGCAAGCGACTTCAAAAGTCAGGCTCCCAGGACAAGTTTTTGCCCAAACCGGGTTCACAGGCATACGATTTGGTCACAAAAACACCCGGCAGTGCAACCAGCTCATCACCCTGAAATACAAACGGTACAATGTCTCTGACCCAAGGGGGAACCCTGTAGTCCTGCAACCAGCGCTTAATGCTTTTTCGGCCTTTACGACCAGACACAGCCACCTTCAAGCTGGTGGGAATCTGAGATCTGAAAACAACGCGCAGAGGCCCATCCGGGAGAAGAATACTTCCTTCTTCACCGAAAGACAAGCACCCCCCTGAACCGGGCAATTCAATGGCTCGATCCCGATCCCAGTACCACTCAAACTCTTTTCCTTGGGTAATCGCCTGCTGACGAAGAAGGACTAATTTTCCCGAAAAGCGGCGTAACTGAAAACGATTAATATCGATAACAGGCTCTGCATCCTGAGCCGCATCAATCAGATCTGAGAATATACACCTCAATCGAGCTCTATCAGGCATCTTGACCTGATGGGATGCCAACCAATACCGAACCACCTTTCGGGCAGCCGCTGCATCAATCTGCTTCAACGACTCCAAATCAACAATGGTGCGATTCCCCCAAAGACAGGAAGGAGGCGCCTGGATAATCACCTGAGCATACTTCTCAGTCTGCTCCAGGATGAGCTGGTTAGCGTCCGAAACATCTTCTGAGAACTGTGCAAGGCGTGATGCAACACCAGGCCAGACAGCCTCGATTTGCGGCATGAGGTTGTGCCTGAGAAAGTTACGACGAAACCTCTGATCCTGATTAGATTCATCTTCGATGAACACCAGAGCATGATTTTCAGCATAATTTTCAATGGCTTGCCTGGACACATTAAGTAACGGTCTTAATAAAACCCCATCACCTAACTCCCTTAAGGCAGGCATCCCCGCTACCCCATCCAACCCACTGCCTCTAAGCAGCCTAAAAAGGACTGTTTCCGCTTGATCATCCTGATGATGCCCCATCAGCAGACAACCACCTTTTGGCAGGCACTCTTCAAAAACGGCGTAACGAGCATCACGAGCTTGTTGCTCAATATCAGAGGATTGCTCAAGGGTCACTCTGACAACCTCCAGAGGGACCTGCCATCGATCACAAAGAGACCGACAATGCTGTGCCCACGAGTCAGCGTTATCACTGAGTCCGTGATGTATATGAAGAGCAGAAAGGGTTTCAATGCCTTCTTCTTGTCGCAGAGACACCAGCAAGTGAAGAAGAACCGTAGAATCAACACCACCACTGAAGGCAACCACCACCGGTTGCCCGGCTATGGTTTTGATTTGTTCAGAAAAGTGATCTTTTAACGCAAAAAATCTTTCATCCCCGGACGGAATGAAAGATTTTTTCAAATGCTTTTGTTTCACGGAAGGCTGATCCGCCATCAGACAGCGCCGTAATCCCTGATTCGCTTATAACGACTTTCAACAAGCGTATCAGCATCCATAGTCTCTAACTTCTGAAGCTCCTCTTCCAGAGCAACCCCCAGAGCGGAAGCCATGATTTCTGGATGAGTGTGAGCACCACCCAGGGGTTCTGAAACCAGACGATCAACCAGACCCAGCTCCTTCAAGCGAGAGGCTGTCACACCCATGGCTTCAGCCGCAGTCGAAGCGTATTCCGATTTCTTCCATAGAATAGAAGCGCAACCTTCCGGAGAAATCACTGAGTAGATAGAATTCTGCAACATTAACAACTGGTCACAAACACCAATTGCCAATGCCCCACCGGAACCACCTTCACCGATAACAGTGGCAATAATAGGAACTTTCAGGCGGGACATGACTGACAGGTTGTAGGCAATAGCTTCACTCTGACCACGCTCTTCTGCACCAATTCCCGGATAGGCTCCTGGCGTATCAATGAAAGTCATAATAGGCATTTTAAAACGTTCAGCCATTTCCATCAGGCGACAGGCCTTACGATAACCTTCAGGCTTAGGCATGCCAAAGTTACGAAGCACTTTCTCCTTGATCTCACGGCCTTTCTGATGGCCAATTACCATCACAGGGCGACCATTAAATCGAGCAATGCCCCCCACAATGGAAGGATCATCGGCAAAGTGCCTGTCACCATGCAATTCATCAAATTCGGTGAACAGATACTGAATGTAATCCAGGGTATAGGGACGACGCGGATGCCTTGAGAGCTGAGCTACCTGCCAGGCAGAGAGATCAGAGAAAATCTGTTCAGTCAGGGTTTTGCATTTGTCCTGCAGACGGCTGATTTCATCAGTAATATTCAGTTCGGCATCGCTACTGACCAATCTCAGCTCTTCGATCTTTGCTTCCAACTCAGCGATCGGCTGTTCAAAATCCAGATAGTTCGGGTTCATAGATTCCACTTCAAGAGTTCAGCATCAGCAACACAATGGCAACAGGCCAGCCAGATTCTCTGGAATAAACAGCTCACCCAAATAAACCGACCTGACTCATCGCATTGAAGCCATCTAAGTGTTCTCAGAGGACCTCAGGCGCTAAATAATCAAAAATGCCTTCAGTGGGCCTGCCGGAGTTACGTCAATTTCGACCTGCAGGCCCGAGCGAATGAAAAGCAGCCTTCAACGGCAAGATTGCTGCCATTTCATCGAAAGTTGCTTTTCAGATAAATTTGTCAAGAAAAATACGTAAAAGCGATCAATATGTCGAGTTAAAAAGCGTAAGCGTCCGTTACTGATATTCTACTTTGGCGGATTCTTTACCCAGCCATTGCTTGATACCCTGCACCAGCTCATCACTTGGACTTACGTTCCACTGCTCGCCCAACTGGAGGCTGGCAGAGGCATCTTCTCGGGAATAATTGACTTGTACGGGCAGACGACCTGGGTGCTGACCCAGCAACCCAGACATTTTGGAATGGAACTCTCTATCCACCTGATGACAGCTCAAATCCAGCAGCAGCCTTCGGGCGTAGTAGCTTCGGGCATCGATCAAGTTGAGTGCTTTCTTGGCTCTGACCTTAAGCATACCGGAGTAGTCATCAAAGCTAACCTCTCCTTCAAAAACAATCACCGTATCCAATTTGATTAACGCCTGACATTGCTCATAGACATCCGCAAAAATAGAAACTTCTATCCGCCCAGTACGATCATCCAATGTAACAAAACACATTTTATCGCCGCGCTTGTTTTTCATGGTGCGCATAGCCACCACTAATCCGGCTATGTTCTGACTTTCACCTCTGGCAGGCTGAAGATCCCTTATGCGGTTGCGAATAAAATGCTTGATCTCATGCTCGTATTCATCAATAGGATGGCCGGTAAGATACAGACCCAGAGTGTCCTTTTCTCCCCCCAGCCTGACTTTATCCGTCCACTCTTCGACATTGCCATACTTGTCGTAGACCTTCTCTTCACCCGCTGGAACCAAGGCACCGAATAGATCCGTATGACCCGAATCAAAGCTTTTCGCAGCCTGATCGGCCGCTTTGATGGCCTCTGGCTGACTGGATTCCAATACCGCACGATTAAAGTTGTATCGCGACTTTTTGCCTGGAACGGGACCTAGCAGATCCACAGCACCAGAGCGAATTAAAGCCTCAAGAACCCGCTTATTAATGCTCTTTGCATCAACACGCTCACAGAAATCAAACAGATCTTTAAAGGGACCACCGGACTTTCTGGCTTCAACAATGGATTCAATAGGTCCTTCACCCACCCCCTTGATTGCGCCAAGACCATAAACAATATGCCCGTCATCATTAACTCCGAACATATAATCACCGCTGTTTACGTCAGGCGGCAATACTGTCAGCTCTATCTCGCGACATTCTTCAATGAAGGTCACCACTTTGTCGGTGTTCTGCATATCAGAGCTCATCACAGCAGCCATGAACTCAGCAGGATAATGAGCTTTCAACCAGAGGGTTTGGTAGGAGACCAGAGCATAGGCAGCAGAGTGAGATTTGTTAAAACCATACCCGGCAAACTTCTCCACCAGGTCGAAGATTTTCATAGCCAGTTCGCCATCAATCCCCTGACCGATAGCCCCCTCTTCAAAAATACTCCTCTGCTTAGCCATCTCTTCAGGTTTCTTCTTACCCATAGCACGACGCAGCATGTCCGCACCACCCAGGGTATAACCCGCCAACACCTGGGCAATCTGCATAACCTGCTCCTGATACAGTATAATGCCGTAGGTGGGCTGAAGAATCGGCTGAAGCCATTCATGCTGATACTGGGCATCCGGGTAGGAGAGCTCTTCCCGACCGTGTTTACGGTTGATGAAGTTGTCTACCATCCCCGACTGCAACGGCCCCGGACGAAACAGAGCCACAAGCGCGATAATATCTTCAAAGCAGTCGGGCTGCAGGCGCTTGATCAGATCTTTCATACCCCGGGATTCAAGCTGGAAAACTGCCGTGGTTTCAGCTCGTTTGAGCATGTCGTAGGAGAACTTATCCTCCAGATCGATCATCATGATGTCGAGCTCAGACTCGCCACGCTGCTGACGACGGGGATTGATCATTTTCAGAGCCCAGTCGATGATGGTCAGCGTTCTCAGACCCAGGAAGTCAAACTTCACCAGACCGGCTGATTCCACATCATTTTTATCAAACTGAGTGACTACACCACCGCCCGTCTCATCACAATACAGCGGTGCAAAATCTGTCAGCTTGGTGGGGGCTATGACTACGCCACCGGCGTGCTTACCGACATTTCGAGTGACCCCTTCGAGCTTAAGGGCCATCTCCCAGATTTCTTTGCCATCTTCATCGACATCCAGAAAATCCCTGATCATGGCTTCTTGTTCGTAAGCCTTACTCAGGGTCATACCGATCTCAAACGGAATCATCTTTGAGAGCCGGTCAGCCAGACCATAGGATTTGCCCTGCACCCTGGCAACGTCCCTGACCACAGCTTTAGCCGCCATGGTACCGAAAGTGATAATCTGGGACACCGCATCACGGCCATAAGTTCTGGCTACGTAGTCGATCACCCGGTCTCGACCATCCATACAGAAGTCGACATCAAAATCCGGCATGGATACCCGCTCAGGATTCAGGAATCGCTCGAACAGGAGATCGTACTCAATGGGATCAAGGTCAGTAATTTTCTGGGCGTAAGCCACCAGAGAACCTGCACCGGAACCACGCCCCGGACCTACCGGAATACCATTGGTTTTTGACCACTGGATAAAGTCCATTACGATCAGAAAGTAACCCGGAAAACCCATCTGGAGAATGATATTGAGTTCAAAGTCCAGACGATCACGATACTCTTGCTCTTTACTGGCATATTCCGGATCTGCAGGATCAAGAATGGACTGCAAACGCTCAGTCAAACCATCATGGGAGAACTTTCTGAAGAATTCGTCCATTGTCATCCCCTCTGGGATGGGGAATTCTGGCAGAAAGTACTCACCCAGGTGTACATAAACCGAACAACGACGAGCAATCTCAACGGAATTCTCAAGGGCTTCAGGGATGTCAGAGAAGAGCTCGCACATCTCTTCTTCTGTTTTCAGATACTGTTCTTCACTGTAACGCTTGATCCGGCGAGGATCGTCCAGCGTTGAGCTTTCACCAATACAGACACGGGCTTCATGGGCCTCAAAGTCTTCCTTTTTGATGAACATTACATCGTTGGTAGCCACCACCGGACAATCATATTTTTCAGCAAGGGCAATTGAACCATGCAGGCACTGCTCATCACCAGCACGAGACGTTCTGTGGAGCTCAAGGTAGTAACGCCCTGGAAATGCTTCCATCCACTCGGTCAGCAGCTCTCCTGCCAAGGCTTCATTACCACTTAGGATTGCCTGCCCGACATCCCCATCTTTAGCCGCAGAAAGGGCGATCAAGCCCTCCGACTTTTCCTGAACCCACTCCCTTTTTACTACTGCCTTACCATGAACCTGATTCTCAAGAAAAGACTGGGAAATCAGTTCCGTGAGATTTCTATAGCCTTTCTCGTTCATGGAAAGAAGCACAATTCTCACAGGCTCAAGGGCCGGGTCAATGTTCGTCACCCAGAGATCAGCACCACTAATGGGTTTAATGCCCGCACCTTGTGCACCGTTATAAAACTTTACCAGGGAGCAGAGGTTCGACTGGTCTGTGACAGCGACAGCAGGCAAGCCCTGCTCTCCAACTGCCTTGATCAGGGGCTTGATGCGAACCAGACCATCGCTCAGGGAAAATTCTGAATGAAGTCTCAGATGTATGAAACGTGCAGGCATGAGAGAAGGTAGACCAACTGAAGGTAATCCCTGATTTTAACAACAGAGCTCAGCGATCTGCCAGCCCTGCATCATCAAGAAAGGGTTTTAGCGAATGAAAACTGCAATAAACGACTGATTCATCAGCATTAGATAAAATGCGAGACAGCCAGTACGTGCCAGATAGCCTCAGGACTCAAGAATCTCTGAAGCTTCCAGCGCCTCTCGAACAGGCTTGAAAGAGCGACGATGGATCGGAGTCGCTCCGAGCTTTTTCAGTGCATCCATATGCACTTTGGTGGGATAGCCTTTGTGACCTCCAATGCCATAACCTGGATACTGTTTTTCCAGCTCTGCCATCTCTCGATCACGGGTAACTTTCGCAAGAATGGACGCCGCACCGATCACTGGAACACGACCATCACCTTTGATCACCGCCTCAGCAGCACAAGACAGTTCCGGGCAACGATTGCCATCAATCAGCGCCAATTCCGGCTTTACAGAAAGCCCTTCAACCGCTCTTTGCATAGCCAGCATAGTGGCATGGAGAATATTCAGCTCATCAATTTCTTCCACTTCGGCCCGTCCAATGGACCACGACAGAGCCTTCTCTTTGATCTCATCAAAGAGTATATCCCGTTTTTTTTCCGACAGTTTCTTGGAATCATTTAAGCCGGCTATGGGGTTTTCAGGATCCAGTATGACAGCGGCTGTTACCACGGGACCACAGAGCGGCCCTCGACCCACTTCGTCAACGCCGCAAACCAGCGTCACAGCACCGGGAGTAGCAAAAAAATCCATCTCATTCTGTTGCATCGTATTTTCCTACTACCGACATAACCGCCTGGTACGCGAGAGCACTGGCATCGCGCTTAAGCGTTTTATGAATCTCTGTAAACTCCTGAACCAGGTGATTACGCCAAACCTGGTCATCAAGCGCTTGCGTCATAGCTTCATAGAGTTTTTCTGGCGTTGCGTCATCCTGTAACAGCTCTGGCACGCAAGGCTTACTAGCCAATAAGTTGGGGAGTCCAACATGCTCCACCTTCACCAAACGACTGAGAATAGTAAAACTTAATGACGCCATTCGATAACTGATGACCATAGGTCTTTTATGCAACGCTGCTTCAAGAGTTGCTGTCCCTGATGCTATCAAAATGGCATTGGCAGCCGCCATCATTTGGGAAGCTTTACCCACTGCAACCGTCACATCCAGATCCGAAAAGCTTTCCAGCATGGGCAACAGTTGCAGCTTTCTTTTCTCACTAGCACAGGGAATCAGAAATCGAATATCGGGATGATCCTTCTTCAATAAACGAGCTGTTTTTAAAAACAGATCGCCCAAACGCGCTACTTCCGCTTTTCGGCTACCGGGCAATAGAGCGACGACCGCCCCCTCTTCTTCAATACCCAATGTACGTCGGGCTTCTAAAGGATCCGGCTCCCATGCCACCTGATCAGCCAGAGGGTGACCGACAAAAGTAACGGGGACCCCATGACCCTGATAATAATCAGCTTCAAACGGCAGGAGTGCCAGCATATGATCAACAGATCGCCTGATCTTCTTCAGCCGCCCTTCTCTCCATGCCCAGACCTGAGGACTCACATAATGAACCGTCGGTATCTGGTTGGATTTAAGGAACTTTTCCAATGGCAGATTGAAATCGGGCGCATCTATTCCAATAAATACATCCGGTTTTTCTGACACAAAGGTTTCTTTCAGTTGCTTACGAATACCCAGTAGCTCTTTCAGGCGCCCCAGAACTTCAACAAGCCCCATCACCGAAAGCCGCTCCATAGGAAAAAGGCTTTCAAACCCCTCAGCGATCATCAACGGACCGCCAATACCGTAGCAACGGGCATCAGGATGATGAGCCTTGATCTCCCTGATCAGGGCTGCCCCCAGGATATCGCCTGAGGCCTCCCCGGCCACCAGAGCAAATGACAATGTTCTGGACATTCCTATTTATTCACCTTTGAAGATGCAGGACACCCCTGCAGATACCACCTTTGAGCCGACGGAAAAAATACGATGAAGCACTGGATCAGAGGTGGCGGGCAGGAAGGACAGTTTACCAGAATCAGCGAGTAATGCCGCGTGTCGATGCTTTAAGAGAATCAATCAGCAACTGTATTTCAGGCTGTTTTTCCATAGACTCAAGACGATCAAGCGCTTCATTGGTACGTAAGCCTTGTCGGTAGATAAGCTTGTAACATTGACGCAATTCACGGATCAGATCCGGGCTATAACCACGGCGCCTCATTCCCTCAAAGTTCATGCCATGAGCTTTGGCCGGGTTACCGCTGACCATCACAAAAGCAGGCACGTCCTTGAAGATGGCAGTATGAGCAGCACTCATACTGTAATCGCCGATGACACAGAACTGGTGAACAGTGGAAAATCCTCCCAGGATAACCCCGTCCCCCACTCTCACATGACCCGCCAGGGTAGCATTATTAGCCATAATAATGTCATTACCGACGATGCAGTCATGAGCAACATGAACATAAGCCATCAGCAGATTATTACTGCCTATTTTGGTAATCGCTTGATCCTGAGTCGTACCACGATGAATCGTACAACCTTCACGGATGACATTATTATTACCAATTTCCAGCCAGGTGGTTTCACCGGCGTATTTCAGATCCTGGCAATCTTCACCGACACTGGCAAATTGGAAAATTCGGTTATTTCTGCCGATTTTGGTATGGCCCTTAATGACAGCATGGGCATTAATTTCTGTTCCAGAGTCAATTTCAACATTTGCACCGACAACAGCATAGGGTCCGACCTTTACGTCCGGCGCCAGAACAGCACTCGGATCGATGACTGCTGTTGGATGGATCAACTCATCTTTAACAGCATTTGATTCTAGGCTGGAACGGGAATCAATCAAGACTAAAGTTCCTTTCTTGCACAGGTTATTTCAGCAGAGCAGGCTATCTTACCATCAACCTGTCCTTCACAGGTGAATTTCCAGATATTTCTTTTCATGGCCACAAATTTCGCCCTAAGCAACACTTGGTCACCAGGCACTACGGGCAGACGGAAACGAACCTTATCAGCACCTGCAAAATAGTAGATACTTTTGTCTTCTTCCTGCCTGACTTTCATTTGATAGCCCAGAATACCGGCAGCCTGAGCCATAGACTCGATCAAAAGAACCCCCGGCATAATGGGATGATCAGGAAAGTGGCCGGTAAACTGGGGCTCATTGACCGTAATGTTCTTAAGGCATTCAATCACATTCTTCTCCAGATCCACAGAAACCACTCTGTCAATCAGAAGAAAAGGATAGCGGTGAGCCAATATGGACTGAACTTCCTCAATATTGATCATGTCATTCAACTCTATAAAGTTATCAGCAGAGACCTGGAAGCTACCAAGCACCCGCCCCTTCTGATTACGTTGAACACCTGCTTATTTACAACAAAAGGCTGGAAAACCAGCCTTTTGTACGAAGCTCTTTTATAGGGACAATCAAAAAGCTTTAAAACGCGTTTTCAATCTTCGAGTCGGCGTTCACACTGCTTCAGGCGCTTAGCCATATCATCCAGCTTGCGAAACCGAACAGCATTCTTGCGCCATTCACCCGCATCCATAAGCCCAGTTCCAGACGCATAAGCCCCTGAACGGGTTATAGATTTGGTGACCATTGCCATTCCAGACAGATGCACATGATCAGCAATAGTAATATGGCCTGCAAGCCCGGACGCTCCGGCTATAGTGCAGTATTCCCCCACTTTCGTGCTACCGGAAATACCCACATTAGCTGCAATAGCCGTGTGCTTGCCTATAACAACATTATGAGCAATCTGCACAAGGTTATCGATCCTGACACCATCATGAATCACTGTATCGCCCAGTGCGCCACGATCAATACAGGCACAAGAGCCAATCTCAACGTCATCACCAATAATAACGCCGCCAATCTGAGCAATTTTATGCCACTGACCATCAGAACGGGCATTACCAAACCCATCTGCCCCAATCACTGCATTGGCATGAATAATACTGCGCTTACCAATAAACACGCCGTGGCATACCGTCACATTCCGACAGATATGGCTGCCTTCGCCGATCACGGAATCATGCCCAATGATCGCACCGGCATCAATTCTGACACCTTGTGAAATCTGGACTCCAGATTCGACCACCACTCCCGGACCGATAGCGGCCGTAGGATGAATCTGAACATCTTCAGCCAGAACAGCAGTGGAATGAACCCCTTCTGGTTGCCCCCTGTCTGTATCAAACAGATGAGAGAGGGAGGCATACCCCAAATAGGGATTATCCAGAATCAGCGCATTTCCCGCCCAGGCTTCAGCCTGAGCAGGAATCAGAATGACAGCACTCGCACCTGTATTCTCCAGGTAGCGAGCATAAGCTGGGTTGGCGAGGAAAGCCAACTCTCCAGCAGTTGCATCCTGAAGGGTATTTAACCCAGAGATCTGCTCCCCTGCATCACCCTTAAGTTCAGCACCTACCCTCTCAGCCAGCTCAGACAGGGTATAGGAAAAAGATTGCTTCATGGATCACTTCAACTTGTTCATACGCTCAATCACCTTACGGGTGATGTCCAATTCAGGCTTCACGAAACGAGCAGCACCACGCTCCAGAACCAGATCATAGTTCTGCTCTTTAGAGACTTCATCGATGGCCTTTTCAAGTTTTGGTCTCATCTTGCCCAGCTCAGCCTGGTCAGAACGAGCTTTTTCACCACGCAGCTGACGATCCTGAAGCTGAAGATCTTCAAACTTTCTCTTGATCTCAAGCTGACGATTCTCACGCTGTCCATCTGTCAACGTAGGACCGTCCTTCTGGAGTTTTTGTTCCAGTCCCTTGATTTCGTCCTGAAGGGATTTCAACAGTTTGATCTTTGGAGCAAACAGCTTTTCAGCTTCTTTGGCATATTTTTTGGCTGCGTCTGACTCAAGAACAGCCATCTCTGAGTCCACAACAGCAATCTTTTGTGCCTGAGCCAATGGAGACATCAGCAGCAAAGCTATAAACGCCAGTTTGATCGATTTCAAGTTCATTCTCCTGAAAATAAGGCAAAGTCCAAGCCAGAGCATACAACTATAAGCCAGAAACACTCTAAAACCAGAAACATCGAGTCATGTTTCTGAGACATCTCCGGATGTTCCAGCTGAGCAGTACGCGAGATTGGCCTCATTATAATGAAAAGACACTATATCGCATCTATTTAATGCTGTACTGCCTTTACACAATCTGTATAAGTTGAACGATTGTTCCGAAATCCTGATACAGGAAAACACATAGATGACATCATAGTCTTAACAAACCGAATCAAGAGTCAAATCATGGGGAAGTACAGCGGAAAGCTGACCAGGACAAACCTGGTCAGCTTTTATGCTTTTAGAAGGGTGTACCCAGCGAGAATGCGAACACCTGAGTCTCATCTTCGCCTTTAGGATTGAGCGCTTTAGCCAAACTAAAGGTCAGCGGACCAAGCGGAGTGATCCAGGTCAGACCAATACCCGCACTGTAACGCAACTCGGCAAAATCAGGCTTTGAACAGTCCTTGATATCACCACTGGGACAACTGGTATCAAACACATTACCAAAGTCAAAGAACAGACTGGTTCTGAGCGAACGCTGGTCCTTCACAAATGGCAATGGGAAGAGAATCTCAGCGGTACCCTCGATAACCAGATCACCACCAATTGAGTTGTAATCACTGCCATTCTTTTCCTTAGCCTTAGGACCCAAAGAGTTATCCTTGTAACCCCGAACGGAACCAAAGCCACCTGCATAGAAATGCTCAAAGAATGGAATATCGCTGGTATCACCATAAGAACCGATATAGCCAACCCGGGTAGAAACCCGACCCGTCAATGATTGAGTAATTGGCTGGAAGTACTGACCTCTGTAGATCAGCTTATAAAAGCTGACATCTGACCCAGGAATGGTGACCTGAGCAGAAGCACTCTGGGAGTAACCACGGGTAGGCAACAGCCCTCGGTTCAATTCACTCTCAGACCAACCAAGGGTAGCCTTCAGGTTCGTGAAATTGTCTCCGTTTTCCTTCAGATAATCCAGAATGTAATCTGGCGTATCGGTACCCGTTTTAATACTGGTCGCATCGACACCTAGCCCCATACTGATAGACTGAGTTTCTGATATCGGATAACCAAAGTTGACATTAGCGCCCGTCGTATCAGCGGCGTAATTCGAAATATCGGTATTACTGTAATCGTATGAGCGATGGAAAACACTGAATCCACGACTCACACCATCAACCGTGTAGTACGGATCGGTGAAGCTGAAGTTATAGAGCTGACTGACATCACTCTTATTCAGACCCACAGATACCTTATTACCAGAGCCAAGGAAGTTGTTCTGACTAACAGAACCACCCAGCAGCAAACCATCAGACTGAGAGTAACCCACACTGGCCGTGATACTACCCGAAGGCTGCTCTTCAACCGTATAGTTCACATCAATCAGATCACTTGTTCCGGGAACCGGAGGTGTTTCAACATTCACCTCTTTGAAGTAACCCAGCCTTTCCAGACGAACTTTAGACTGCTCGATCTTATGAGTATTGGCTGATGCACCTTCCATCTGACGCATTTCGCGACGCAGAACTTCGTCTTCAGTCTTGGTATTACCCGAGAAATTAATTCTGCGCACATAAGCACGCTTACCAGGGTCAACAAAGAAAGTCAGAGACACTGTTTTCTTTTCATGATCCGGTGTAGGAATACCGGTCACATTGGCAAAGGTATAACCTTCGTTACCCAGGCGCCTGCTTAGTATTTCCTCGGTCGTGGTAATAACCCTTCGGGAAAAGACCTGCTCCGGCTTGGCCAGCAGCAACATCTCTGCTTCATCTTCAGGGATAATCAGGTCACCGGCCAGTTTAACATCGCTGACCGTGTACTTATCACCTTCATCAATGTTGACAGTGATAAATACGCTCTGCTTGTCAGGACTGATCGAAACCTGAGTAGAGCGAATATTAAAATTGATGTAACCACGATCAAGATAATAAGAACGCAGACGTTCCAGGTCACCAGAAAGCTTTTCTCTGGAATACTTGTCGCTGGAGCCGAAGAAAGAAAACCATCCGGATTCTTTCAGTTCAAACAGATCGACGACATCTTCCTGCGGAAAGACACTATTACCAACAACATTAATATGCTGAATAGTGGCAACCTTGCCTTCTTTAACATTAATCGTCAGCTTGATCCGGTTACGAGGCTGCGCTTCAACTTCAGCAGTGATACTGGCCCCATATCGCCCCTGGGCAACGTATTGACGTTCCAGCTCCAGACGAATGGCTTCCAACGTAGCCTGCTGAAAAATTTCACCTTCTGCCAGGCCTGATTTACTCAAGCCCTGCTTGAGGTCTTCAGACTTGATCGCTTTGTTACCTTTAATAACGATCTCGCTGATTGAAGGTCGCTCAATTACTGAAATGACCAGGACGTCACCGTCTCTGGCCATTTGAATATCTTTGAAATACCCTGTGCGGAACAGGGATTTAGCTGCACTGGAAATCTGCACGGATTCAATATCATCCCCTACTTCAATAGGCAATGAATTAAATACCGTTCCGGCTGAAACCCTCTGCAGGCCATCAATCCGGATATCAGACACTACAAAAGCGTTGGCGCCTGACGCATAGGCCATTGAGCCAATCAGCAGAGACAACAGTGATCGCTTCATGGAATCCGTTCTTAGTCCGTGTTCATCTTTTACTCTGGGTAGTCGCATCAGAAAAGCCGGCTTATGTCGTTATAAAGAGCCAGCATCATCACACTGACCACCAGAGTCACCCCAATTTTCAACCCAAACATCTGGGCCTTTTCAGACAGAGGTTTACCCCTGACCCATTCCACCAGATAAAACAACAGGTGTCCTCCATCCAGCACAGGAATAGGCAGTAAATTCAAAACCCCGAGACTGACGCTCAACATAGACAGGAAATAGAGAAAATTCTCCAGCCCTGATTGCAGGGATGCGCCAGCCACTTTAGCAATGGTAATGGGACCGCTCAAGTTTTTTACTGAAACCAGCCCCCTCACCATCTTCCACAGAGACTCAAGAGTCATTCCCGTCAAGGCCGACGTCGCCTGAACAGCTTTGGGAACTGCGGACAAAGGATTAAACTGCAAGGTCCTGGTCATATCGTCAGGCCAGGAGACTGACTGCACTCCTGCACCAATATAACCCACACGCTGACCTTCCACTTCTTTCTCGCCCGGCATAAGGGTGAGCCCCTGAACACTGCCATCTCGTTCAACTTCTATCTGCAGCGTTTTACCAGGATGACCACGAATCAGGTTAACCCATGCCAGCCAATCCTGTACAGGCTCACCATTGGTTTTAAGGATCTTGTCACCAGGCTTTAAACCGGCCTGTTCCGCAGCACCACCCGCAACCACCTGACCCACGATCGCAGGTATCTGAGGCGAATAGGGAACTACACCCAGGGATTTGATGGGGTTCAGATCCTCTTCACCCACCAGCCAGTTATTCAAGGGAAGCTGCCTGATGACTTCACTACCATCTGGCTTCTGACCTGGCACACCTGGCTTGACCGTAACATCAACGGTACGATTCTCACCTATAAACGACAAAAGCTCCATATTAACCTGTTGCCACCCAGGCGTTTCTATAGAGCCAATCTGTACAATTTCATCACCAGGCTGAATACCTGCCAGAGCAGCAGGAGAATCAGGTAGTACTTTTTCTACCTGTGGCAGAACCGTCTTAACACCCAGCACATACATCAGCCAGAGCGCAGCAATAGCCAGCAAGAAGTTAGCAATAGGACCTGCAGCTACTATGGCAATACGAGAAAGAACGGGCTTACGGTTAAACGCAAACTCCTTATCAGCGTCAGGTACTGGACCCTCACGCTCATCCAGCATCTTGACATAACCACCCAACGGGATGGCTGCAATGACGTATTCAGTTCCCTGACGATCGGTTCTTCTCCAGAGAGCTTTACCAAAACCCACAGAAAAGCGCAGCACCTTGACACCACAACGACGAGCCACCCAAAAGTGTCCAAACTCATGGATACTGACAAGAATCCCCAGCGTTATGACAAAGGCCAGAAAAGTCTGCAAAGTTCCAAATATCATTTCGCGCTACCCAACCTCCGGTACGCCCACCTGTCTACCTTAGCCTGAACTGACACAGCAGCAGGTGACAGAGTTTTATAATTCAAAGTACGACTGTAAATAGAATACCGCCAGAATGACAGCGAATTATATGCCTTTTAACCTTATGCACATCAAGCTGTCTTATGCCACTGTTCAATCTGCGTTCGGGCCTGCAATCTAGCCCGGCGATCAGCATCCAGCACCTGCTCAATATCTCTGGCACTGTTCACCTGAAGCGCCTGCAGGGTAGCATCAATCACATCCGGAATACGATCAAAGCGAAGGTAGTCACCTAAAAAGGCTTCTACGGCAGCCTCATTAGCTGCATTCAACATTGCCGCAGCAGTGCCTCCGGTAGAAGCCGCATCCTGAGCTAACTGCAAACACTTGAAACGCTGCATACAGGGCTTTTGGAAATCCAGTCTACCCACATCCGCCAGAGAAAGAGGTTCAACCCCCGACTGAATGCGTTCAGGCCAGGCCAAAGCATGAGCAATCGGCGTTCTCATATCAGGATTACCCATCTGAGCGAGAACAGAGCCATCCTCGTAATCAACCAGAGAGTGAATAATGCTCTGCGGATGAATGACCACTTCAACCTGCGAGGGGCGAGCACCAAACAGCCAGCAGGCCTCGATAAACTCAAGGCCCTTATTCATCATCGTCGCCGAGTCTACTGAAATTTTTCGACCCATACTCCAGTTTGGATGAGCACAAGCCTGAGCGGGTGTCACCGAAGGAAGGCTTTCAACCGGGGCATCCCTGAAAGGACCTCCTGAAGCCGTCAATAGAATTCTTCGAACCCCCACTCCCTCTAAACCATCTCGATAGCCATGAGGCAGACACTGAAAGATAGCATTATGCTCGCTATCAATGGGTAACAACTGAGCTCCAGACTCCTTTACCGAATCCATAAAGAGAGCCCCAGTCATCACCAGCGCCTCTTTATTAGCCAGCAATACTTTCTTACCCGCTTTAACAGCAGCTAGCGTTGGCAACAGCCCGGCAGCACCGACAATGGCCGCCATGACCACATCAATCTCTGAATCTGCAGCCACCTGAGCGACCGAACGAGTACCACCCAGTACTTCTGTCTTATAACCTTCTGCCTTAACCGACGCCCTTAACTGTTCTGCAACAGCTGGGTCAGACATAACAGCAAAGTCAGGCTTGAATGCCCTGACCTGCTCCAGCATTAGGTCATGGCTGCGACATGCAACCAGCGACCTGACTCTATAACGACCGCTGTTTCGAGCAATCACATCCAGAGTGCTTTTGCCAACAGAACCGGTTGAACCCAGTACACAAACTTGTTGCATGCTTAACTCCCACCGACAATCAGAGCCAGAGTGAAAACCGGTACAGCCGCTGTAAGACTGTCTATTCTGTCCAGAATACCGCCATGCCCCGGAAGTAAATTACTACTGTCTTTTATTCCACGCTCACGCTTGAGCATACTTTCAAAAAGATCACCCAGCACAGACACCAGAACAACCAGTACTGAAAGCACTAATAATCCCAGGCCCCGGGCAAAACCAAGATCAGCATAAAGACCCACACAGGCCGCAACCAACAATGACATGAGGAGACCGCCAACCAGCCCCTCAATGGTTTTCTTGGGACTCACCCGTTCCGCCAGCTTATGACGACCCAGATTTTTACCGGCGAAATAAGCACCAACATCAGCCGCCCATACCAAAAGGAAGACCAACATAATGGTCCACCCTTGCTGATCATGAAACTTGAGCTTTGACAGTGCAAACCAGGCAGGAATCAGTGTCAACAATCCCATCAACAGCCTGAGCATTCGACTGTGGCAGAATCGGGCTGAAACCGGATACCCTTTAACCAGAGCAAAAGCCAGCAGCCACCACAACACCGAAATGGCCAGCAACACATATGCCGACATATCTTTCACAAGCCAACAGGCAACACCTGTCAGTAACACATAACCTATCCGTGAGACGGTATCTTCAAAGCCTGATAAATTAGCCCATTCCCAAGCTCCCAGCATGATAACCAGAGCAATCAGGACTGAAAAAGCGGAAGGGGGAAGGAAGATAACGCTGGCCAGGGCCAATGGCGCCAATACCACAGCCGTGAGAATTCTCTGTTTTAACACGTAGCCTCAGCCTCCACCTGCTCACTGGTCTTACCAAATCGTCTCTGACGATTAACATAAGCCAGAAGCGCACGCTCAAATTCCCTGCGATCAAAATCCGGCCACAGGGTTTTGGTAAAATAAAATTCGCTGTAGGCACACTGCCATAAAAGGAAATTACTGATACGTTGCTCACCACTGGTTCTAATCAGAAGATCAGGCTCAGGCAAACCTGCCGTACTCAAATGTTGACCGATTAACGACTCATCCACTTGATCTACGGATATCTCTCCCTGCTCTACCATTTTAGCTACTTTGCGAGCTGACTGAGCAATATCCCACATCCCCCCGTAATTGGCAGCAATCACCAGGGTAACTTTCGCTTCGTCTGCAGTCAGTGCTTCCGCTTCAGCAATATGTTCCTGAATCACCGAGCTAAAACGACTCACGTCGCCTATGATTTTTAGTCTGATGTTATTCTTTTTGAGTTTACGCGTCTCTCTTCGCAGCGTTCTCAGGAACAACTCCATCAAACCATCCACTTCATTTTTGGGTCGATTCCAGTTTTCACTACTGAAAGCAAACAGGGTCAGAACCTCAACGCCCACTTCCCCACAAGCTTCAACCACTTCCCTGACCGCTTTCACACCCGCGCGATGACCGGCAAGACTGGGAAGCAGCCGCCGTTTCGCCCAGCGGTTATTTCCATCCAGAATGATGGCCACATGGCGGGGCAACTTCTTAACCGGGACTCCCTCTAAGCTGCCGATTTCCTCTTGCGATTTCATGGCCATTCACTATTTTGTTGATCTGAAAAAACAATCTATTAACAACACCTTGCAGGAGCTCACAGCAAATTGCAAGCTCCTGCAGAGGCCTACTCCCCATGCCTGAAACCTTGATATGCAAGGCATTTAGACATCCACCTAAAAGACAAAATCCCTGATCGAACGAGAGATATTAGGGAGCATTAAACAACCATGAACCGATAATACAGCCACCAACAAATGATGGAGTTAACCGCAACGCTGACATGGCTGTATATTCATAACAAATCAATAAGAAGACGAAGCCCTTAGACTTCCATCAGATCTTTTTCTTTGCTGGCCAATGCCGCATCAATAGCAGCAATATACTTGTCCGTTACTTTCTGGATATTATCCTGTGCACGACGCTCATCGTCTTCACTGATTTCCTTTTCTTTCTCCAGCTCCTTGACATCAGCCAGCGCATCACGACGAATATTGCGGATAGCAATCTTGGCGTTTTCAGCTTCCTGACGAGCCTGACGAGTGTAGCCCTTGCGAGTCTCTTCGGTCAGAGGAGGCAGAGGAATTCTAATCACTTCACCTGCACTGGAAGGGTTCAGACCCAGATCAGATTTCAGAATCGCTTTTTCTACATCAGGAACCATCTGCCTTTCCCAAACGCGAACAGTCAGGGTTCTGGCATCTTCACTGGAAATGTTAGCGACCTGACTCAGTGGCGTCTCGGAGCCATAGTAGGATACCTTGACGCTATCCAGCAGACTCGGGTGGGCACGACCAGTTCGAATTTTGGCAAACGCACCATTCAGAGAATCAACACTTTTACTCATGCGCTCTTGCGCATCTTGCTTAATTTCTTCAATCATTTATCACCCCAGTCACCAGTGTTCCTTCTTCGCCACCTACCACTGCATTGAGCAGAGCACCGGATTTATTCATATTGAAAACCCGAACAGGCATCTGCTGATCCCGGACCAGACAGATCGCGGTTAAATCCATAACCCCAAGCTTGCGCTCAAGCACATCATCATAGGTCAGGGATTCAAATTTTACTGCATCAGGATGTTTGACAGGATCCTTGTCATAAATACCGTCAACTTTCGTTGCTTTCAGAACAACATCAGACTCAACTTCAATACCACGCAGACAGGCTGCAGAGTCTGTTGTAAAGAAAGGATTACCGGTACCTGCAGAAAAGATCACTACATCGCCACCATTAAGGTAGCGCATTGCACGACGATGATCATAGTGTTCAACAACACCATCCATCGGAATGGAAGACATAACGCGGGTATTGATATTTGAACGCTCAAGGGCATCACGCATAGCCAGAGCATTCATGACAGTGGCCAACATACCCATATGGTCACCAGTAACACGATCAAGACCAGCAGCACTCAGCGCTGCTCCACGAAAGAGGTTTCCGCCACCGATTACGATACCAACCTGAACGCCGATACCTACCAGCTGGCCGATTTCCAGGGCCATTCTGTCAAGAACACTGGGATCAATGCCAAAGCCCCCTTCTCCTTGAAGGGCCTCACCACTGAGCTTAAGCAGAATGCGCTTGTATTTCGGTTGTCGATCATTTGCCGGCATTTTCAGCTTTCCAATTCAGAGTTAGGCGAAGAAGCGCCTGCCCCCGATAGCCTGCCGACTCAGCCCAAGCCCTGCTGAATGAGCTTTATACACTGCTTGCAGCTGGAGACCAGCCAGTTGTAAACAACCTTGAACAATGTATTTATGACTCAGACTTCAGAACACGGGTTAAACCTGCAGGCCTGCTGAACAGACTTTAAAAAGTCTGCCCAGCTAACAGGTCAGGCACCATCCATTAACCAGTAATAACCAGTATCAGGATTAGAGTCCAGCCTGAGCGCGAACTTCAGCAGCGAAGTCCACTTCTTCCTTCTCAATACCTTCACCCACTTCGTAACGAACGAAGCCAGTGATAGTCGCGTCAGCTTTCTTGGCCAAAGCGCCTACTTTAACATCAGGATCTTTAACGAAAGGCTGTTCTGTCAGGCTGTTTTCAGCCAGGAACTTATTGATACGGCCAACAATCATCTTCTCGATGATTTCAGCTGGCTTGCCTGACTGTTCTGCCTGAGCCTTGAAGATTTCCTTCTCTTTCTCAACCAGATCAGATGGCATGTCGTCCTTATTAACAACCTGAGGATTTACAGCTGCAACGTGCATAGCCACATCACGAGCCAGCTCAGTGTTGCCACCGTCCAGGCTAACCAGAACAGCAATACGCTTGTTACCGTGAACGTAAGCGTCAATCACACCACCTTCTACGATTGCAATACGACGAACACCGATGTTTTCACCGATCTTCTGTACTAGAGCCAGACGAGCTTCTTCCAGCTCACCTTCCATCAGCTTGGCCACGTCAGCTTCCTTACGATCAAAAGCAGCATCCACTACTCTCTGAACGTAACCCAGGAAGTTGTCATCACGGGCAACAAAGTCGGTCTCGGAGTTCACTTCAACCATTACACCAAAGGAGCCATCTTCGGCAACTTTGGTAGCTACAATACCTTCAGCGGCAGTACGACCTGCTTTCTTGGCGGCTTTAGCCTGACCAGATTTACGCAGCTCTTCAATCGCCTTTTCGATATCGCCTTCTGAAGCAACCAGAGCCTTTTTGCATTCCATCATGCCCAGGCTAGTGCGTTCACGCAGTTCCTTAACCAGTGCTGCAGTAATTGCTGCCATGGTGGATTCCTCTCGCAAATATTCAATAAGGGGTTCAGGATAGCTTTGAGCCTTCTAAAACTGCCTCAAGCTTTTATGATATACACAGAAGCTTGTGCATACTGAAGCTCTTGTCAATAACCATCCCGAATGACAAACGCTTTTTTAAATCTGAAAAAGGGGGCTATGCCCCCTTTTCGCAACAATCAGAAAATTAAGCTTCCTTAGCTTCTTCCTGACCGTCATCAGCCTTGGCTTCAGCAGTAGCTGCTTCACCAGCTTCTACTTCAACTTCAACTTCAACGAACTCGCTTTCAGCGCCAGTATTGGCAGCTGCACGACCGTCGAGAATGACATCAGCAGCAGCTTTGATGTAGAGCTGGATAGCGCGAATCGCATCATCGTTACCTGGGATAACGTAATCAACGCCTTCAGGACTGGAGTTGGTGTCAACGATACCGATGACAGGGATACCCAGCTTGTTGGCTTCTTGAATAGCGATGCGCTCGTGCTCAACATCGATAACAAACAGTGCGTCTGGCAGACCACCCATTTCCTTGATACCACCGAGAGAGCGATCCAGTTTTTCCAGATCACGACGGCGCATCAGGGCTTCTTTCTTGGTCAGCTTTTCAAAAGTACCGTCTTCAGCCTGGACTTCCAGGTCACGCAGACGACGTACAGACTGACGAATGGTCTTGTAGTTGGTCAGCATACCACCCAACCAGCGGTGAGCTACGAAAGGCATGCTGCAGCGAGCAGCTTCCTCACGAATGATCTTACCGGCAGCACGCTTGGTACCAACAAACAGAATCTTGTTCTTACCTTCGGACAGCTTGCGAATGAAGCTCATGGCTTCATTAAAGGCAGGCATTGTGTGCTCAAGGTTGATGATATGGATCTTGTTGCGAGCACCAAAGATGAACTTATTCATCTTCGGATTCCAGAAACGAGTCTGGTGACCGAAGTGCACACCCGCCTTGAGCATGTCACGCATAGTGACTTGAGACATGATAATTCTCCTGTTTCAGGGTTAGGCCTCCACACACCCCATGGATTCGACCCGATGATCAGCTTACGCTGATAGCGCCCGGGCACCCTGAATCATGTGTCGGTGTATGTGAGTTCTGTTAAAAAATCAAATAAAAAACCCCCTACTCAGGTGACCCTGAACACGAGGACGCAGTTTTATACCACAATCGGACGATTTTTCAAAGCAGAAGCACACTTTTGCGGAAGAATCGTGAAGCAGAAGCAAACCAATACTACTATTAACTGCCATTCCAGAATCATGAATCCCTGCATCCACCCACAAGACTTCCTGAAACCACTGAATTCCAGGCATTCCTTCCGAGGAGAGACACCCCCTTATGAAGACCCTGAGGCTTGTGACTCTGCTGATAACCAGTCTACTTCTGAGTCCATTCAAAGCAACAGCCCATCCCCCCAACGAACCACACTCCAGCGAAGCACCATCAGCCACCACCCTTGCAATCTCCCCGGTAATGGACAGCACTATCAGGATGGCTCTCGAAGACGAATGCACAGAAAACCCTGAGTTTATTCCAGTTAAACACTGCTTTCTGAATAATCACTACCACCCTGGCGATGAGAGCCCCAGAGTGATGGCTCTTTGTGAAATCGGCAAACACAACCGAACAGTCGCCCTGTCTGAAGCAATAACAACGCTTCAAACACGTCAGCACAAAAACCAGCAATATTATGTTTTATTGATGACCACCGGATTTGCATCGATCCGCATTCTCACAGGCCATACCAACGCGCCCTCACTGATCAACTCCATGATTACCGCTCCAGTGGCATCGCTCACCTACCTCGAGAATATAAATAACAACCGAAGTATGTCCGACATGGCCGCTGAACCGCCTTCTTATGAGAACACTCTGGAAAACCTGTCACCTCTGGTTCTTTATTCTTATGCTATTTATGAATTCTCCGAGGCCCTGTACTCAGGAAAAACAGAATATATTGCCCACGGGTTTGCCATGATCTCAGGATGCGCTGCCACTCACCATGAAGGCAAAATCCGCCTCGCCATCTACGGCATGGTGACAGAGACTTCTCAAGTATTCTTCAATGCAGGCTACCTGCACAAAACGTTTTTTATGAGAAAAAGACCCTCCAGGATCTTCTTCGCCCCCTTTGCTTTCTTTTTCTTTGCTTCCCGCTGGATCATCTTTCCCTGGGAGCATTACAAATTTATAAGAAATACCTATCTGGTCGAAGAGGAATATAGAAAAGCTCCCCTGATGAATACTATCATCACGGTTACCGGTTTTGCCGGTGACCTGCTCAACCTCTACTGGGGCATATTGATCATCAGAAATGTTAAAAGGTATCTCTGAGCAGCACTTTGCCCAACTCTTCATTCTTTTCTGATAGAATCAAGACAAGTGAATCCGTAAAGCCCATGGAAAACGGTCGAGGTAAAGCATCATGCGTGAACACTTTACGTTTACCTGGCCTCACATAGAACATTTGAAATGAACGTTACGATCAAAACTCCTGAAGACATCGAAAAAATGCGCATTGCCGGCAAACTGGCTGCCGAAGTACTTGAAATGATCACACCTCATGTCAAGCCTGGCATTACCACCGGCGAACTTGATCGCATCTGTCATGACTATATTATGAACGAGCAAGACGCCATTCCTGCTCCACTGAACTATGGCGCAGCGCCAGGACGCCCTGGCTTTCCCAAATCGATATGTACGTCATTAAACCATGTGGTTTGCCACGGCATCCCCAATGACAAGAAATCGTTAAAAAGTGGTGACGTACTCAATATCGACGTCACCGTCATCAAAGATGGCTACCATGGCGACACCAGCAAAATGTTTCTGGTTGGCAACGCCCAGCCCTTTGCAGAAAAACTGGTTAAAGTGACTCAGGAATGCATGTACAAGGGCATCGAAATAGTTAAACCCGGTGTTCGTTTAAGCGACATTGGCCGCGTTATTGCCCAGCACGCACATGCCAACCATTATTCGGTGGTTGAAGAGTATTGCGGCCACGGCATCGGTAAAGTATTCCACGAAGAACCTCAGGTTCTTCATTATGATGGCTATGGCGACCATAATGACTGCGTGCTGCAGGAAGGAATGACCTTCACCATAGAACCCATGATCAATGCGGGTAAGAAATTCACCAAACTACTGGGTGATGGCTGGACTGCAGTCACCAAGGATCGTCGACCTTCGGCCCAGTGGGAGCACACCATTCTCGTTACGGCTGACGGAGTTGAAATCCTGACCCTCAGAAATGACGAAACGCTTACCTTCTGATCCCTGAATGGCTCGCCTGGTGCGGGCCATTTTTTTAGCGACGGAATGCGATAAAAAAATCTGTTTCACACAAGCCAGACTCACTATGAATCATGCAAGCCCCCAGATCCCCGACCACTTTAAGTCCAAGCTGTTTGATAAAACCTCATTTGTTACAGCACTCACCACACAACCTTCTATCCCCCTATACAAAGACACGATAAGTTCTGGCAGAGAAACGCTAAACCAGTGGTTCAAAGAAGAAGTCAACATTGACCAACTGGTTTACAGCCACACCTGGTTCATCGATCAGATCCTTATTGCGGCCTGGGAGCAACTCCCCTGGAAAGACTCAGAACACATCAGCCTGCTCGCAGTGGGTGGCTATGGCCGGGGGGAACTGCATCCCGGCTCCGACATAGATATTCTGATTCTTTTGGAAAGTGACGCATACCAGCTTCATCAGTCAGAAATTGAAGCTTTTTTAACGACTTTATGGGATATCGGCCTGAAAGTAGGCTCCAGCGTTCGGTCTATAAAGGAATGCTCAGAACAGGCCAGAGACGACCTGACTATCATCACTAACCTGATGGAAGCACGCCCACTGTCTGACCCTGAAAATCTGAACAAACAGCTTCAGATAAAAATAGATGTCAGTCATATGTGGCCAAGTAAGACCTACCTTCAAGCCAAGTTTGCCGAGCAGAAATTCCGACACAAAAAGTATGCTGACACTGAGTACAGCCTGGAGCCCAATGTCAAAGGCTCACCTGGCGGCATTCGTGATCTGCACATGCTTGGCTGGGCGGCACGGCGGCACTTTGGCACACAGGACCCCATCAAACTGATGGCCCTGAATTTTCTTACCGAAGCCGAATATGAGCAACTGATCCGCTGCCGGGCGTTCCTCTGGAAGGTGCGCTGGGCTCTTCACACCCTGACCGGACGGGGCGAAGACAGACTATTGTTCGACCACCAGCGCTCACTGGCTGAGCAATTCGGCTACCAGGACCACCCCGGGTCACTGGCGGTAGAGCAGTTTATGCAAAGCTATTTCCGAACTGTTCTCATCGTTGCCCAACTGAAAGATCTGATTCTTCAAAACTTTGATGACAAAATCCTGAATGCGGACAAACCACAAACCATAGTCCCTATTAATGAGCGCTTTCAGATACACAACCAGTATATAGAAGCGACGAACGATCAGATTTTTACCGAATACCCGCCGGCCATTCTGGAAATGTTCGTCTTGATGACCCGCAACCCTGAGATCCTCGGTCCACGCGCCGAAACCATCCGCCTGTTACGAGACATTCGACACACTGTTGACAATCAGTTCAGAAAAGACCCAAGGTGCGCCAAACTATTTCTTCAGCTGCTGCAAGCGCCCTACGGCCTGACTATCAGCCTTCGAAGAATGGCCCGATACGGAATTCTGGGGCGATACCTGCCAGAGTTTGGCCGAATCATCGGACAGATGCAGTTTGATCTCTTCCACAGTTATACCGTCGACGCACATACCCTGTTACTGATCAAACACCTGCGCAGCTTCCGATACGAAGAAAACAAACAACGCTACCCCATAGCCTCCAGCATCATCCATGACATCAAAAAACCCGAGCTTTTGTATGTTGCCGGTTTGTATCACGACATTGGCAAAGGGCGTGGAGGCGACCATTCTCAGCTGGGTGCAGTAGATGCAGCAGTCTTCTGTCGACGACATGGCCTGAGACGAGTCGACACCAAACTGATTGTCTGGCTGGTTCGTGAACATCTTACCCTGTCGATTACTGCCCAGAAAAAAGATCTATCCGATCTGGAAGTCATCCAGGATTTTGCCCGGAAAGTAGGCAATCTGAACAACCTGAATCATCTTTACCTGCTCACAGTTGCCGACATCAACGCCACCAACCCCGAGCTCTGGAACGGCTGGCGCTCTTCCCTTCTTCAGCAACTCTACAGCCAGACACGTCAGGTACTTGAATACGGTATTGAAAACATGCCTGACAGTGATGAAAGACTTCAGGACATTCAGCAGGAAACTCTGGAGTTACTGGATGATACCGGTCTGGATCTCAAGATGATCCACTCGCTCTGGGATACTCTGGATGACGATTACTTTTCTCGTCATGACCCCCATGAGATTGCCTGGCATACCCGGGGAATTCTTGAGCACACAGGACAGGAACCCTTAATACTGACTCGGGAAACGGACACCGACACAGAGCACAGCGGCTCTCAGATTTTTGTTTACACACCCGATCGTCTCAATCTTTTTGCAGCAACAGTAGCTGGACTGGATTATCTGCACCTGAGTATTCAGGATGCCAGAATCATCACCTCAACGGATCAATTCAGTCTGGATACCTATACGGTACTGGAAGAAGATGGTTCTGCCATAGGCGACCATGAGTCGAGAATTCTGCAGATTCACCAATATTTGCAACAGATACTCAGCGTTCCTAACCAGATACCCGTTGCAGCCCAGAGACGCACCCCCAGACAGCTCAGACACTTTGCCAAAGAACCCTTGATCACAATCAGTAATTTACCAGGCATCAAAAAGACCTTACTGGAAATCAAGGCAACCGACAGGCCAGGACTACTGGCCACAGTGGTCAGAAAGTTTGTGGATCTTGAGCTACAGGTTCACAACGCCAAAGTAGCCACGTTTGGTGAAAAACTCGAAGACAGCTTCTTTATCACCGACAAAAACAATCAGCCGATCAGCGATCCTGATGTCGCTGAAGAAATCTGCGACACCCTGAAGGAGATTCTACAGCAGGCTTCTGAGCAGGACGTCATTCGTTTCCAGAAGTCTTGATTCAAAAGATGGTCAGCCTCGCAGTAGGTTGACCATCACAAGCTCTAGGAGTCTGTCGGACTTAGCCGACCGTAGCGAGAAAAAGTCCGGTTTGAGACAGTTTTTATGATTATTTGAGGCGAATAGCGAGCTATTCAACGAAAAGAATCATAGAAAATGGCCAAATCCG
>NZ_JBPCXO010000118.1:0-3056 GCF_051008435.1 Endozoicomonas sp. | reverse complement strand
AGCCAGTCAGGGAAAGAAACCGGGTATTGTTTTTGAAATATTCCAGGGCTTGCTGCGAACTCTCTTCTGCTTGGTACGGGCATTCGTTGTCGTCTGAATAGGTTGAACGACCAAAATCAGAGGCTTGGAGAGGCACGTTATGAATCAATACAAAGGCGGTTGCGATCAAGCATTGAAAGAGTAAATTGAAAAAGTCTTTGCAACACTTTGATTGACTCATAACGTGTTTTCCCTGAGGGTTCGAATTGAATCAGTGCTTAAGAGTAGTCAGGAATTCTTGACGGTCAAGACAGCAGAGAGACTGCCTGGAAAGCAAAAAACGGCAGTGAGTTATAGTCTTTCGCTGATATAAAAGTTACCAGACGCTTGCGCCTGTTCTAAAGCATGCCCTGCACAGAGCCATCAAACGACGGTTTTCTATTCAGGCATAATTTAGTTACAATATAACATCTTTTAGTTGCTAGCCCCCTTTGTCATGACCCATGTCCACCAGCCTCACGATCACCATGTCTGTATTCACTGCGCTGCTGGCAGGATCCGGGGTTGCCATAGTGGCAGGTCCCTTAGGCTGTTTTGTTGTCTGGAGGAAGATGGCCTATTTTGGCGACACTCTTGCTCATTCAGCACTTCTGGGCGTTGCTCTGGGATTGCTGCTCGACGTTGATCTTAACCTGGCCATTATTGTTTGCTCCCTGTTTCTTGCTGCTCTGCTGGTCTCTCTTCAGGAACAACAGAAAATGGCGTCAGACACGCTACTGGGGATTCTCGCACACAGTAGTTTGTCCCTGGGTCTTGTTGCTGTCAGCTTTGCCGAGAACGTTCGAATCGACATGATGTCCTATCTGTTCGGCGATATTCTGGCCACGGCACCAGAAGATCTGTTCTGGATATTTGGCGGAGGCGCCTTGGTTCTCATTACCCTGGCCTGCCTGTGGCGACCTCTTCTGGCGATGACCATTCATGCCGAGCTGGCCCAGGTTGAAGGGTTTCCGGTTCGAAGAACCAAGTTTATTCTGACATTGATGATGGCCCTGGTGATTGCCGTAGCCATGAAAATTGTCGGTGTACTGTTGATCACTTCCCTGATGATTATTCCTGCCGCGACTGCTCAGAGGTTTTCGAGAACACCGGAACAAATGGCAGTGACTGCCGGCATTATTGGTTTATTAAGTGTCGCAGGAGGTTTGGCCGCCTCATGGCAGCTGGATACACCGGCAGGGCCCTCCGTTGTTGTCTGCAGCTTCCTGATTTTTGTTTTAAGCCTGAACTTCAAGCGCAGCTAAATCATGGGCCAGTGCTTCTGGCCCATTCATTCTCCCAGGCATTCGATGCTCCAGCTATATCCAGACAGACGACACAGGCACAAGGCATAAAGGGCAAAATGGCTATTGCACCATCATCAACAATGAATCCTTTGCTTGGTTCGCCAGCACAGGCAGTAAGAGCCGGGAAAACTTTCTGAGTTTGCTGCGCCGTCCGTGGAAAACCTACACATTGACAGAAAATGCTCTGGCTTATCTGGAGGAGCGCAAGTATCCCGAGTTTGACGTATTTAAGCACAGCCAGTGCATGGATTCATGCAGAACGGGGGCTGGCCAAAGTCCATCCGGTTAATGATCAGCAGGCCATGGCCTAGAAGTGTTGCAGGACATGGTTCTGGGCCATCTACGATGACCTGAAAGCCTTCAAGGCTGAGCCTGACGAAGAAAAAGCGCTGAAGGTATGGCTGGGATTTCATGCGCTTATCCAGACCCAGACGTACTGCGAGCCTCTTCAGGACGCGCTGTCAGGGCTGGCCTTAATCGAAGAAGAGTTACTGCTGGTTTTGAAAGATCCAAGCTTACCGTTGCACAACAACCTGAGCGAGAGTCAGATACGTGAGTACGTCAAGCGACGAAAGGTCAGCGGCGGGACGAAGAGCGAAGCTGGGCGGCAATGTCGCGACACTTTTGCCAGCCTGAAGAAAACGTGTCGCCTGTATGGTCTTTCATTTTGGGACTATCTGACAGACAGACTAACAAGCAGTGGATCATTTCCAAGGCTGTCAGGCTTGATTGAAAAAGCGTCTCGCATTTTACCTTGTGGGCTTTGCAGTAGTTATTGAGTAACTACCTCCTGAATATATATGAAATTTTCGGAGATAGTTAGCAAGCTGTAATCATGAGTTATTCAATGGTTTCCAAGAAAAAAGTAACATCTTTTAACGGCATACTGAATCTCTTACCTGTCACCTTACCTTCAACATCAACCCAGTCAAAGGGTGGAGAAAGTTGGCATCCTCTTCCTATTTTTGTAGAAAAGCATAAAAAATATGATTCTTCGTTTTTATTACTACTGCTTTTACACACTAGTCTATGGGTCGCCATCTTATCTTTGTTAATATGGCGGCAACCAGCGGAGTTATCATAACCATATGGAGTTAAATATTGATCTCTTTCCAAGGCTTGGAATTCAACCATTAATTCCCAATTTGCCTGTAGCCAGATATCAAAAAAATATGGATTTTCATCCCAGTCTAAATGTTTTTGAACTTTGACAAACTGAGGCCAGCTGGACAACAGAAAACAACGAAAATTTCTAATTAACTCGTTTAGTGACATTGTCAGGTTACTCCATATATGGATATTTTTTCTTATTAAGGTTCCCTTTGTAATCTCGTGGTCTGTTGACATCCACATGATTGGGTTCTCTGAACTTACCGTAATCTACTGGGTCTATATGATATGATCGACCTGTATTTGGATTTACATACCCCCCACTCCTTTAAGAGGATCGGGTCCTGATTCGCGAAATCCTTTCTTTTTAAACATTTCATCAATTTCGTTAGCTGATTTATCCTTGAAAGGGTTTCTTATTCCCCGAGCCTTGGCCGAAGGCACAATCACCGAAGCCACCTTCAGCAACCCACTCAACTCATCCTTCAGGTTCTGGTCAAGGTAGGCCGCTTCGCGGCGACTTTTTGCCCAGTGCAGCCCTCCAACCTATGGGAAATACCCGTCATTTTCTTTTGTCTATCCTTACTGACTTTGATCCCGAGAACAGCAAAGGATAGAGCC
>NZ_JBPCXO010000117.1:0-9109 GCF_051008435.1 Endozoicomonas sp. | reverse complement strand
CCGGTTTGAGACAGTTTTTATGATTATTTGAGGCGAATAGCGAGCTATTCAACGAAAAGAATCATAAAAAATGGCCAAATCCGGCTTTTTCGCAGTAGGTCAGTGGTAAGTCCGACAGGCTCCTAGCTTTGCGTTTAGAAACTAGATTATAACGGCTCTGTTTGACCCAGAAGGTAAGCAGAGCCTAACCAAATAAGCTGCCAGCAGAGTTACAAATCAAGCATATACTCTTTGGCGGGTGGAATGTTTTTCAGGTCACCATGGTCTTCGAGGAATTTGGCAAAGCGATTATAGCGTCCTGTGTCTTTTGCGGCAGGTCTGAGCGCAAAGCGTGAAACAGTATCAAACCATGCCCGTTTATTAAGTTCGTTATCCAGTTTTTTGGGACTGTAATCTCTGAAGATTTTCCAGGACTCTTCCGGGTTATTCACAATAAACTGGGTGCCCAACTCAATGGCTCGAAGGAATCTCCTGATTGCTTCCTTATCACTCTTCTTGCTGTTAGCAATAAAGATCAGCTCATCGTAGGGCGGAATGCCGTTTTCTTCGAAATAGAACATTTTGCCCTGATGACCTTCAATGGCCAGCTGGTTCAGCTCAAAGTTTCGGTAGGCACCCATAATGGCATCTACGCGGCCTGATAGTAGGGAAGAGGACATATTCCAGCCGACATTGACCATCTTGATGTCTTTGGAAGAAAAGCCATATGGCTTGAACAAAGTGTCCAGAATGGCATTTTCATTACCACCCATATTCAGGCCAATGGTTTTGCCTTTCATGTCTTTCAGGGATTTGATCGGACCGTCTTTCAGGACAATCAGTCCGTCCAGGGGCGTCGCAACCAGAGTCCCTGCCCAGGCCAGCGACAGACCGTTGACAACGCCATGGATCAAGCTGGGCTGATAATACACAGCAAGGTCCACGTCACCGGCAGCGACCAGTTTAGGGGGCAGGTTAGGATCAGCAGGTTCCTGAATGTTTACCTTCAACCCCTGATCCTTGAAGTAGCCGTTTTCCTGAGCAATCACAATAGGTCCGTGATCCGGATTGACGAACCATTCCAGCATCAGGTTGAGATCTTTATCGGATTTAGCGTATGAAAGTGAGGTTGCCAGCAGGAGTGACAGCAGAACAAACACTTTCCTGAAAGACTTTTTCATTTCTTTGGCCTTAGGCATGGGTACGAGCAAGGTTATGAGTCCTCAACCGGTTGGGAATATGAAAGTCAGGTGGCAGGTTGCCAGGGAATCAGTTTTTTCAGAGCCAGGTCAGTGATGAAATAGAGGCTGACAGAGCAGAAAGCCAGTACTGTCAGGGCAGCAAACATCTGGTCCACCCAGAGACGTGCATTTGCCTGCAGCATCAGATAACCCAGTCCTGCACTGGAGCCTACCCATTCACCGACGACAGCGCCGATAGGAGCGACAACCACCGCGACTCTCAGGCCTGAGGCCAGGGCAGGGAGGGCAGCTGGCCAACGGATATGACGCAGCACGGAAAAACGGTTGCCCCCCATGGTTTTGGCCATGTCCAACCAACCCTGATGGGTATGACGCAGGCCGTCATAACAACAGGTGGCCACCGGAAAGAAAATCACCAGTATGGTCATAACCACTTTGGAAGCCAGACCGTAGCCGAACCAGAGCATCAGTATAGGAGCCAGAGCAAAAACAGGGACAGCCTGGGTGACCAGCAGCAGCGGGAGTAACCAGGGGCGAAGGGCTACGAAATAGACCAGAATCATGGCCAGAAGAATGCCGAACAGCACACCCAGTATCAGGCCCAGCAGCATTTCCGTCATGGTCACCAGGGTGTGTTCCCATAGCAATGAAGCATTGTCGTACATGCTGATGAACACGGCCTTGGGGCCAGGCAGAATATATTCCGGCATGGCGAACAGTACGACGATGGATTCCCAGACAATCAGTAAACCGAGCACAACCAGAAGAGGTTTAAAGAGCGGCATCACAAATAGCGGAATCAAGGGTTTCATGAATGCGCTTCCTCATTTCTGAGTCGTTCCAGTAACTCGCCCTGGAGGTTCATGAGCTTGTTGTTTTCCAATGATCTTGGTGGCGTACCGGGTGGCATAATAGCCTCGGTTAATGTGGCTGGCTGACCCTGCAGGTGGTAGATGTGATGGCCCAGTCTCAATGCTTCCAGGGGATCATGGGTGATCAGCAATACGGTTCGGTTAGCCAGCAGCTCACAGGCAAGGTCCTGGAGGTTCAGTCGGGTGATGGCATCCAGAGCCCCAAAGGGTTCGTCCATCAGAACCAGTGGGCGATTTTCCATGAGGGTTCTGGCCAGAGCGACTCGCTGCCTTTGTCCACCTGACAGATTCTGGGGCAGTTCACTGGACTTATTCACAAGTCCGACCTGCTTCAGAATGTGTTGGGCTCTTTCCATCGCTTCAGCAGGTACTTTTTTACGGCTAAAGAAAGAACTCCTGAGTCGTTCACCCAAAGTGATATTGTCGATCACCGAGAACCAGGGCAACAGCAGATCCTGCTGGGCCATCCAGGCGATTCGACCTACCAGGGAAAAACCGTCCTGACAAAGCACACTGCCGGAAGTGGTCAAACCTCCCTTTCTATTGGCTGAAGGCTCTGAGGAAAAACCGGCAATGAATCGCAGCAGGCTGGTTTTGCCAACACCACTGCCTCCGAGCAGGCAGGTACATTCACCACCCGCCAGAGTCAGATCCAGGCCATTGAAAATAACCTTATCGCCGTATGCCAGCGCTGCATCTTTTACTACGACATCAAACATTCGGGCCTGATCACCAGTATTTGTAGAAATGGTGAACGGGACCGTTACCCTGACCGATGTTCAGCTGATCGGCGTGGGCAATCGATTCGGCAATGTACTTTTTAGCTTCAGGAATGGCTTCATTCATGGTGTAACCACGAGCCAGTAATGCCGTGATAGCGGAAGACAGTGTGCAACCTGTGCCGTGAGTGTTACTGGTTTTGATCCAGTCAGACTCCAGTCGGTGCAGGGATTTGCCGTCGTGATAAAAATCGACCGCTTTGTCACCACTGAGGTGACCGCCTTTGAGAAGCACTGCCTGAGACCCCAGAGCCAGCAAAGGTTCAACCATATCAATCATCTGGTCCAGGTTTTCGGGCACTGGACGGTTAAGCAGGACAGCGGCTTCGTGCAGGTTGGGAGTGATCAGGCTGGCTTTAGGAATCAGTGATTGCTTGAGTGTCTCAATAGCGGCCTGTTGCAGCAGAACATCTCCGCTGGTGGCTACCATGACCGGATCTAACACCAGATAAGCCGGGCTGTAGTGAGCCATTGCATTGGCAACGGTGGTGATCACCTCAGGCTGGCTCAGCATGCCCACCTTTACGGCTTTAATGGCGAGATCAGAAAAGACGGAATCCAGTTGTTGCCGGATAAAGGCAGGTTCAACGTCAAATATGCCCTGCAAGCCTTGAGTGTTTTGTGCTGTCAGGGCGGTAATCACACTGCTGCCATAAGCACCCAGTGCTGAAAAGGCTTTCAGGTCAGCCTGTATACCCGCTCCGCCACCACTGTCCGATCCAGCAATAGTGAGGGCTATAGGGGTTTCATTGGTTATCGTCATTGTTCGGTATACTTCTGTGAACTGACGTAGAAAAGTGCTCAAGAGCTAATGAAGGCGGGGATTACGGGCAATTAGCCCAATGCACTAGGCTCGTGCTCGCCCAACCGTCGGTTTCCTACGCCAGCATAATCTGGTTCAGGTTCAATGGGTTTCTCTCAGTCTGGAAAACGTACGTTTCAGACACCCCAACCAACGATGCGAGTCTATTTTGTTTCCGAAGGGATGTCTATTCCTCGAAAGGCCCGTTACAACCCAATTCCGGGTGTTTTGGCTCATAAGGAAGGAAGAAACGGTGCATTTCCCGGAAATCATGCTCCTGGTCTCCGGTCATCGTCATTGGCTCACCGAAAACAACACGTTTGTTCCCAAAGTCGAAAGAGACTGGAACGATGGGAATATCCGCGCTTCTGGCTATGTGGTAGAAACCGGTCTTCCAGCGTTTTACTTTGGAACGTGTACCTTCCGGAGTGATCACCAGTACAAAGTTATCCGCCTTGCGAATCTCTGCCACTGATTGTTCCACCCGGTTGATGGATTTGTGGCGTTCGATGGACACACCGCCCAGACCTTTCATCAGCCAGCCCAGGGGAGGATAAAACAGAGTGTGTTTACCAAAGAAGCGTATTTTAAGGCGAACAGCGAGCTTGGTCGCAGCACCCACAACAAAGTCCCAGTTGGATGTATGGTGAGCAACAATGACAACATACTTGTCGATTTTGGGGAGTTCGCCTTCCAGCTTCCAGCCGCCCATCAGCCAGAGCATCAAACGTCCCAGGCTCTCCAGAATAAAAGTTCGGGAGCCATAGTTTTTGTCAGCGTTCAGGCTGCTCCAGGTTTTTTTCTCACTCATCGCTTTCTTTCGTTTGGATTACCGCTGGCACTTCTTACAGTAACAGGTACTGCGATTTCCCAGCCGGATCTCTACTATTGGTGTTGAACAATGAACACAGGGCTCACCCTTGCGTCCATAAACGGCCAGTTCCTGTTTGAAATAGCCCGGCTTTCCATCGCCTCCGACAAAATCCCTCAAGGTGGTTCCACCTTGTTCAATAGCTTTTGCCAGGGTCTCTTTAATGCTCTCGGTCAGTCGCTCATAGCGGGCTTTGGATATTTTTCCGCAAGGTCTATCGGGTCTGATGCCGGCCTTGAACAGGGCTTCGTTGGCATAAATATTTCCCACTCCAACCACCACATGGTTATCCATAATGAAGGTTTTAACAGGCTGTGATTTTCCCCGGGAGCTGAGATAAAGCCTTTGAGCAGTGAATTCATCACTGAGTGGTTCTGGACCGAGTTTTCTCAGTAAGTCGTGTTCCATGACATTGTCGTCGACCCAGAGAACCGCTCCGAATCGTCTCGGATCGGTGTACCTCAGTCTTATGCCATTACTGAATAGCAGATCGACATGATCATGTTTTTGGACGTCCTGTGGTTCGTTCAGTATTCGCAGACTTCCGGACATACCCAAATGAACCAGCAAGGTTCCAGCATCCGTTTGAACCAGAAGGTACTTTGCCCGTCGTGTTACGGAACGAATAACCTGCCCGGATAAACGTTGTTTCAAATAGTCCGGAATTGGCCAGCGCAGACGTGGATTGCGAACAATAACATCGGTTACGGTTTGGCCTTCAATATGAGGTGCAATACCTCTGCGGGTGGTTTCAACTTCAGGTAATTCAGGCATCCGCCAACAGTAGCAAATCTGTCATAAAAAGGCGATGCGATAAGCCTTTGAGTTGGACTGATCCTTCAGTGGTAACTAGGTAAAAATCCCGCGCAGACTTTAGAAAATTCACGGCAAATTATCCATATCAAATTTTATGGCCTGACTGGTAAGATGATTCCACTTTTGCCCCGGTTCAGTATTGGTAAAAGCACACCATAATAGTGAGAAAAAATGACAACCAGTCCACCTTTATACCAACGGTATTTTAAGGAACTCAGAGAACTTATTTATTTATCTGCCCCTATTCTGGGCGCACAGCTGGCGACCACCGGCATGGGCTTTGTGGATACCAGTATGGCGGGCCAATACTCTGCCCAAGACCTGGCCGCAGTCGCCATTGGCTCCAGTATCTGGGTGCCGCTTTACCTGTTGATCAGGGGCATTCTGATGGCAACGACACCGACCGTTGCCCATCTGTTTGGCGCTCGAAAAGTTGATCAGATTGCCTCACCGGTTCGTCAGGCTATGTGGCTGTCCCTGGTTTTGAGTGTTATTGGTATGGTTCTGATGATGAATTCCATGCCATTGCTTAACTTTCTGGAAGTTGATAAAACCATGGCTGCCAAAACTGAGGCATACCTTGGGGCGTTGGCCTGGGGGGTGCCCGGGATCTGTTTATATCAAACCATGGTCAGTTATTGTGAAGGGCGCTCTATTACCAAACCGGCCATGCTCATCAGTTTTGCAGGCTTGCTGATCAACATTCCAGTTAACTATGTACTGATTTATGGCAAGTTCGGTTTTCCTCAAATGGGTGGTGTAGGTTGTGGCTATGCGACCGCTATTTGTTTCTGGGCCATGTGTCTGCTGATGTTCTGCTACACCCGGTTCAATGAAAAGCACAAAGCTGTGAATCTGTTTGATCAGTTTGAATGGCCGGAGATAAGCAGTATTGCTGCTCACCTGAAACTGGGTGTTCCCATGGGGCTGGCGATCTTTTTTGAAGCCAGTATCTTCTCGGCAGTAGCTCTGGTGATTGGCAAGCTGGGAGCGGTGACCGTAGCAGGCCACCAGATAGCGTTGAACCTGGCCAGCATGGCTTTCATGGTGCCGCTGAGCATGTCCATGGGAATTACCATCCGGGTGGGACAGGCTCTGGGGGCGGGTGATCCTCAGGCGGCAAGATTCTCTGGGTATTCCGGTATCGTCGCTACTCTGCTGACCGCTACGCTGATGGCCATCATGATGTGGGTGTTTGCTGATGCACTGACTTCTCTCTATACCCAGGATGTTGCGGTAAAAGCGCTGGCTGCCCAGTTGTTGGTTTTTGCTGCATTGTTCCAGTATGCCGACGGGATTCAGGTGGCTTCCAATGGCGCGTTAAGGGGCTATAAAGATACCCGTGTGCCGATGATCATTATCCTGATTGCCTGCTGGGGCATAGCTCTGCCATTGGGCTATACACTGGGACTGACTGATCTGATAGCAGATGAACCTATGGGGCCTCATGGGCTCTGGATAGGTCTGGTGCTGGCTCTGACACTTTCAGCCGTGTTCCTGCTATTGCGCTTTCAATCCTTTAGTAAGAGGGAAGTTGAGAAACAGTCTGTTTCCATGAAAGTGGCTGCAGTGGTTTAAATGGATACTGGGAAGGCTTTCGGGCTTAAGTCAGTTTCGGACTGACTGGCTCCTGGAAAGAAAGAGCCGGCGAATGCCGGCTCTGATGAATAATCTTCTGGATCAGGGTTCCAGAAGTTCTGCGATTTCCTGTTGAAGCTGGATATGCTCCTGTTCTACTGCCCGTAGACGTCTATTTTCTTCTCTGTATCGTTCATTCTCATGCCTGAGGTCATTCACGTCGGCATCAATTAAGGCTTCAGCTATTCCCAGGTTGCGATTAGCTTCCTGAAGTTGCTCACGAAGTCTGTTTTCAACAGTAACTTCTGGTGCTTCCAGGAACACCTCTTCAGCGCCTTCTTCGAGCATCCTTACTGCATTTTGGGCTGTGAGCAGTTGTTCTTGAACCGTTTCCAATTGTCCCTGCTTCCGGCCTAAATCTTGATTACGCTCAACAAGGGCGTCTTCAAAGCCAAGGCGACGTTCAAGTTCATTATTGAATTGTCTGAGAGCATCGGTATCGGCCCGTTCTGCTGCACAAAGCTTTGCTTCTGCCCGATCATTCAGGATATGAGTTACAACTCGAGTGGTTATTCCTGCAAAAGCAGCAGTAGCAGCTACTGCAAAGCCAACCTGAGGGAGTACACAGAATGGTGCCAGAACCGTCACAGAGTGCTTGAGCATGTTTTTAAAGCTGAAGAAGCTGTCTTGAGCGTTTTTCTCATGCCGCTGGGCTTTGGTATCTGATTCTTTGATTTGCTTAACGGTGGTGGCAAATGCTGCGTCAGAGTTTCTTCCTGCCTGTTGAAGAGCCGTTTTGAGAGCCTGGTTGTTCTCAGTTTTTACTTGAGCCAGCTCAGAAGATCTGCCCCAGGCTTTGTTGATATAGCCAAGAACAGGAACAACAGTGGGGGCTGCAATAGCAGCGCATGAAGCGCTCTGGCCCAGTGTTGTGACCACTGACTCAGGAAGCCAGGATGCAGCGCCAGCCTGAAGTGCAGCAATTTTGCTGGTCACAGGTGCTATGTACGGGGCAACACAACCGTTAATGTAGTTAGCCGCATCGTTGGCTAACGTGACTGCTTTTCCCAGATAAGCCGTAGTCGCTTCCATTTTCGTCGGCTCGATATATTGCACATAGTGCGAGCCGTTATAGACGAATGTTTTTCCTGCTGTTTCCATGCTTCTTCCTCCATGTTATTGAGCTTGATTCAGCGTCCTTCTCTGTGACCTCTATAAATTAAGACTGTTCTAAAAGAGGGAAGTTCTTTAATCGGACTGACAGGGTGGTTAGGCTTTTTGGGGGAGAATAAAAAAAGCCGGCTCGAGGTCGGCTTGTAAGGTTAAGGGCGATTAGGCTTGAAGAAGTTCATCGTCGTCTTCGCCGTCTTCTATAACGATGGCTACTTCATCCGGGCGGTTTCTCAGAACCTCGATTTCAGCATCTCTGCGAGCTATGCCATCATTCTGCTGTTCAATCAGAGTGGCTGCATTTGCCAGCAGGTCACCTTGCAGTACAGCATTGGCTTCAGTAGCGATCTTCTCTTCATGAGTGTCCTTCAGCTCTTGCAGTCTGTTTCTGAGCTGTCTCAGTGACGTAGCGCTCTTCTGTTCAGCTGTAACCTGACTGGCTTCACCACGATGGTTCAGAACGTGAGTCACTGCCCGTGTGGTAAGACCGACCAGAGCTGCTGTTCCTGCTACGGCAAAACCAACCTGTGGAAGAACACAGAAAGGAGCCAGTACAGTGACAGTGTGCTTGAGCATATTCTTGAAGCTGAAGAAGCTATCTTGAGTATTCTTATTATGCTCGCGGGTCATCAGGTTGATCTTGGCAGTCTGTTTCTCAATGGACTCGATCGCACCATCGATATCTTTGTCAGACTTTGCCAAAGCGCTGAGTAGAACCTGCTGGTTTTCAGTTTTAAGATCGCTCAGCTCAGAGCTTCTGCCCCAGCCTTTCCAGAGATAGTTGACGATGGGCAGAACCGTTGGGCCTGCAAGAGCAACAACTGCCCCTGCTGTGGTAGATCCCAAACCTTCAACGGCGACTTCCTTACCCAGTGTTGAAGTCACTGTTTCTGGTAACTGGGCAGCGGCCGACGTTTGCAGTTGTGCAATTGTGCTGGCCACTGGTTCAGCAGCGGGAGCTACAACACCATTGATGTAGTTTGATGCGCTGGTGAGTGCGGAAACGGCTTTTCCGAAGTACTCGGCAGCTATTTCCATTG
>NZ_JBPCXO010000116.1:0-11983 GCF_051008435.1 Endozoicomonas sp. | reverse complement strand
AGGCACCTCTGCCCGACAACCTGATGCAGGCACATCATGATACCCTGCAAAACCGACTTCCTGGAGAAACGGTATCAGGTCATGGATCAACATTCCCTCCTCCTTCACAAGACCATTGTCCGGCAGGTGGCTGTGGCCAGAGTGAAAACAGTTGGGAAAGCTTCAAGTTTCGAAAGGCTTTAGCGACCATTGGCCGGGGTGAAGACCCACTGTCACGGTTTGTAGACCGGGTCGAGCAAGTTCATGATAATATCGTAGGGTTTGTGATGGATCGCCACCCAATCCTGTCAGCCATCATGATCACTTCAAAGGAAGTGCAGGGTGAGTTTGTCGCAGAACAGGTCGACCTGTTGGACAGAGCAACAGGAAGAGTCATCAGCGAAAGCTGGAATAACCTTGATCAGAACCTGAGGGATGAGCTGAGTGGGTTGCTGAAGATCGTTGCTGTAACACCTGTGGGGACAAGCGTAAAAAAGCTATGCTCTACTGCCGATTTTTTCAAAGGCACTCGATATACAGATAAAGTTAAATTACAAATGACTCAAGGTGATTTCCACGCATTCCCTGACAGTGTAGAGGCCTTCCAGGACACAGGAGTCATTACAAAACTTACTGGTGGTGATGGCGTTTTAAGAGAAAAACTTGAAATTCCAGGAAGCTATAAAGGACAAGATGGCCACTTCGAATTTATAAAAGAACCAGACGGCCTGATAAATCACCGCCTGTTTAAACCGAAAAAGGAATAATAAAAAATGGTGTGGTCTAAAGATATAAAACAGGCAATTTGTTGTGGAGTCTCGCTGGAAAGTCTGGGCATCAATAACTGGGCTCTAACAAAACAACAGGCATTAAGTGCGCTTGAATATTTCAAAATAAAGAAAGCTATTGTTCTGGGGGGAGATGTATGCTCTATAAAAGGACAAAATCCTGAGCTGAATTATGACAGTTGGCATTGTGATCGAAATAGTAATGAAACTCTTGATGACTTCTCCAAAAGAAGCATTCTTGTGGCCACAGATTACATAAAAAACTACACACTCCCTAATAGAGAAAAAGCATATTTTGTTTTAGTTGTACTGTCTAGCCCGGAAAATTTATAAAGCCGCTTTGACTAGCCCGGATATTTCGTAAATTCGCGTGCGCCCTCGCCTGCCCCTTGCGGCACTAAGGAAGTTTGGCTCAATCGACCGTACACACCAGTACGGCGCTCAATCGCCAAATTCCTTAGTGCCACAATGTTCTGCGCGAGCATCGCAGCAATTTATGAAATATCCGGGCTAGTGCAGCCAAGCGTTAATTCTCATACATACTCCGTTCATCCTGAGCTTGTCGAAGGATGCTGGCAATGCACTTCGACAGGCTCAGTGCGAACGGTATGGGGTACAGCGCTTTGCTGCACTAGGAGACCTTGGAAATACAGAAAAGTTCTATTTTTAGCTGTGTACGAAAATAAACGAACATCGCTCGTCGGCTTCTCGCTAGCTCATACCCGCCATGACAGCATTTTCTCGTCAGATCCATGCAATAAGAAAATGTGTCAGCCAAAAAAATAGCTGAGCGAGAAGTTCAACATTTCACGAAATTTCTGTGCCAAACGTTTTTCTTCGTCAAGGGCAGAACATCCCTTAATCCTCTTAATAATGAGTCGTCGAATGCATACTGGCCTGAGCCAGATCCATCAACTCACGATTAGCCACAGTAAACATGGCCATTTCGTGCACACTGGCATTTCGAATTTCGGACAGCATGCCCTGCCACCGAGCCACCAGCGCATGATGTTGCATCATCCACTCATCCAGTTTCAGGTTGAGCTCTTCTTCTTCACTCTCGGTATTGAGTAAGGCTACCGTCAACGCTCTCTGCTGCCAGGTCAACTCGTCCCGAATACTGTCACGAGCTAATGACTGCCAGTGATTGACCACTTCTATATTACCCAGCTGTATGCTGTACCAGTTGAGTTCCAGACGTTCGCCCACAGCAAAATAAGTCTGGGCGACCTTTTCAATAGGCTGTCCGGTTTGGTCGGCTGCCTGAATAATGGGCAAGGCGCTCAACAGATGTCTCAGACCACAGACGACCTTGGCCAGGTTTTCCGGCACCTGATGACTGACCATCTGAGCCATTTTACTGTCCAACTCTTCTCTCTCGGAATCGCTGAGGTATTCTGTGAAAGATTCGGTAAAGCTGCTAATCAAGGGCCCAAAGTGCTCAATACATTCTGCAGCCACCAGATCCTGTCGTTTAAGCCGGATAAACCAGCGACTGGCTCGACGGGTCAGCTTGATCAGGGATACCATCATTTGCTGCTGCATACTGCTTGAGAGCTGATAGTCCAGATTTTCGATGACATGCCAATAATCTGAAATATGGAAAACATCCCGACTCACCATAAACGCACGGGCGATTTCCGGTGCGCTGGCTCCGGTGGTCTGACGAACCCTGAGTACATAAGTGATGCCCATCATATCGATCATATGATTGGCTATCTGGGTCGCAACGATTTCTCTTCTTAATCGGTGTTGATCAATCTGCTCAGAGAATTTCTCAACCAGAGTTCCCGGGAATGATGTATGCAGCTCATTGATCATATAGGGTTCATCAATCACGTCCGAATTGATCAAGGCTTCTTTGAGGTCAGCTTTACTGTATGAAATCAGCAATGACAGCTCTGGGCGGGTTAATCCCTGGCCTGCCCCCACACGATCTGCCAGGGCTTCATTATCGGGCAAAAATTCAATGGACCGGTCGAGCTTTCCTTCCCCTTCCAGATACTCCATGAAACGCTTGTACTCATCCATCCGGTACCGGGCTTCTGATTCTGCGAGGGAAAGCGCCTGACTCTGGTGATAATTATTAGAGAGCACCAATCTTGAAACATCTTCCGTCATGCTTTCCAGCAGTTTATTTCGCTGCTTCACGGTCATGTCACCACTGGCGACAATATCATTAAGAAGAATCTTGATATTCACTTCGTGGTCAGAGCAATCAACACCACCGGAATTATCAATGAAGTCCGTATTCAGTGCTCCACCCTGCAGCGAGTACTCAACTCTTCCCAATTGACTCAGGCCCAGGTTCCCACCTTCTCCCACAACCCTCGCACGGAGTTCACAACCATTAATGCGCAGAGGATCATTCGCCTTGTCACCCACATCCGCATGACTTTCGTTGATGGCTTTCACGTAGGTGCCAATACCGCCATTCCAGATCAGATCCACCGGCGCTCTCAAGAGCGAACGGATCAGTTCATTGGGCGTCATTCGACCGGCTTTAATATCAAATCGTTCCTTCATCTCGGCTGATACCACAACGGATTTGGCATGGCGAGAAAAGATTCCGCCCCCCTTCGAGACCAGGGAAGCATCGTAATCCTGCCAACTGGAACGAGGCAAATTAAACAGTCTCTGTCGCTCAAGGTAACTGCGCTCCACATCCGGATTAGGATCAACGAAAATATGCTGATGATTAAACGCCGCCACCATTTCCAGAGTTTCTGAAGAAAGCATGCCATTACCAAAAACGTCCCCGGACATATCCCCAACCCCTATCACCGAGATCGGATCTTCCTGAACATTAACCCCCCGCTCACGGAAATGACGCTGCACTGATACCCAGGCACCCTTCGCTGTAATACCCATTTTTTTGTGGTCGTAACCCACACTGCCCCCGGAAGCAAAGGCATCACCCAGCCAGAAGCCGTATTCCTTGGCTATCTCATTGGCAACATCAGAAAAAGTGGCCGTTCCCTTATCCGCCGCCACAACCAGGTAGGTGTCATCATCGTCATAAAACACGACAGATTCAGGATGAACAACATCCGACTCAGAAAGGTTATCGGTGACATCCAGTAATGCTCGAATGAAGGTCTGATAACAGGCCACCCCTTCTTCCATAATGGCTTCACGATTCCCATTAACGGGCAGCTGTTTGGGAACAAAGCCTCCTTTGGCTCCCACAGGCACAATCAGGGCATTCTTGACCTGCTGGGCTTTGACCAAACCCAGAATTTCAGTACGGTAATCTTCCACCCGATCCGACCAGCGCAACCCGCCCCGGGCCACTTTTCCGCCACGAAGATGCACACCTTCCACCCTCGGGGAGTAAACAAAGATTTCATAGAGCGGCACAGGCTTTGGAATGTCCGGAATTTCCCTTGGCGACAGCTTGTAGGAAATATACGACTTTGCTTTACCATCAGAACCCAGCTGGTAAAAATTGGTTCTCAGGGTTGCGGTAATAACACTTTGGAAACGACGGATGATGCGGTCTTCACTCAGCACCGTCACCTGATCAAGCGCTTCAAGAATGGACTGCTGAATCTGTTGCTGCCGACCCAGTCTTTGAGTCTTGGATAAGGATAATTCAGGGTTGAATCGAGATTCGAACAGCTCCACCAGCATACGGGTGATTTTTATATTGTTACACAGGGTTTCAGCAATGTAGCTTTGACTGAAGCCCATTCGAATCTGCTTGATGTATCGAGAGTAGGACCTGAGCATCGCCACCTGGCGCCAGTTCATACCACAGGCCAGTACCAGTAAGTTAAAGCGATCATTCTCCGCTTCACCAAACCAGACTTTCTCAAAGGCTCCCTTGAACGTCTTGTCGACTTTCTGAATATCCACCGACTTTTTCGGGTCATAGCTCAGCAGAAAATCATGAATCCAGATCACCTGGCCATCATTCTTGCGTATCAGGTAGGGGTACTCAGCCAGTACCCTGAGTCCAAGATTCTCAATAATAGGAATCTGGTCTGCCAGAGGCAGGGGTTCAACAAAATGATAAAGTTTGAAGTGAATCCGGCCTGGCTCATCGTCCAACGAACGATAGAACCCCATCGACAAAGAATCTTTGTCATTGATGCGTTGAAAATGTTCAACATCAACGACGGCTGACTCCGGAGAAAAGGCTTCTTTATAACCAGCCGAAAACCCGGAAGCATACATGGCAATCAATTTATTACCCTTGACTTCCCCGTAAGATTCCAGAAGGGCTGAACGAACCTCATCAATCCAGGAACTGGCCGCCAGGGTCAACTCATCATTAATCGCTTCCAGATCGTATTCAATGCGTCCACGCAGCTTGAAGATAAAATGCACTCTGGCCAGAACGGATTCTGAAAAGTGTGTTGTGAACTCAGAGTCAACAGCGTGGAGGCGTTGGCAGAGAATCTCTTCCATTTTGATACGAAGATTAGTGCTGTATACATCTCTGGGCACAAACACCAGCGCCGAACAGAACGTGCCATAAGGATCCTGACGTATATAAATCCGGATCTTTTTGCGCTCCTGAATCCTCAGGATGGACATAACCGTGGTGAAGAGCTGATCTCTGGGCGTCTGAAACAGTTCATCACGGGGGAATACTTCCAGTATCTGCTCCAGCTCTTTACCGTGATGACTCCTGGGATCCAATTCGGAGCGCTCGATGACTTCCTGGGTTTTGTGATTGATATAAGGAATGGAGAAGGGACTCTGACGATAGACCGGAGAGGTATACAATCCGACAATGCGAGCCTCACCCACCACCGAACCATCTTCTGCAAACTGCCTGATGGTAATGAAATCAGGGTACGCAGGACGATGAACACTGGATCGAACCGCAGCCTTGGAGAAGGAGAGCCAGTCTTTCTGCTCAAAAAAGTCCTTCTCTATAAAGGGCTCCAGTTCTAGCTGGCCAATCTCCCCTTTGTGAGTGGTTCTCAAAAGACCCAGTAGCGAATCAGAAGGACGGATGATCTGCCTCCGCCCTTCACTCTCCACGACTTTTAACTCCTCATAACCGAGGAAAGTGAAATTGTTATTCAACAGCCAGTTCAGGAATTCCTTCACCTGCTCCGCCTGCCCTCCAATCATGGAGCTGGCCAGATGTTCCACCCGACTGTACATGGAGCGATAATCTTCAACCACCCTGACAACATCAGCCATCACCGCAGCGACCTGCTCGGTAATGACATCAAGTTCCTCTTCATTATCCTGACGATCAATCTCGACGTAGATGATGGCTTCCCGATGAACCGATGCCTCAGCGTCAATATCAAACACCAGATTAAACTGGCCGTCCCGGCGGCTATGAATAACAGTATTGCGCAGGTTATGGACAGTCAGGCCCCGCTCATTCAGTTTCATTCGCAGGGAATCCACCAGAAAAGGCATATCCCGATGAACCAGGCGCAGTATGGTATGCGTTGAGTGCCAGCCGTGGTGAGGGTAATCCGGATTCAATACCTCTATTCCCGGACGGTCGGGGTCATGAAACTGGATGAACTTCCAGAACGAGAGGGTTGAGCCCAAAAGATCCCGGCGTTTGCATTTATTTAACTCCCGGCGGGTATCCATGGAATAGTACTGGTACACAAACTCGCGAAGGGCTTCTTTCTGTTGCTCGGGTATCTGGTTACCTAACTCCTCAACAATCTTGTCCAAATACTCCTTCCGTTCCAAAGTCTCGTGATGACCCATGCTGGCATCTCCGGATAAGAAAATGTATTGCCAGGGGCCGTTGACGTCTTTTTGAGTCTGAAAATGACTACGTCAACGGCTTCTGAATGCTCCCTGATCCTGATCAAAAAAACAAGCGGGCGAAGGATCCGTGCAATAAACAGGTTTTCAGCCTGAAAGGAAACTTTTCAGGCGCAAACTCGTCAAAAGAAAAATGCACTCTACCTGTTACCAACTTATCGACCTTTGCTCTGTTATAAAAGAGCCTTGAGCCTCTGTCCACAAATCGAAAAGAAGCTGTCAGATAACTGAAAGCTTCCCTTGAACTACTAGACCTTGGCGGCCACTGAACCTATATTACAAGGTCTCTACTTGAACTATAGGTAAAGGCCGGAAGCTTTGCCCAACTGGACTTTTACAGTGAGCAAAGACAAAGAACCGGTCGAGAAAACTCAAACCAACAGGTAGAACAGGACGCCCCATAACAGCCAACCATCATCGAGCCTTAAAAGGAAACTTATTCAAGGTGCGGATTGACGCTGTTGGGATACAATAACGAACTTACATAACCACAGGCAGCTGTCAGGCAAATCGATCTTTTAGCCTTGAGACAGATGCCAGGAGCCATCCGGGATTCAAGATTCTATGTCTAACAATTCAGTACTGAATGAACTCAGACAATACCTCTGTAGCTGTATTATCGGACAGGAGCACCTGGTTGACCGTTTGTTGATTACCCTGCTGGCCGATGGACACCTGCTGGTTGAAGGCGCACCGGGGTTGGCGAAAACCCGTGCCGTCAAAGCACTTGCAGACGGACTGGAAGCCGGTTTTCACCGTATTCAGTTCACACCCGACCTGTTGCCTGCTGACGTGACCGGTACCGATATTTATACCCCGGAAGACGGCAGTTTCCGTTTCCAGCCCGGACCCATTTTCCAAAATCTGGTTCTGGCCGACGAAATCAACCGATCTCCTGCCAAAGTCCAGTCTTCGCTGCTGGAAGCTATGGCGGAACGCCAGGTCAGTGTCGGTCGAAAAACCTACCCTCTGCCCAAAGTGTTTATGGTGATGGCGACCCAGAACCCTATTGAGCAGGAAGGTACCTATCCATTACCGGAAGCTCAATTGGACCGATTCCTGATGCATGTCCGGGTCCATTACCCTGATGTAGAAGCCGAACGCAAGATACTCAGGCTGGCCCGTGGCGAAGCGATGAAACAATCCCCGGTAAAACCTGTCACGCCCCTGACTCAGGCCAATGTTCTGGCAACAAGACAGGAAGCCCTGGCGGTTCACATGGAGCCTGTGGTTGAGGAATATATTGTTCAACTGATCAATGCGACTCGTCACCCTGCTCTCTACAGTGATCGACTGGGCGAATATCTCGACTACGGTGCCAGTCCACGTGGCACCATTGCACTGGACCGCTGCTCCCGTGCCAGAGCCTGGCTGAACGGCAGGGATTTTGTCAGCCCTGACGATGTTCAGGCGGTTGCCCATGATGTTCTTCGGCACCGGCTGCTGCTGACCTTTGAAGCCGAGGCAGAAGGCAAAGATGCTGATCACATCATTGATCAGTTGCTGAATCGTGTTCCCGTTGCCTGAGCCAGGAGCAGATAATGAGTGGAGCCTATTCGGAACTGAAAGAGCTGGTCAGCCTCCGTTTCCAAGCCAGGGAACTGGCCATCTTTCGACAAAATCATTCCCGCAGTCTACTGGCAGGCAGCGGTCACTCTCCTTTCAAGGGCAGAGGCATCAACTTTGAGGAAGTTCGGGCTTATCAGCCCGGTGATGACATTCGTTCCATAGACTGGCGTGTTACAGCACGCAGAATGAAACCCCATACCAAACTGTTTCGCGAAGAACGTGAACGCCCGGTTCTGGTGTTAGTTGACCAGAGCCACTCCATGTTTTTTGGCAGCCAGCTGAACTTCAAATCGGTCACTGCAGCAGAAGCCGGAGCCCTGCTGGCCTGGGCGACTCTACAGCACAGCGACCGTATTGGAGGTCTGATCTTTGATGAACAGGGACTGAGTGAAATTCGCCCCAAACGCTCAAAAAAGACCCTGATGCATTTACTGAATAAGCTTGAACAGCATAATAAAAGTCTCAAGGCTGAAAGCATTCCTCACCAGCAACAAGACAACTATCTGAGCAAAGCATTGCGACACGCTCGCAGAGTTGCCCACCCGGGAACTCATATTTTTGTAATCAGTGACTTTCAGCAGTTGGATGAAGAGAGCTTTCGTCACCTGTCCCGGCTATCAAGACACTGTGAACTGAGGGCCATCCAGGTGTCGGACCCTCTGGAATCTGAACTACCCCGGCCCGGACGCTACGACATCACCAATGGCATGCACCGAAAAACCATCGATACCCGCTCCAGAGATCTGCGCCAGAAATATCGATCTCAACAGCATCTGTTTCAAACATCACTGAAAGACCAGATGGCCAGCCTCAGAGTTCCTCTGCTGGAACTGCGGGCAGATCAGGATACAGGCACTCAACTTCAGTCCTGGTTTGGCTCCCGGGGAACCCCCAGGAGGCAGGTATGACACAGAACCCTCTGGACCAGCTCCTGCCCAACCATCTTCCTGATCCGGTCAGCTTCTGGCCACCGGCTCCCGGCTGGTGGATAAGTGCCATTGTCATCATTGCGGCAATAACCCTGATCACTTTGCTGGTGGTTCGTACCCTTCGCCGAAATCGCTATCGTCGTCAGGCCCGCAATCAAGCCCATGTTATTTTTAATGCCTTCAAACAACATCAGGACGCTCTTCAGTTTGCCAATGACTGTAACCGTTTGCTCAAACAAACCGCACTGCATGCTTATTCAGACGAGCAGGTAGCGCCTCTTTATGGCAACCCCTGGCTGGACTTTCTCTCTCGAAAGAGTGGCATCAGAGAATTCAGCGGGAAACCCGGACAAGCTCTGGGTGAAGCCCGCTTTCAACAAATGCCCATAGCGAATCAAAAACAAGAGGTCGATGTGGATCAGCTCCATAAACTGACTGTCAGCTGGATCAGGAAACACCATGCTTGAGTTGCAATGGCCCTGGATGTTATTGGCCGCCCCCCTGCCATGGCTGGTCTACCGTTTTGCCAATCCGGCCACCCGAGCCTCTGGCGCAGCGTTAAGAGTCCCTTTCTATAGAGGGCTGGCGGATATTGTCGGAGAACACTCCAAACACCAGCAGACACTCAAACGCTGGCAAACCCTGACGCCCTGGCTGATCTGGGTTTTACTGGTGCTCGCCACCTCAAAACCGGTCTGGCTCGGTGAACCGGTTCAGATAGAAGGCTCAGGAAGAGACCTGATGATGGCTGTCGACCTGTCAGGCAGTATGGAAATCGGGGATATGGAACTGAAGGGCAAATCGGTTGACCGCCTGGTTGTCACCAAACATGTGCTGACTGACTTTATTGAGAGGCGTAAAGGCGACCGACTCGGACTGATCCTGTTTGGTACTCAAGCCTACCTGCAAGCACCGTTAACTTTTGACCTGAAGACCATCGGCACCCTGATGGACGAATCCGAAATTGGTATGGCAGGCAATAAGACCGCCATCGGTGACGCCCTGGGACTGGCAGTCAAGCATCTTCGCAAGCGGCCCCAAGACAGCAGGGTACTGATACTGCTGACCGATGGCGCCAATACCGCCGGAGAGATTACACCGATTCAAGCCGCCAAACTGGCAGCCCAGGAAAATATTCGCATTTATTCCATCGGACTGGGGGCTGATGAAATGATTCAGCCCGGCTTCTTTGGTTCATCCATTGGTGCCCGCCGGATCAACCCGTCGGCAGATCTGGATGAAAAAACATTGAAGGACATTGCCGAGCTCACCGGTGGTCAGTATTTTCGGGCAAAAAATACCGAAGAACTTGAAAAGATATACGACGAACTCGATAAGCTGGAGCCCGTCAAACAGGAAGAAGAAAGTTTCAGGCCCAGCATAGCGCTTTTTTACTGGCCGCTGGCACTGGCCCTGATCCTCAGTTTGTTGATAGCCACGATGAGAGCCTTCCCTGAAGCAGCCCTTGTTCAACCAGGGAGGAACCGCCAGTGAGTGAATTCATCAGTCAATTCCATTTTCTGCGGCCACTCTGGTTAACGGCATTCATTCCCTGTCTGATTCTGTTAGCTGCACTCTGGCGGCAACAGCAACAAACCGGAGACTGGAAACGGGTTATCGCGCCTGAACTGCTGCAACATCTGTTACAGGGTCGCAGTGAAAAGCAAAGCCGACTGCCCATCTACCTGCTTCTGACAGGCTGGACTCTCGCGGTACTGGCTCTGGCCGGACCCGCCTGGCAAAAGGTCCCTACGCCCGTCAACAAAAGTCTGCAACCCCTGGTCGTCGTTGTGGACATGTCCTACAAAATGTATGCCGAAGACGTTAAGCCCAACCGGCTTTCAAGGGTTCGCTACAAACTGCTGGACCTGTTCAAACTGCGCAAGGACGGACTGTCTGCATTGGTCGCTTACGCGGGTTCTGCCCACACTGTTTCCCCCTTAACAGACGACAATCGAACCCTGGCCAATCTGGTACCGGCACTGAGTCCACAGATCATGCCCGAGCAGGGTGATAACCCTCTGAGAGGGATTGAACAAGCCCTTCAACTTCTGGAACAGGGGGCAGGAGAAGCAGGCGACATCCTTTTGATCACGGATCAGATACCGGACAAACAACTCAGTGACATCCGCTCACTGTTGCAGAAAAATGGCAGCAGTCTTTCCATTCTGGGTATTGGCAGTGAGAAAGGCGCTCCCATCAGTCTGCCCGGTGGCGGCTTCCTGAAAGACAGTCAGGGCACCATTATTGTTCCTCAGAAGGAACGTCAGCAGCTGCGCCAGCTGGCTCAATCCACAGGTGGCGTCTATTCCGACATGGCACTGGATGACAGCGACCTCAAGGTCGTTCTGCCTAAAGCCGGTCTCAATGACACTTCCGTCAAGGTTGAGCGGCAGTTTGACCAGTGGCAGGACGCGGGTTTCTGGCTGGTGTTACTGCTGTTGCCACTGGCACTGGCAGGCTTCAGAAAAGGTTGGCTGGCTGTCTTTCTGGTGGCAGCCATTCTTCCTTCCCCTCCGGCAGAAGCATTAGAGTGGGACAGCCTCTGGAAGAACACTAACCAGCAGGCAATGGAAGCCCTTAATAACAAGGAATCGGAACAGGCTGCAGAGAAGTTCACACGACCGGACTGGAAAGGCGAAGCCCTTTACCAGGCAGAGCAATACGAACAGGCTGCCAGTGAATTTGCAAAGTCAAAAACCGCTGATGGCTTTTATAACCAGGGTAATGCCCTAGCCAAAGCCGGCAAGCTGGACGAAGCCCAGAAAGCGTACGACAAAGCATTGGAGCTGGCACCGGATATGGAAGATGCCAAAGCCAATAAGAAGCTGGTTGATGCACTGAAAAAGCAGCAACAACAACAGCAACAACAGCAACAACAGCATCGTCGTCGTCGTCGTGGTCAACACTCACCTTCACCACCACTCCCCATTCCGCCATTTATTGCTCAGAAGATTTTTAAAA
>NZ_JBPCXO010000115.1:0-4877 GCF_051008435.1 Endozoicomonas sp. | reverse complement strand
TGAAAGATGTTCTTCCCGTACGAGATTCCAGTAGGCATATGGCGGGGCGAGATCTTGGTAAACGGGAGCCTACGGAATCACTCAAATCTCATGCTGGGAAATTTGAATTATTGGATGCAACCTGATTTTCAAGTGAGAAAAACTGCAGAATCGAGTTTCAGGTGTCAGTCAGGCAGAAATTATTAACGAGACTCATTTTCTGGTACCCGGTGGTGCTGGTGGTGGCTGGGATTCAACCGCTCGTGGTATCGGCGAAGCGATGAATCGCTCCGGTATCATTGAAAAAGTCAGTTATGAAAACATGTCCGGTGGCGGCGGTGGTCGTGCAATTGCTTATCTGATTGAAACCGCCAAGCGACAGGAGGGCACCTTAATGGTGAACTCTACACCAATCGTCATTCGCTCACTGCAAAAAGTGTTTCCTCAGTCTTTTCGTGATCTGACCCCGGTTGCTGCAGTTATTGGTGACTATGGTGTTCTGGCTGTTCGCTCTGACTCTGAGATCAAAACCTTTGGCGATGCCCTGAAAATCTTCCAGGCAAACTCCCGAAAACTTAAAGTAGCTGGTGGCTCTGTTGCAGGAAGTATGGACCATCTGATTGCCGCCATGATCTTCCAGGCCGCAGGCGAAAATCCTCGTAAGGTTCGCTATATACCTTACGACGCTGGCGGTAAAGCCATGGCCGGTCTGCTTTCTGGCGAAACCCAGCTTCTGGCTACAGGTCTGGGCGAAGCGCTGGAAATGGAGCGCTCCGGTAAAATTCGTATTATCGGTGTAACCGCTGATGAGCGTCTGCCTTCTGCTTCTCATATTCCCACCTTCAAAGAACAGGCTGTTGATGCATCATTCGTGAACTGGAGAGGCGTATTTGGCCCACCAGGACTGGATAGTGCCAAAGTGACTGCTTACGGCGACCTGATCCAGAAAATGTATGAAACCGAAGAATGGCAGAAAGTACGTGACGCTAACGGTTGGGTAGAAATCTACAAGTCGGGCAATGAGTTCATGGCTTACCTGGAGAACCAGGAGCAAGAGCTGGGCGCACTGATGAAGAAAATGGGCTTCCTGTAAGTACCCATCGATTGTGCCCGGTTGAAACGGGCACAATCAAACAGTCATGAGCGTAGAAAATCACTTCATCACTTGTGATAAGTGGTTATCAAAATAAACACTATTCAAAATCCAGATATTCCCCATGAAAAATACGATGACTGCCACCAGGGTAGGGGCACTGCTGTTTCTGATTTTGGCCCTGGTATACGGCTATAACGCCTATCAGATTCCTCTTCAGCCCTGGAGTATGGATGAACCCTTTACCTCCAGAACTCTGCCGATTTTTCTCAGCGCCATTGGTTCCATAGTGGCTCTATTAATGCTGATTCTTCCTGACAATGAGGCCCAGTCTCCAATAGAAAGCTTCTCGGGACCTGGTTGGAAAGTCACCCTGGCCCTGCTGGTATTGATGAGCTTGTTTGGTGTGGCTCTAAAACCATTGGGCTTTCTGGTTTCCACCACCTTGTTCCTGTTAGGTGGCTACTGGTTGTTAGGTGAACGTCGTATACAAGTACTGCTGCTGGCTTCCCTGCCGGTGGCCATTGGGCTCTGGTTCCTTCTCTCAAAGGTTCTGGGTATTTATCTGGCCCCCGGTGAGCTGTTTGTCTAAGGAGATAAACCATGTTTGAAGGAATTACCGCCGGTCTGGCTACGGCGATGGCCTGGAACAATCTTTTCTATGTCATTATTGGCTGTTTTGCCGGTACTTTTATTGGCATGTTGCCTGGCTTGGGGCCTATGTCTGCCATAGCCCTGATGATCCCTGTAACTTACGGCTTCGATCCTGCCTCCGGCATGATCCTGCTGGCAGGTGTTTATTACGGTGCTATCTTTGGTGGTTCAACGTCGTCTATATTGATTAATGCTCCTGGTGTGGCGGGAACGGTAGCCACTTCTTTTGATGGCTATCCACTGGCCAGAAAAGGTCAGGCAGGTAAGGCACTGGCCCTGGCCGCTTATTCTTCTTTCAGTGGCGGTACTATTGCTGCCATTTTCCTGCTGGTAGCTGCCCCCATGCTGGCGCAGGTTTCCCTCAGTTTCCAGAGTCCTGATTATTTTGCCCTGATGGTTCTGGGGCTGACAGCAGTGGCTGCTTTTGCCGGGAAAGGCAATGTTCTGAAGGCTGTCATGATGGCCATTCTGGGTTTGATGTTGTCCACGATCGGTACCGATCAGTCCAGTGGTATCCAACGTTTCACCTTCGGCAAAATGGATCTGATTGATGGTATCGACTTCTTGCTGCTGGCCATGGCGACCTTTGCCCTGGCAGAGGCTTTGATGTCTGTGTTCAGGCCTGATAAAGGCGGTCCCAGTGGCGATCAGCTGAGTCAGATGGGTAGCCTGAAACTCAGCAAGCAGGAAGTGAAAGAGGTTGCACCCACCATTGCCCGTTCTTCTATATTGGGCTTCTTTACCGGCGTACTGCCCGGTGCCGGTGCCACCATTGCTTCATTCCTCGCCTATGGAATGGAGCGTAATCTGGCTTCTGCGAAAGAGAAGCTGGGTTTTGGTAAAGGCAGTTTGAAAGGGCTGGCGGGTCCGGAAACGGCTAACAACGCTGCTTGCACAGGCTCTTTCGTACCTTTGTTGACTCTGGGGATTCCAGGCTCAGGTACTACCGCTATTTTGCTGGGTGCATTGATTTCTTACGGCGTTCAGCCTGGCCCCCGGCTTTTTGTTGAGCAGCCTGAAGTCTTTTGGTCGGTGATTATCTCCATGTATCTGGGTAATCTGGTGCTGTTGATTCTGAATCTGCCACTGATTCCTTACATTGCCAAACTTCTGAACATGCCCCGTCAGATTCTGACGCCGCTGGTATTGTTCTTCTCTCTGACGGGTGTTTACCTGATCAGCTTTAACACTTTTGATATTCAGATGATGGTACTGTTCGCTGTTATTGCCTTGGTATTGAAGTTGCTGAGCTTCCCAATGGCGCCAATGATTCTCGGGTTTATTCTTGGTGGGATGATGGAAGATAACCTTCGTCGTTCATTGATGATCAGTGATGGTTCCCTGAGCTTCCTGTGGGAGCGTCCCATCACACTGGTGATTATATCCATTGCAGTGGCTGTTCTTCTGGTGCCAGCTGTTCAGGCCTTCAGAGGAAAATCTGAAACGGCGGAAGCTGCTGCTTAATCTGCTTCTACGACAATAGAAAGCCTCCAGCTAAAGTGAGACTGGAGGCTTTTTCGTATCGGGCTTTCAGAATGTTTCAAGGCTCACTCCTATAACGACTGTGCAGAGTCGTCGGGTCACTGATCGCAGAGCTTGCATCCAGAATCCTCAAAATCGTCTGTATTTTTAAACGTTCAACACTTTGAAGGGATTTTGTAAACATTGTTAAGTCGTTTGACTTATTTCGGGTCGTTGACATAAATTCCGCCTTACAAATACCCAAATAAAAACTCAATCAATCATTGATCTTTTGAGAAAAACTTTGCCCGATCCTTGGAGGCTGTCTCAAAAGGTAGCGAGCGCAGGCGAGACAAGGCAAAAAATGGCAAAAAAGCGGAGTTTACATAGAGTAAATGAGCATTTTGAGCCATTTTTTAACGCCGTATCGGCAAGCGCAGCCCTTTTGCGACAGCCTCCTTGGGAGAGTTTGCCAAGCAAACTCAGAAAAGTTTTCTCTGCACTGTTGAGGCCAGCAGTAAAGCCCATCAGTAACGTCTAACTCATTATAAAAAAAAGAAGTGAGGATGTTATGAGTGAACAGCAAATCATGCTGGCTGTCGTGGTTCTGATCTTTGGACTGGGGTTCACCCTGGAAGTACTGTCAGGCAAGCTCAAGGGAGCTGGCCGACCATGGCGGGATGGGGGCTTTACACTGGCGGGCATACTTTCACACGGATTATTGGCAGGGCCAATAGCTGCAGGACTGGCAGGTTACTGGGCGGTACAATTATTTCCGGATCATGCTGGAGGCTTGAGTGGTATAAACTTCTGGCTGGCTTTCTCAGTCATCTTTGTTTCTCAGGAGTTTGCACACTACTGGCTTCACAGGCTCACTCACGAAAAAGAGTGGCTCTGGAAAATTCACCGGACACATCACACCGCTGAAAATCTGAATATGGGGGTTCTCTACCGGTACAACATCTTTTGGACCATGATGCTGCCCCAGGTTTGGGTGGGTCCCTTTGCTATCTATCTGGGTTTGGGGATGCCCTATGTACTGGCTGTTATGGTGACTTTTTTTGTGAATGCAGCGACCCACACTGCGTTTCGCTGGGATCTCTGGCTGCGAGAAAAAATGCCCTGGAGTGAGCCTTTCTGGCGTGTGCTCGAGAAAGTAATCACTCTACCAGATACCCATCATGCACATCATGCCTGGGGTCCGGGCTCTCATCTGAATGGCAATTACGCAGTCACTCTTTTTATCTTTGATACCTTGTATGGAACAGCCAAAATCCCTAATCGCAGGCAGAAGCGCTTTGGGCTGCCAAAAGCTCGCTCCTTCCATTGGTCGGAAGAACTGTTCTGGCCCATTGTTAGAAAGTCAGATTCTTCAGACCGAAAACATAAAAAGTCCTCAGGCAGGCCCAAGACAGCAAAAGCCAGTGCTTAATCTACTTCAGCAGCAATAAAAAAAGCCTCCAGTTGAAGTAAGCTGGAGGCTTTTTAGTGTCAGGCTGTCTGAACGTTTGAGCGCTTGGAACGGATACTGTTCCACAGCCATCTGAACAAGTCCCTGACCTTATATTTATCGGTTGAGCGTAAAACCCCGTACTTTGAGTGCGGGGATGTAAGCTCGTCGGCGATAGCCGACTAATGCGGTGTTCTCTGCTGCTGAACGTACTGTTTGATGACTTCTATAGGAGCGCCA
>NZ_JBPCXO010000114.1:0-12944 GCF_051008435.1 Endozoicomonas sp. | reverse complement strand
CTCACTTGCCCTTTGCCGCTCTAAGGGAGTTTTACTCAGTCGACCGTACTCCCCGGTACGGCACTCCTTCGCAAAATCCCTTAGAGCGACAAATGCCTGCGCGAGATTCGGCGCAGTTTATGAAATATCCGGGCTAAGAGTACAATCAGGAAGAGAGCGAGCGCTCCTCTTCCTGAACCACCTCTGACTCATTGACAAACATATCCAGCTCTTTGCTCTGGATATGTTCCAGCAACTCATCTCGAATGAACTCCCTCATCCAACGATGAGCCCTGTTTAGATCCCAATATTCAGGCCAGACAATATTGAAGCTTACTTCCGGAATACTTTTTGGACACTCTCTGATCACATAGCCTGAAAGGTCTTCCATAAACATGGACAATGACGCCGGAGCAAGAAAGACACAATCCGTCCCCTTAATCAGCGCCAGACTGACAGACAGGCTGGGCGACCAGGTTTTTACCTGAACCGATTGCAAAAAGCTGTTAATTTCCCCTTGCTGGTGCAGGTTCATATTGTCTCGCTGCACTATAAAGGAAAATGATTGCAACGCCTCTTGTGAGAAAGGTTCATGGGCCAGAGGGTGGTTTTCACAAAGAATCAGACACATGCGGTCTTTCATCAGTGAAAAGCTGGACAGACCTTCTTCCTGAACCCCCATATAGCCAATAGACAGGTCCAGTTTACCCGTAGCAACATCAACAGCAGGATTAATCGCCTGCAATTCAAACGTCAGACCCGGAGCCACAGCCCATATCTTCTGCAACACCTCTGGCAGAATCCGCTCCAGTACAATGTGCCCCGAAGCTATTCGGAAGTGTCGCTGAGTCGTCGCTATATCGAACTGCTGATTTTCGAAGATGCTACTGGCTTGTGAAACAACCCGGTTCACATCTTCATGGAGTGACAGGGCTTTTTCGGACAAGTAGATGCGATTGCCTTTTCTGACCAGAATCGGGTCATTCAATGCTTCCCGCAGCTGAGCCAGGGTTCGGCTCATGGCAGACTGGGTAACACACATCATCTGCGCTGCTTTGGAGACACTTTGAGTGTCCAGCAGGGCTTTCAGGCCTGGCAGCAGGTTAAGGTTCAGTCTGGAAAGGTTCATAAATGCCCATAGCGAAAGGAAGCAGCAGAGGGAAGTACGGAAAATGAAAGTATGGCTAACCAGCCCTACATTATGAATAAATCTTTCACAAAACCTTTTTTGAAAGACCATTCTTCTTAAAAATACCATCGAAAGGTGATCGTTAGAAGAGCCCCCTGACATCTTTCCGTATCACCCGAAACACGACAAAGTACAAATACCTATTTAAACTTTCATTTGATTCGTAATCAGGTACACTGGAGATGTGCGCTCGTTTACAGGTCCTGTCCAGCAGTCCGGAAGCCATAGCGGGTTGTGCTGTAATATACGGCCCGACTGTCACCCAAGGCAGACCTGTTTACAGGCATTACTGAAAGCGCAGTAAGGAGGGTCCATGAGCCATAACAAGTACAAAGAACTGCAGGATCTGGTGGACAACTACCTGGAATCAGGATTATCGGCCAGGGAATATGTTGAAGCCTGTGTTGATGCAGGCGATATCAGCGCTGCAGAAGCCCTGAAGCTACTGTCTGTTCTCAGGGAAGCCCAATCAGTTACATTCAAGCTGGCCGAAGTCACGGACTATGAGCAGCCCGGCCTTCAAATGACGCTCATGCGCAAAGGAGAGGAGTACGAACATGACAATCCTCTCTTCAATATAACGTTTGATGAAAGTCTCGATCCTGACAGGGAGGAAGTCATCGATCTATTACAAAGTTTTGCCAAGGATCTGGCAGTGCTGGCGACCCGTGGGGAGCTGAATGAAGCCGAAGCCGTGGACACTATTGATGAGTGTCCTGAAGAATGGCTTGATCACCCGAATATCATGCCAGCCAGCGAAACCCGTCATTAACTATCGCTCAATTTTCATCACTCAGGTGGATGAAACTAATGACCCCCTGGAGACCTGAGCTCCAGTTTGAGTTAGCCAAAGCGCCCATTGAAGGGCGCTTGCTTTTTATATCGAAGTAAACTCTTCTGAAAGCAGCTGATCCAGACGCTTTAATGCAGCACTGGCATGCAGCCCTGAAAGCCTGATTCCCAGTATTTCGCCACAAACCAACTCAAGCCCCAACAGTTTGACCAGACTACGGCCATTCACATACTCGCCATTTTTGCTGACATTCCTCACATAAACACGTGTGTCATACTCCGTCAGAGCAGAAATAAAGGCACTGCCGCACCGGGCATGTAAACCATTGGTGTTGTGAATAACATATTCTCTGGTTAGCTCCCTGACCTTACTGTACGAACGGCTGACCCAGCCTCTTTCACAGGTCTCCCTTTGGCTCTGGTTCAAATAAGCCTTTTGCCATTCATGGGGACTGCCAAGCCCCGGCAAAGGCTTGCCTTCAAGAGCGTCTACGATTTTTTCAGGCTCCCGGGTGCGAGCCAGATAACTGCAGAGGGGACGATTATCCAGAACACGAGTAAGACCACTCAAAATTCTGAGGTGCTCATTGCAGTGGGCGGCAATACCAAAGGCCAGAAACACATGCTGATTCTGCCCCCATTCCACGCCTTCTGGAAACTGAATCACAACCACCCCGGTTCTCTTGATCGCATGCCTGTGTTCCGGCATCCCATGGGGAATAGCTATACCATGATCCAAAAAGGTGGAAGCAAGCGTTTCCCGAGTGTAGATACCCGGCAGATAGTCAGCAGAAACCAGACCGGTCTCCAGCATTTTGTTACCAGCTAATTGCAAAGCCTCCTGCTTGCTTTGAGCCTCCTGCTGTAAAAATATCTGTGCTTTTTCGAGTTTTAACATCAGTGAACGAACCGCGCTAAATCGTCTCAGCTATCAAATATAGCCAAAACGCAAGAAGGCCTTTATAGCCAGTTATCCATCGGGTCGGTTTTTTTTATAGTTAAGCCCAATAACAAAAGTAGACCGGGCTGGGACAGAAATCATCTATCTGAGAGAAGATCATGTTTGCGAGGGAATCGGACGAACAATGAGCTTATGTTCAGATATAAAGAAACAAATCAGTTTCAGGCTGATTCAATCCGGACGAATTGCAGGTCTGTCTGACCTTCACCTTGATGGGCATCAACCCCCAATTGACCTTTAGCCATTGCTCGTTTCAGCCAATAATTGGCCAGCCAGGTACCTAAGAATGGGATTCTGGCACTACGAACCTGAATAGAGGGTTCACTGATTTGAACCACATCCTCTTTCAGAGGACTCTGAACCGAAAGAGACAGATCGGCTCCCACCAGCCAACTCAACAAGAAAGGCAACTTTCCGAGCACTTTGAGAGTAGGGGCTTTCAAAGCAAAGCTCACTTCCAGCCGATCTTCTTTCACCGCTGTCTTCACCTGACTGACCCCTGGACAACGGCTTAACTCCGATACACGAATCTCTTTCTTCGAGAGTGCCCGCTTCTCGCTGGTTTCCTGTATTTTCTTGAATGCCAGCTTCTTGCGTCCAGCTTTGTCCCCTGACTTTATATCGCTTTGCACCTTTGGACTTGACGGTAAAGGTACTGAGGTTTCTCTTTGTCTCATAGGAGAAGCCTCTGCCCTGATGTCATCTTGCTTGCTGACTTCAGAGGAGACCTGAACCTCTTTGGGTAAGGGTGAAGACATGCCCCCTGCCGGAAGATCTCTCTCTACACTGGCGGAGGAAGGAGACAAAGTATTACTGGGGAGTGGAGAAGCTGGTTCATTGCTCACTGTCAAAGAGTCATACACAGATGGGGACAGTGGATCAACAATATTGGGCTCAGAGCGATTCAGTTCGCCTTCCTCTTCATCAACAGGCAATTCATCAGGCAGCTCTTTAATGGCAGGAATGACTGGCTCCAGCTGCTCCTGCGATACCAGGGATACAGGAGGTATCGAGATCGAAAACGCTTCAGTGTTTTCCTTAACGGGGACATTCTTTACCGTCACAGAGTCCGTCAAGGACTCATCAACGTTGGCTTTAACAGTTGCCAATAATGGATCGAGCACTGCCGGTACTTCCTGCGTATCCGGTGCCATGACCGATGCAGCAGCATCTTCGTCTGGCTCACCCAACAAGCCCAGACAAAGCAGGTTCATTATCTGGCTGGACGATTGAGCGTTCATACCCATTTCTGTGCGGAACAGTTTATCCAGTTCATTGACCTTCAGCTCCTGTCCCATGAGCTTTGACATACCGATAGCCATCAACTCTTTATCTTTAATTGAGCGCTCTCCCGCTTCGACCCGAACATCCCCCTCTGCCAGACAGGCCACACTGCCAACCCCAACCGAGAAATAAGAGACCACATCAACAGGATCATGGGCTCCATGTGGGCTGTAATGTTCAGCAGTACAGTCCAGATATTTCTTCCACAATAACTCCAGAGTCCGAAGCTCAAGAGGAAAATCCAGTAACAATATTTCGTGAATGATCGCCCCCATTGGAGGACTGACTTTCAGTGATACGTCTTTCAGGCTGGCGGGAAACTCTTCACGACTTTCTGACACTTCATTGACCAGCCCCAGATTCAACGACATTTCGGGGACTTTTATATCAAGAACGCCATCATCGCTCAGACTATACCCTGAGAGTTGCAGAGAGGCCGATGACAGCTCGGCATGGGCTGTTTCAGTAAAGTCGATACGCTGCTCACTTAACGCCATAGAGGCAGAGCCTGACTGGCCTGATACTTTCCCTGTGGCAACCCCTCTTAATGTATGAAACAGCTTCAGGGCATTTTGATAGGTCTGAACAGATTTTCCGGCATTAGCCTCTCGATACACCATGGCTGCGGTCAGCTTTTCCTGCTGAGACAACGCATCTTTCCTCTCCTGCACCAACTTTCGAGTTCGATCCAGAGTCGTTCGATAATCTGCCAGCATGGCCTCACAGCCTTTTTTCGCTTCGCCTTCTTTCATCCTTGGAAGGTCTTCTTCCAGTATCTTTACGGCTTTCTCTCTAAGCTCATACAAAGTCGCCATGCCTTTGGCTTTTACGGTACAGCCATCTTCCCGTTCTCTGGACTTTTTAAGACTTTGAGCACCCTGCTCTTTTTTCCAGGTCGTTACGACCGGAGATAACAGCCTGATTACTGCCTCTCCCATTGCTTCGGTGAACAGGTCTGAACTCTCTCCCTTCTCTTGGGTTTCCAAACCATCAACCGTGAATTGAAAAACATCCCCCATATGTTTTTCAGCTTCGATTCCGGAGGTTTCATCACTGAGGGATTCAAATACCTCAGAGACCTTTTTATAAGCACCAAAAATCTCAGTCTTCCCACAGGTCAATAACTTGTTCAAAGGCTCAGCCAAAGGTTCTCCAATACGAACCCGACAGCCGCCCTTCATTTTGATTGGCCCAACCGCTTTACCTTCCCCCAGGGAGAAACAGTGAGCAGAGATTTCCGGCAATTCCAACTCGATATGACCGTCTTCAAAACAAAACCGACCGACATTAACGACCAGGTTTTTAACCTGAAAATCATAACGATCAGGATCCGTCACCTTGACATCACCCAACCGCATTTCAAACACCTTACCCTGATGTTTCCCTTTCTTGTTTTTATTGAACACATCCTTTAACACCATGAGTGCTTCAATACCGGTTGAAATATTCTCCTCCAGCACCTTCATACTGAGTGACTGCTTGCTCTTACTGGCCGCTAGAGTCTGTTCATAAGATCGCACCTGTTCAGCAGATCGTGTTAAGTAAGCTTTTTTAAGAACAAGTTGTTCCTGAGTACTTTGTTGCTCTCTGACCCGATCACTGTATTCATTCAACTGATCAAGCGTCAGGGCTTCCAGACTCATGCGTAATGTTTTTAATGACTTTTCAGTGCGCTTCAGGTCCACTTCAAACTCTTTAACATCTTTCTTAATCTCTTTCTGTTTTTCATGCTCTTGACTGATTAAATCTCGGACCTCCTTTTGATTGGCACCGGCAATGGATGAAATCGCAGAGCTGAAAAAAGAAATAAAACTGGACGACAGCGAACTGAACGCTCGGGTCAGCAGACCTGGCTTGACGGGAACAACTTCAATCCCCCTGTCCACCAGCGATCGGAAAGGTTTGTGCTCTGAACGAGGCAATACCTGCCTCTGAGCGGTATCTTCTTTGCGAACGCCCTTGGCTTCATTGGGTAGATCAGGCGACGAAGATAAATGTGTAGGCTTTCTGCCTGTTCCTTCATTCCCTACGTTCATGGCTCTCTTCCCTAAACTTGAGAGGCTTCCAAAAACTGCAAACTCAGTGCTTTCTGCTCTGGTCTGATATCCAGGTCTAAAGTCAGAGGTCTTTTCTTCAACTGCCGCTGCAACCAGTAGTTAGCGAACAGGCTTTTCCACCCTAGAAAACCTGACTTTTTCACCGCGACTCTTGGCTTTCCGAGCTCTAATACACCACTGTCTGTACCACTGGAAACCGCCAGAGAGGCCCTATCTCCCCCCAGCAACCAACGAATGAAAAAGTTCACTTTGCCAAACAGCTTTCCTACATCCGTTTCCATATCAAAACTGACTGTGGGAGCGCCAGCCTCTTCGTCATCAACCACCGGGTTGGTAATCCCTTTACAGTGCTGAAGCTCAGGCAAAGTAATCTGATGAAGCCTTGGCACCTCATTCTCTGCTTCTACGCTATGGGGTTCTGAAATGGAGGCTTCCAGATGGTCCTGGGCAATCGAAGTAAACGTCACAGGCTCAGAAGAATCTATGGATACAACGGCTTCATTACCTGCCAGATGACTTGCCTCAAGAGAACGGGGAACCCCTGTTTCGACAACGCTTTCCTCAGGCTCCCCCCCTAATGAAGAAGTTCTTTCATCAGGCTCTTTTAATTCATCCGGAAGTTCAACGCTAACAGGGGGCGGAGCAGTGACTGCTTCGGTTTTCTCATCCCGTTTTTCCAATGCCAGCTCAGGAGACAGTGAGACTGGAGAAGGGATCGTCGCAGGGCTTGTTTCTTCCAGAGAACTGGGTTCTTCCAGATGAGTTTCATCCTCTACGACGATAGCCAAGCTATCGGGCCTTTCAGGAGCAGTTACAGGGATCGGTGTATCGACGTCAGTCTTTTCGTCCACAGGTTCTTGATGGTCTACTTCCCGTTGCCCGGAAGCGACGGGACGCTGAGGTTCAACTCTTTGCCCTATTGTCAGCCCCTCTTCGTCAGGCATATTGGTTGGTATGACAGGTTCAGGAACAGGCAAAGGAACGGGCTCTGGAGCAGGCTCCAACAAGCCCAGAGAGAGTACATTTAATACTTTGGCCGCTGGCTCTCCTCTAAGACCCAGCTCTTTTTCCAGAATCACTCCCAGTTGCTGAGGTGACATCGGACTGGCCAACAGTTCTGACATTTTTTCAGCCAGTTGATTCAAGTCTGACCGGGGCCGTGCATCACACTCCACGGCTGATTCTCTACCGGTAAAGAAAACATTACCGATGCTGATGTTGATATGCTCCCCAATGGCTTTAGGACTCAGACCTCCACTGTTCGGGTCTCGGTAGGCCGATGTCTGCTGAGTGAAGGCTCTGATGAACCGCTCAACTTTCTCAACATCAATGGGGAACCGGGTATTCAACGCGCCTAAAACCAGAGGAGCAATCGTAGGATGGAGATGAATCTTTACATCCAAGAAGCCAACTGGAACGGATTCTTCCTTTTTTGTGGCACTGTTATGTAAAGCGACCTGTGACTCCAATTGCGGAATGACAATATCAACGGACCCATCATCATTGGTGACCAGCTCCTGAAGATTCATTTTCAGATTATATAACCGGAGATGACCTGCTCCAGTAATGTCTACTTGCTGTTCGGGGACTCTGATCTGAACAGGCTTCTGCTGCAAACTGCCCAAAAGTCTGGCTCTTAAGCCAAAGAACATTTGCATCATATTCTGATAATTATTCAGCGCCTGTTTGGCCGGTGCTGTTCTTCCTTCCAGCGACTGTATTGATTTCTCTTTGGCTTCCAAATGTTTTCGATTAAGCACATGACTGCCATGAGCGTTTCTGATGAGTTGCTGAGTGCGCTCAAGCTGTTCCTTTAATTCTTTCTGCCCCTGGGGATCATTCAACCCGGGCTGTAGCGCTTTCAGCTCACCTTCCATTTTATTCAGGGCATCCAGCTTGGACTGATAACGGTCACACTGATTCCGATCAAACCCTGCCAGCGTTTTAGCTTTCTCAAGCTCATTCTTATTCTTGGCGTTTTGCCACCCTGTCAGCATGGGGTTGAGCAGTGTTGCCATGGATGAGGCCACAGAATGAGTCAACAGGCTGTGTTCTTTTTCACCTTCCAGCTGGTCAAAATGGTGGATATCGACTTTGATGGCATCACTGAACAGTTCTTGACTGTCAGGCTTGGCAATCTGTTCACTAAACGTAGAGAAAACTTTGGATAAGGCATCCATCTTTTCGGTGATTTTCAGTTTCCCGCAGGTCAGTATCTCTTTCAGAGGCCCGCTCAGTGGTGGTGAGATAACGACACGTCCACCAACAGAAAGACGCATTCTCTGGCCAGTTCCTTTAATCCAACCTTGAATCGCGGGGATGTTGAGCACTAGAACGGAACCCGGAGATTCACTGAATTCATCGATATAGATCTTTAAGTCTTCAATGGACAGAGGCGGGGCTCCTGGCTCCGAATACACCAGATTACCGGCTGATATTTCGTAGGTTTTCTTACCGGATTTATCCGACTTTTTCTTTTCAAAAACACTCCTCAAGCCCATCAGTATTCTCAATCCAGGCTCAAGATTGTCGGACATCATCCTGACCGAAAGCTCTACCTGATCGGGTTGTCCCTGAATTTCAGCGTTCTTTCTCCTGATCCGGGCCTTTTTATCCGCAATTTTTGCGTTCTTTTCAGCCACTTCTCCCTCAAAATCCGCCACTGACTTCAAGGTCAGAGCAAAAATTTTGACATCGTGGGCAGTCATCGTGGCCGGATCTCTTTCAGCCTGATCCAGCTCCCGCTGGTACTTTTGAGCTTTGCCACGTACTTCAGCGACTTCTGTTTCTAGTCCGGCAATTTCCCTCTTAAGACCTTCAATACCTTGCTGTAGCTTTTTGGCCTGTGCATCAGAAGCACTCTGAAAAGAGCCTCTGACGAAAGCAATGACTGGCCTTTTCAGGACACTAATCAAACCTGCCAACCAGCTACCCACCGAAGTGATCTTCCTGATCGACAAAGGTACAAATGCATCGGAGGAAGCCCCCTCGAGCATCCTACTCTGAACCTGAGGGCCAGACTGACTGTTAACTGTTCTCTGATTGTGCAACGCACTGTTGTTGGGCGGAGTCTGCGGGACTGACCCGGCTGGAGTATTACCTGACCTTCTGGATCGCCCGCTGCCACTGGTTTCCATTAGCATTCCCTGCTGAATAATCGCAACTTATCCTTTATAAGTATCAGCATTTATCCAGAGAGCTTGATAGCATCAGGCTGGGCTAACTAAGGGCTTATGCGCAAGACTCAAACGCTTCTGCTCTTCAACATGATCCAACTCCAGCTGATACTGGAGTTTCCTGAGCCTGCGATTCAGCACAAAAGTCGCCAACCAGACAGCGGGATTGTAAGAAGTCTGCTTCTTCAACTGAAGAGAAGGGGACTGCAGCTGTAACTCCGAACTCTTTCGGTCTATCGGCAGAACCACCTGAACAGCGACCTCCTGCTTGCCGAAGAATAAGTTCATCCACCAGGACAGCTTTTTCATCAAGCTTTGTGGAGCCATTCGCATTTCAAAATCAGCGGTTCTTTTTCCATTTTCTGCCCGAAACTTTGGATTAATAACCCCTAAACAACCTTTCAGATCCTTAAACTTTAACCCTTCTGGAGGCTTTTCTGTGGCAGGCTGGGCAACGGCTGAGGATAAAGCCTTCCTGACCGGTGTTTTCGCCAACTCTGTTGGGTTGGTATCTATCACCCGATCCGTTATTGCGCTTTCTTTGGAAATCGACACACCTTCAGTTTTAAGAACTTCCGCTGTCGAATCGACCTGTGGCACAGAGTCACTGCTCTTTAATTCAGGTAGCGGTGATGCGGCTGGAGTCACTGCGTCAGTTATCTGGGAATTCACTGTCGTTGACTGAAGCCGTTGAGGCTCAGAAATCGAAGGATCCAGAGTGACAGAATTCTCCAGCGCAGTGTCTTCAGAGGTCATTACCACAGGATCAGGCTCTGAGAGCTTTGAGTCCACGGGCACTATCTCTGCCGGTTCTGGCTCTGGCGGTTCTGGCTCTGGAACAGGTGAAGTCTCTTCAGTATTCAGAAGTGTCTCATTCTCTGGAAGCGGGGAACTCAATGAGACTGAATGATCTTCTATCGGTGATTCAAGGGGGGTAGAACTGATATAACCTTCATCAGGTACACTCTGAACAGGTTCATCCAACCGCTCTCTCTGAGATGGCACCAATACCAGCTGTTCCAACTTTTCTGGAGCAAAAACAACAGACTCGGCAAAAACCCCTTCTTCACTGAGCTTCCAGATTTTTTGCTGCGTTTCCCGGGTCAGACCCACCGCTTCCAGAGCTGCCACCATTTTCTGGGCATTCACGTCTGTCGAGAGAAGATCCCGGGTTGTCTTAACAAACTCCTGCCTGCGCTGCTGATAATGACTGCCTTTTTCTCCGGAAAAAGTCACTTCACCCTTTTGGGTCATACAGGAAACGGTCCCCAGATCAATCTCTGCATAATCCGAGGTTTTTGACCCGCCTGTAGATCGTTTATTGTCCATTTCCTTATATAAAGGCAAAACGACCTCTTCCACCGCTTTGGAATCCAGTGGAAACTTTAGTTGCAATAATTCCTTGGCCAGAAGCCCATAGGGTGGACGAATCTTGATAGAAGCGCCCCTCAGGATAACCGGTACCGACCGCTTCTCTCCTGTTGCTTCGTTCTGAAGCGTGATATGACTGGCCATCTCCGGAATGTTAAGGTCCACCACGCCCTCTTCACTGAAGGTAAAATCAGACAGGTTAATCTTGAGCTGGCTCAATTCAACTGATGATGCACCCGACACAGGGATCATCATTCTTGGAATATCAAGATGAGTCTGAGTCCCTTCACTGTTGGCATTAGCCACTGTCACCAGTCCATAAACCAGATCGATCATCCCCCGGCTCATCTCAAGTGACGACTGCATATCCTTTAATCGTTGCTTCTGAACTTTTCGTGCCTGTCGGCTGAAGGTTAACTGCTGGCCTTTAGACACTCTGTCTTCTGTTAATGCTTCCAACTCTTTGGAAGCATTTCTACCAATGCGCCGACACCGGTCTCTTGAATCCCCTTCAGGCAGGCTTTTCAAATCTTCTAAAAGACGATCAACATCCTCTTTCAGTTCTTTTTCCTGCCTGGCCAGATTTTCATAGGTCACTTTCAGCTCTCTGTGCTTCCGGCGCCCTTCCAGCTTCAGAGAACTGGGAGGCAGTTCCTGGCTTCCACCCATAATGGGTATCATCAAATCAAGCAGCGAATGGGCGAAGGGGGCTTCCTGCAGTGGCAGAGACTGTCCATCCCTTTCTAACTGAAGACCTTTGATAGACACCTCAGCTACATCACTGAGCCTGGATTCAGGTGGATCTTTGAACATGCCATTAAAAACAGGCTTCAGCTCTTTGCCCAGATTATAAATATGTTTGGGCATGGAAAAAGTTGAGCTGGTCATGGCTTTAAGAAAGTGGTCACTGGCGGGAGGCCTCAGCTTGATACTGATACCACCTGACAGAGTCATTGGTTCAACTTCACCACTCTCTCCGAGGGATGATAAATCAGCCCTGATATCCGCAATATCCAGAGTGAGTTCTCCCGTCGGGGACATGTAACACTGCTCAATATAAACGCCAATATTCTGCGCATTCAGCGCTGCACCAGAAGGTGTTTTGGTAGAAACATCGCCCAGATTGAGTTGATAAACCTTTCCTGCAGGTAACCCCTGCCTGGATTCTTTGAAGACTTTTTGAAGGCCCACCAGCAGTTTCAGTCCAGGATTCATGTTCTTTTCCATGGACTTCATGCCTTCTTTCATTTCTCGCTTGAGCGTCTCATCACTGGCTTTCAGAAAAGGCTCCATCTCGCCGACCATGCGAAAGCTGTGCTCCAGTGCACTCAGCTCGGTTCTCAATTCAAAAAGCCTTTTATGGAGTTCTGAAAATCGATGCTGTTGATCAGGTTTCAGACGGGAGAGCTTTTGCCTGAATCGATTCAGTTCAGCCTTGATTGAGCTTATTTCAGCTTGATAGCCCTTCAGTCTTTTTGTGTTGTCCTTAACAAACCGTTTGTCGCTCTTTATTTTATTGTCAGCGTCGTTGCCACTGGCACCGGCTCCCGCTTTGACCAGCACCATCACCGCTTTGGACAGTCCACTCAGGATACTCCCCCAGACTCCTCCCTTAACTTCCTCAATGACGACATCCCGTTTGTGGATCGGAATATAAGGTGGATGCTGCCCTGTTGTGCCCTCCAAAGGAGCGCCCGTCGTTTTGTGGACAGCAACATCCCGAGGCCCCATTTTTACGGTCGATGGATGAGTACCCTCAGAGGATTTCACCGGAGTTTGAAGGGGGTCTCGTGTCCCCTTGGGACCATTAACAGGAAGATTGGAGCCGCCAGTTTCCATACCATTGCCCAAGTGTGGGTATTAGAATTCTATATCCGCACTTTGCAGCTGACCTTGAAGCAGGCAGAATAGAATAGACCTGACACGCCAGTGCTCATAGAGAATAAAAATAAATGACCACAGGCCCATCAGAGGTGCCCACTGCAGTCTCTGAACCTAGCTTGATGGCTTGACATCCTCCCCGCGCTAAAGGACGGGGATTCCTACAGCTAGACGGTCATGCCCGACCGCAAGAATGTTTCTTGCTGCGTTTACGTCACGCAGATGTTCAGCTCCGCACTCTGAACAGACCCATT
>NZ_JBPCXO010000113.1:0-3181 GCF_051008435.1 Endozoicomonas sp. | reverse complement strand
CGGTTTGAGACAGTTTTTATGATTATTTGAGGCGAATAGCGAGCTATTCAACGAAAAGAATCATAAAAAATGGCCAAATCCGGCTTTTTCGCAGTAGGTCAGTGGTAAGTCCGACAGGCTCCTAGCCGCACTGTCCAGACAATACAGTGACCGGCCAGAAATAGAGCTGACCATTTAAATAAGAAGGAATGACTTCCTGATCCCTGCACAGCCAATTATGACTAAAGGGTTAAGGAAGGGGCCGTATTGAACGGTAGGCGACTGGAAATACGGGGAACATGGCATTTTCGCTTTGCCATGGACAGTTGTCGTATCTCCCGGTGGTACTCCAGACGCCTAGGTACACGGCTGCACCAACTCCAACAGGCTCTAGGGTATATGCGCAAAAACTGGATGGCACTACGTAGAATTACGTTTACTGTTGCTAACTAGAGTAGGTAGCTGCCCTCAGAATCAGTGAGTACTTACATTATGGTTTCGATCTTAAGTAGTGGTTTGAGTGATACTCCCATTTTTCTTCAAGGGAATACTGAAAGCCTGAAATTCAGGTTTCCAGGCTTTTTCAGACTTTCATAGAGGCGATGGATAAAGGCGGTCTTCGATAACTTCTCCATTGGAAGCATCTACGGTGAGCCTTTTTTTCTGGCGACTCTCGTCCAGGTAATAGATTTCCCGAACCTGCTGTTTCTTCCAGCGAACCAGTCTGGTTTTCAGAATGACCATGCTTTTATGAGTTTGTCTTGCTTTCGTTATAACCTTATTCAGGGATACAAGCTTCCCCTGAGGTTTCATTGTGTAAGTGTATTCATCAATGATCATGCCTGTATAGGCATCAAGAGTCGTATTCCAGCGCTTGTGCTTCTTATCGATGAAGTCAACGATTCGAATCACCTGACCATTTCGCTCATCAATTCTGGTTTTCAGGATGGCCGCTATATGATGCTTGCTTTTGACTTTTTCCAGAATTTTTTCCAGCGACATGGGCGTTTGCAGTTGGGCCACTTCAATGATCTTGCCTGAGCGGGCATCAACAACCGCTCGCTGGTTTTTGTTTCGACCGTCGGCAAAATCAATCACTCTTACACGACGTTTGTCCTCCTCCGTCAGACGTGCATTCTGAATAACCACTTCTCCATATTTTTTCCGGATCTGGCTGATGATTTGTTCCAACGGCATCAGGTGATTTTCCTGAACCGGAGTCGCAGTTTCGGCAAAGCAGCCGGTCACCATAATCAGTGCCAGAATCAGGGCTCGGCAGAGGCAGGGCAGCAATTGGTTTTTGTACATAACACAGTACCTGAGGCTTCACTTAGAAGGCGTGAAGCCATAGACGTGATCTCGTGCAAACTGGAGTAGAAAATTGAAATATAAATTTACATTTTATCAGTAAGAACGGGTTATACCCTGAATGACTGTATTTGCTGTCAGAATAAATACAGTAACAGGCTAGCTGTTAATGTAGATTTGAATGGATGGAATGCAAGCTTGAGCTCGATATTTCTGGCTGTCGTTTGGCTTTGATGAGATAGGGTTGCCAAAAAATAAGAGTGGAAGTTCTCTAAGTGTGAACGTAACAAAAAGCCCTGCATAGAGGTCAGGGCTTTTTGGAAAAGCTCAGGTTGGCTTATTGCTCCTGGTAAGCCTTGCGAACTTCTTCGGCAATAATGGCAATACCTCGATCTACGGTTTCATTATCACGAGAGTAAGTCATTCTCAGACACTCATGCTTATGGTCCCAGTGGTCATCAATTCCCGGGAAGAAGTAATGACCAGACACCACCAGCACATTACGTTTTTTCAACCGCTCGTAGAGCTCCTGGCTGCTGATAGGCAGACCTTCAAACCAGAGCCACAGGAACATGGCCCCTTCAGGCTTATGAACCTTCCAGTTGAGTCCATTAAGATGCTTTTGCAATGAAAAAACAGCGGATTTGGCTTTGTCTTCATAATAAGGACGGATCACGTTTTTACTGAGATCAATGATGCTGTCATCACGGATCATATCCAGTACGAGCAGGCTGCCAAAACTGTTGGGCGCGAGATTCATGATGGCGTTTATACCCGACAGTGCTCTGATAACCTGTTCGTTGGCAATCACGATACCGGTTCTGGCGGCAGGCAGGCCCAACTTGGAAAGGCTGAGGCAGAGAATGGTGTTCTCATTCCATTCCGGGTTGGCATCACTGAAAATCAGGTTCGGGAATGGGGTACCGTAGGCACCATCAATGATCAGAGGAATATCGTGCTCTCTGGCCATTTCGTCCAGTCGGCTGACTTCCAGGTCGGTCAATACATTACCAGTAGGATTCGTTGGGCGGGAGGCACAGAGTGCACCGGTCCGTTCATCCACTTTCAGGCTGCTGAAATCGACATGGTATTTGAACATGTGCTCATTAATAATTTCGATTTCAGGTTTGTTGGCCAGAAAGAAGTCATCACTCAGGCCTGCATCACCATAACCAATGTATTCTGGCGCTAATGGCAGCTGAATACGGCGATGACTGCCATCATCGTAGTGGCCGGCAAACATATTGAAGAGCATGAAGAAGGCAGCCTGGCTGCCATTGGTCAGGGCAATGTTTTCTGGCCCCAGTTTCCAGCCAAACTGACGGTTCAGGAAGCGAGCCATCTCATGGACAAATTCTTTCTCACCCTGGGGCGGATCATAAGTACCGGTGAGACGGGTGAATTCGGACTGGCTCTCGAGAATTTTCTGAAGTCGCTGACGAAAAGTCTCTTCCACTTCAGGAATATGGGCAGGATTACCCCCTCCCATCATGATCATATCCTGGCCGCCGGCCAGTGCATGACCCAGATCATCCATAAGCTGGAGTATGCCGGAATGACTGGTAAATTTCGTGCCAAATGTGGAAAGCTTCATGCTTGCCTCAGGTTCTCAATAGTGCTGCGAACAGCTCAACATAAACAGGAAAGACTTCCGCTACTGCTTCCTATAATCCAGTTAGGATCATGCTATTGAAGGCTGTAATGAGCGGAAATTGCCGATAAGGTGTGTGCAAGCATTTAAATCGTCTAAATGCGTGTACATTTATATTAGCCCGGATATTTCATAAACATGCTCCCGTTCTCACTTGCCCTTTGCCGCTCTAAGGGAGTTTTACTCAGTCGACCGTACTCCCCGGTACGGCACTCCTTCGCAAAATCCCTTAGAGCGACAAAT
>NZ_JBPCXO010000112.1:0-10149 GCF_051008435.1 Endozoicomonas sp. | reverse complement strand
GGTGGCGCTCCTATAGAAGTCATCAAACAGTACGTTCAGCAGCAGAGAACACCGCATTAGTCGGCTATCGCCGACGAGCTTACATCCCCGCACTCAAAGTACGGGGTTTTACGCTCAACCGATAACGAGGAGAATAAATCACTTTCGATCCGCTTAACCACTCTGGTCACTGAGCAATACTATGCCCTTCAAGGGTCGTTCGAACCATATCAGCGGCCGAATCTGAACGGTCATCAATCCGGTTGTAATCCTCAAGCAGACTGACAGTATCCTGTACAATGAATAGAACAATCACGGCCAGCTCAAGAAATTGATGGGCCGGTATCGGCAGACTGAAATCAACCTCTTCCGTTACACCACTACCCAATCTGTTAGTCAGGCCAACGGTACTGCTTCCCACGGCGACCAGTGCCGATGTCACTTTATAACCGGTCTGAAGAAACATGGACTGTGCTCTGAAATAGAGCCTTCTGAAGAGTTCATAAGCCCAGATTTCCTTATACTTGATAGAAATGTATCCCAGTTTGGTAATACAACCCGCCTGAAAGCTGACCGCTTCAACGATGATACTGGTGGATTGATTAACAGACCGATACTTTTTTCTAGATTGCAGCTCCGTGTCACTGCGGACTAAATTCCCCAACCAGTTGCCCACTGGACTCAATACCAGATTTCCAAACAGCAGTGTTGCAATAACCCAACCTGCCCGATAATGCTGAGTGGTTAACATATAGGCTGCCAGCATGGGTAGCCCTAACACCGTCAGATCTTCAAAAAAGTCGTCTCTGGAGTATTCCCAGAAATAATAGAATTGTTCAGAAGGACGGGTCACGACATCCTCCCTGAGTTTATCGAGAAACGACTGGGGAATTTTTTCTTTTGCCTGGTGGTCCGACCGCATAATAAAACAGCGCCCTTCCCTTTCCGTATTATCCGGGCAGTAAGCCAGCAAAAATCTGGGGTGCCTGGCCTCAGCAATGATTCTGGCAATCGGCTTGAAGTCATTGCACTTCAGTAAAGTCTGATTGACCCCCTCTTCCATGACACACTGCTCTTTATGAGTTCTTTCCAGAACCGCAACCAGATCACTGGAATGGTCAGCGACTGCCTGCATGTCATAGGCCCAAATAAAAAAAACGAATGGAAACGACAGAAGCGCATTTTTCACTGAATGGTTGCATCGGCTTTTTTTAAGGGGAGCAGCTGTAGAGCAAACCTTAAATCAGGCTGCATAAAAGCCATTGAAAGCAGAGTATAGAGTAAGCGCGGAGATACAGAGGGGATATTCAAAAAGAGTGGCTGGCATGAGCGGCCAGCCACTTGAGAGGTTCACATCAGGGCAAAAAGGCCCAGTACGATGGCAATCCCCCCCACAATAAAGCAATAGTAGGCTTTACCACTGTGATCATCTATCGGGTCAGAAACGGCTTCCACAGACACCTGAACAGTAGGCTCAATGTCAGAAGTTGTCTCTTCTACTGGCGTTTCACCACCAAACAGTGCCAAAACATCACGGGCTGACTGAGCTTTTAGCAACTGCTCACGAAATTCATCCTCAACCAGTGAAGAAGTCAGTTCCGTAAGCACTTCCATATGGGTTGAACCCGCTTCTGCCGGAGGAATGGCCAGCAGAAAAATCATTTTGACCGGCTCATCGCCGTCCAGACCCTGCCACTGCAGATCTTCTTTGACAAACGCTGCAGCAAAAACCGCTTCTTTCACGGCCTCAGACTTACCATGTGGAACAGCAAGCTCTTCACCCAATGCGGTAGGTCCTTCATTCTCACGTTTTATGACCGCATCAAAAAAAGCTTTCTGATCACTCAGCTTGCCTTCATCAGCCAGCATCTGGGTCATTCTGGTGATGGCATCGATACGATTTTCAAACACCGCATCAACGAGAATCAGGTTTTCAGAGGTTAAATTGGCCAGATTCATAATGCATGACTTCCTGAATTAAATCTTTACCCAGATAAACTGGTAGGGTTCCAGAGTGAATTCACGATCCACTCCCTGGCCAGATACCAGGTCGATACCGTCATTGCCCAGTGCAACAGTCTGGTCTTCACCGCTCAAATTAACAGCAAACGCGATGCTTTCCAGATCTTCTCCACGCTGCAGGCCAAAGACGGCCTTGCCCAGATCCAAGACTTTCTGGGCACTGTCTGGTGAAAAAGCTTTCTGAGACTGGCGAATACCCAAAAGGCGGATCATTTCATGGTAAATCGTGGATTTCAGGCTGCCTTGTGTAGCCAGCTCTTCCATCAGCGGGTCAATATCAAGTTTTTCACGGTTAATCCGGCGGTTAATACCGGAAGTTTCCATACCTTCCATATCATTTTCACTGCCCAGTAAGCTGTGATAATAGATAGCGGGTACCCCGATAAACGACAACAAAATGGATTGGGCTGCCAGAAACTTTCGCGCTTTGGTTGCGACATCGTCATCCGGTTCAGTCAAAGCACTGAGGTAATTGATATTCAGTTCATAAGGTGACTGACTGCCATCGGTATTGGCTTTGAAGTTCACCTTCCCGCTTTTCCTGAAAGTTTCCGACACCAGATACTCACGTTCACTGTCGCTCAAAATACCTTCTGTCGGACGAACGCCAATGCCATCATGACTGGCCAGGAAATTAAAGAACGTCGTTTTGGAAGCTCTGAAATCCGCAGCCATAGCTTCACGGGTAAGATCAGTCGCCCACTTCGTCAGGGTTGAACTGTCTTCGCGCAGGAAAGCATGCAGTGTCAGAGGTGGCAGAGGGAACTGATAGACCATGTGAGCTTCATCCCCCTGACCGAAGTAAGAGATGTTCTCTTGATGGGGAACATTGGTTTCAGTCATCAACAAAGTGCCTTCCGCCACTTCGTCCAACACCAGACGCCAGAGTTTAATAATCTCATGAGCCTGTGGCAGATGGATGCAGCGGGTGTTCAACACTTTCCAGATAAAGCCAATGGCATCCAAGCGAATTGAGCGACCACCATTGGCCGCATACATCATCAGGATATCAAGGCTTTCCAGCAGGATTTCAGGCGCGGCAAAATTAATATCAACCTGGTCTTCACTGAATGTGGTCCAGACATTCACTTCACTGCCATCCGCTTTAGTGAACGGTGTCAGCAACGGTAAAGTTCTGGGACGAGTAACGGAGGAGTAATCCGCTTTTGGATCAGCGTCGACAAAATAGTTCTGGTACTTTTCTTCACCTGCCAGAAACCCTTGAAACCAGTCACTGCTCCTGGAAATATGGTTGATGACGCAGTCGTACATCAGATCAAACTGTTCAGCCAGTGCATTCAGCTCTTGCCAGTCACCCAGTTCCGGATTCACCTTCCGATAATCTACGACACTGAAACCATCATCGGACGTATAGGGAAACATGGGCAGAATATGAATATTACTGATCGCGTCCTTCAAATAACGGTCAGCAAACTGCTTCATGGTCTTTAGAGTGGGTTCACCCTCTTTCTGTATGCTGTCACCATAGGTAATCAGATAACTGGTGGTTTCATCGACCCAGGACTGGTTGGAAGGGAATTTCCCCCGCCATTTTTCTACCAGCAAAAGAATATCTTCAGTAATAGCCCCTGCCCGCTCTTCACCATAGAGCAGAGCCACCTTTTCGCTAATCTTTTCAGCTAACATCTATCACTTCTTCTCTTTTCAAACGCTCAGGGCGGATTGATCGATGACGAGTTTAAGGTCCAGACTGTTCATGGGTTTGCAGACAGCTCCGGGATTTTCTATCGGCTGTTCGCAGTAGTTCACTACCGATACATCGGCAAATTCATTGAACTGGGCCAGATCCACTGCCACGTCGGCATCACCGGCATTGAACAATCTCAACAGCAGGGTGTGCTCATCATTGAGAGAATGGGAAATACTGGAGACTTCCAGATCTTCCTGAATACTGACCAGACTGAACTCTCGTGACAGTACTTTTTGATCAAAACTGACCTGGAATCGTTCCAGACGGTTTTCAAAACTGTTCAGTCCCTGCTTCTGATAAGCGAAAGGACGGCTCAGGTAGTCAGACTCCAGTTCACGGATCGTTTTATGGCTGGCATTCTGAGTCATGGCCAGGGCAAAACTGAATTGCATGGATTTCTGCAACTGAGCATCGGGGGTATGAACAACGGTATTGTTGATACCTGAGGCGCGGCCAGGTCTCCAGGCCAGATCATCATTTCCCAGAACACCGACCGACTTGAACAGTGTGAGAGCCACTTTATTGAAGCCATCTTCCTGTGCTTCCAACACCTGAAACTCTTTTAAACCCCGGCCATTTAATACCAGAGCTTTGTCAGACTGCCCCAGAGCAACAGCACCTTCAGTGGTTTCAATATCAACCGGAGCTTCACGATAACGGGTTTCCCAGCCTGCTTCTGGCTGATTTGCCACTGTCCGGTTAATAACACCAAACGGCAGAGTGCTGATTGATTGTCCAGTCGTAATGTCTGAATTCACTAACAAACGAACCCGGTGGTCTTTCACCTGATTCAGGGTTTCAATATCAACCGAAAGCTGACAGCCACCTTTTTCGAGACTCAGCTTTAGATTAAAAGCCATCTGGGCATTCAGTTCGCCCTGCATGCGCTCATTCATATCACTGGGCACGGCCATTTTCAGAGCCAGACTCATGCTCTGAGTTGTTTCACCTTGATGGGTTTCCAGCCACTCAAACCCTTCTGAAAAAATCGCCTGGTCGCCTCGTAAGGGCGAGAAGTCATAGGAATCACCCTCGTCAGCGACATTTTCAAACTGGAAAAGCTCTGATATCTCACGACCTGTGAGCTTGTCCTTTAGAGAAAGCTGCCCGTTATCGAGTGACAGGGAATAACGCTCATTTTCAATCTGCTGATGATCGACTGACTTTTGCTCTGACAACTTTTCAGCAGCTGCAACTGAATAAATCCGATAGCCCATGGCAGGCAGCTGCTCAACTTCAGCCTTCAGAACAAATCGGTAGTATGGAGGAACGGGGACCTCCTTTTCTCCATCTTTGGTGACCTCAATCACCTTGCCACCGTCCAGAGTTTCTCTGTGAATGACTTCAACAGGAACTACCTGATCTTTGTACAGCAGCTGAACAGAAGCCTGTTTACTGAACACCACGAGATCCACCACCCCACTGTAAGGCTTGACCTGACTGTTAAAGACCATCACTTCCGATTCAGCACAGACCTGTGCCGCCATTTCCTTGATGATCAGGTTGTACAGACCGTGACAAATTTCTTCAGCCTGTTTCAGACGGTGCATGATGTCGGCATTGGTGGCATCACTGTTACAGCCCCCCATGCTGTCATGAGCGTGGCACTCAATAATCTTCTTCCAGGCAATATCAATCAGCTGGGTGTGGACTCGAATGCCACTGGCTTTAGCCATAGCCATGACGGGCTCAAGCTTTTTCAGTAGAAACTGCTCAATGTCAAAATTCAGTTTCTTGATGTCGTAACGGACTGAACCAATGGTCTTGTGGATACGGGCATAGCGTGGTGTTTTAAATTCACCGACAAAAGTTTCAAACCCTTCCTCCTGACCTCTCAAATAGTCGACATAAGCTTCCATGGAAGAAATCTGATAAACGTCGTCTGCAGGAGAACGCTCTGTTGCCACGCTGAGGGTTTCAGGCAGGCTGGAATCAATATTGACCTGATCCCCACCAGAAGGAATCAGTACTTCATCCAATCCGGACAGTGCCTTGATCTTCTCAACCATCGGAAAGATCTTTTTATCCAGATGCTCGGGGTCAGCCACCATGTTTTTGGCTGCACCATAGCCGTGTACCAGATTACAGGCGATGATGTTGTCCCCCCCCCCCCAGAGAGGTCCAGGTAAAGTTGGACTTATCTATCTGCTCATCGAAATCAATCCCGCGCCAGAAAATGATGTTATCGATGCCACAGCCTTTAAACAGGGTTGGCATCTGGGCGTTATGACCAAAGGTATCCGGCAGGTAACCCACCTTCATACTGTGTCCCAGGCTCTCAGCGATATGCATCCCGTACTTGAGGTTACGGATAATGGATTCGCCCGCCACATTAAAGCTGTCGGTCTGGGTATACCAGGGACCAATATACAGTTTGTTGTCCGCCACCAGCTTTGCCATGCGATCGTGCATATGAGGCAGGATTTTCAGGTAATCTTCGACGATGGATGACTGCCCATCCAGATGGTAAACACTGTACCGGGATTCAGTTTCCAGTGTTTCAATGACTTTGGTGAAGTTGTAAGTTGCCAGAACATCGCTGTCCTGCTGAGTGAAATACCACTCACGATCCCAGTGCGTATGGGGAAGCACATGGACTTTAGCCATAGGGAACTCTCTCGATCTAATCTCAGGTGTTTGCAGGCGGCTTTATCATTGTCCAGGTGCAGCCTGCTCGCAGTATTCAATGAATGCTTTCAGTTAACGATCAGGCGTGGCTTTCCACCGGCTTGCTGCAGAACAGCAATGCGATAGCAATAAACAGGGAGCCCACTAGAACAGAGAGGGTGTAGCTCACCGGATCAGAGGAAAGGAACCAACCCCAGACAGCAGGCAGTGGCAGGCTCTGCCAAACATCCAGTAATACAGCGACCTGTGTCCCGATAATGGCACCAAGAATCATCTTGGGATTTTTGAGAATGAAGGGAATCGTACCTTCAGAAATACCAATCAAGCCCAGCATCAGGGAAGTTTTTCCTACCGTCTGCTCTTCATTGCTAAAGACACGGGGACGAAAGCGACCATCCAGCAAAGCAGCAATGCCTACACCAATAGGAGGAATAACAATACCCAGCTCACGGGCAATCAGGTCAAAAGTTTCGCTCATGCCATTAAGGCCCAGGGCGACAGAACCCGCTGCTTTGTTGACCGGACCTCCCAGGTCAAAAGCGGTACCCGCTGCAATCACCATGGAATAGATACCACGACCGGCATCACCCGCCTGAGTAAACAGTTCGACCATGGCCAGATTAAGGGCACCGAATATCGGGTTGATGACGTATTCCATGGTCAGGACATCACCACACCACTGACCAGAGGAACCAGCAACATGGTTTTCAGGGTGGTCAGCTCAGTCTTCACCTTAATGGTGTTATTTAGATAACGCACCAGATAACCCACCAGGAAACCGATAGCGATAGCACCGAAAAATCCGGAAGGGGCCCACTGTTCTATATCAAAAAAGCGCTTATACACTTCGTCTGACATCACACCGCCAATAAAGGCAGGAATCAGAGCGGGTTTACCTGCAATGGAAAAAGCCACATAGGCGGCAAAGATCGGGTACATGAACTTGATGGTCATGAATCCGAGCATGTCCAGGGTTTGAAATGGCGTTCCCTGAATATCAATAAACTCACCGGTAATTTTCGCTACCGCCATCAAACCGTTCTTCATCCGCAATGGGAACATCGACAGCCAGCACCACAGCATCGGCAGATGCAATATCCTGCGCAGACAGCCGGTTTTTCACTCCGTCACTGCCCTGGGTTTCTACCTTGACTTCATAACCTTGCTTTTCAGCCCAGGTCTGAATCTTTTTTGCCGCCATGAAGGTGTGTGCAATGCCTGTAGGACAGGCTGTTACAGCAACCAGTTTTTTCTTTGCCATGGTTCCATAACCCACGCGATTAATGATGCAAATACAGCCACACAAGATCTACTTCCAAACCCAGTATCAGGCAGGGCTGCATTTCAGGCTCAAGGCTGTTTAAGATTGCCATGGAGTATAAAAAGAGCGAGTAAAGACGGGATAAGGTTTTGTGGTACTAGTGGTGTATCGTGATACTCACATTTGAACCGGCATACTTGTTTCATCATAGAGACCTAGGCAGAAACACCTAAAGATTAATAAATAAACCCATACACCCTTCCATTTTTAAACTAGCTTGAACACTTCCTGATCTTACGAAACTAAGTGATATTGAGCCGTGAGGAACTCTTTGAAGATGAAGTGTCATGATCTCTTGCAGTCAGTCCGAAACTCAGCTCAGCTGGTCCTACCAATATTCATACTATTTAGTCCTTATGCTGTTTCACAACTGACCCTTTGTGAGGAGTACGGCCAAAGAGTCGATGAAGCCAACTCAGAAATGTACCAGGGTGGGGCTTACAGTAAACTGGTGGACGGTAAATGTGTGATTACTGTGCTGCCAAACAGTCAGCTCAAGAAAAAAGTCACACTGTGGGATGCGAAGCTGCCTATCGTTCTGAAACCTTCCCGGGTAACGAATCAGGAAACGGCTGCAGCCGAGGGCCGACAAGAAGTGGATGTCTCCTTTATCACCCCCTCCATCACGGAGCCTTCCTCTAAAAAAGCCATTTTTTATCCGGTGTACTCTCCCAGAGCTGGAGAGGATCACGATCCGGATGATTCACCTCTGGAACCTACTATTTCAGCGGCTCCACATTTTGAGGATGAGGTGTTACTGGAACTTCCTGCCAGCATAGTCGTTGAAAATGGTTTTATTATTGACCGCTCTCAACTCAAACCCACCAGCAGTGGCTGCTACCATTCGGGCCTGGCCTTGTTTGGAGCTCTGATTTCAGGGGACGTTTCAGGTGTCAGCTTCTCGGATGCCGGGGTTGCAGCGTGTAATCAGTTTTATATGGGAAGACCTGATTTCACGGCACCTGCCAACAAGTTTCGACAAGCGCCCAAGAATAAAGGTGGCAGTGGCAGCGGTGGTGGTGGAGCCGGAGGCACCAAAGGCAAGAGTAAAAATGGTGGAAGCCTCACTCAAAAAGGAGGAACCCATGGAAAACCTCCCAAAGGTGGAGCCACCTCTGGAGGGAATGGTGGAGGAAGAGAACCCCGGAAAAATATTGATGCTATTAAAAGTCAATTTGATGGTGACGAATTCAAAAGTATCGCGGGTGCAATCAAGGCGCTATATGCTAATAAGGCCGCTGGAAAGTCAACCCCCAACAACAGATCCTCCATAGCTCAAATCAATCAGGGTTGGGGTAAACTCACAGATAAAGAACAACAAGCACTGAGAGGAACCCATGAATTTCAAAATATCAAAAGAATGCTCAGTGTAAGCTGATCACAACTCGGCAGGGATGCTGTTTTGAAGAACGTTGCGATCAACGCTGATATATTTCATGGATTGAACGAACTACTATTATCGACCCTGAGTTTTACAGCGCTTCAGCCACCATGAAATCCTTCCAGGGTACCGAACGAATCATTTACGAATACATACTCAATCATGTGAATGACCTGGGAGATATTTCGGCCAAACAGATTGCCGCTATTGCCCACAGTAACACTACCTCTGTGAATCGTGTCTGCAAGAAAATGGGGTATGCCAGTTATACTGAGCTGCGCTACTCTTTGCCCCATGATCTCAGGGAAGACAGCGATTTTTCAGAAGCTGACACAGCAAAAAATAAAACCATAGAAAAAATGACTCAGGCCATGAAAAAGGTCAGAGTCGTTTACCTGTATGCCCGGGGCGGCTCTATTGTCAGTGTCAGCTATCTCTCCCGTTTTCTTTCCATTGCCAACATTCCACATCTGGTCATTACTGATATTCACCAGCTCGCCCTGGCCAGTGAAGGCCTGGTTCTGCTGATCAGTAAATCGGGAGAAACCCAGGCAGTTATAGATCTTGCCCATAATGCCAAACGAAAGGGCATGAAAGTCTTTGCTATCAGCAAAGATGATTCATCACTCAGTCATGTCAGTGACTTTAATATTAATCTGAACGAGCCTATCAGCGGCCTGTCTCTCTACAAGAGGGAAAGCCAACTTCGTATTCTTGAGATCATAGATCAGGTGGGCTGCCAGCTGCTGAGTAGTTGAAAAGCTGGAACAGGTTCCGGCATTAAGTCATGCAGTAAAGCCCAGGGCACTGGAAAACAAAGATTTCTGTTTAAATCCATAGCAGGATAACTATCACTCGATTCTGCAGTTTTTAGCGTTTGACGAAGGAAGATTCTTGTGGACTGCGGAACCAGTCTACTACTGTGACTCTTGTGCCAAGCCTAGCGAGGTACAATCAACATCACAGCAGCAGGCTGGCAGTGTAACATGGCCCTTGAATACATCACCGTCAAGTGTCGCCTGTGTTGATCCGTTCACTTTCTGTTGTCACCGAATTTCTCGACGCCTTGAGTGATTCATTAACATCCATCAAGCCTGCAGCTCGACT
>NZ_JBPCXO010000111.1:0-8385 GCF_051008435.1 Endozoicomonas sp. | reverse complement strand
TGAAGTTTGATGATGGCAGAGGTTACACTGGTACTCGGCTTTCCTGTGGAGTTTACAGAAACTGCGAGAACCACATTTTGGGCATTGGAAACCCGCTGGCCAGCGCCAGAAGAATAGCGCCCTCTCAGACTGTTCTTCACTACCGTAGTTGGCCAGAAACTCCATAATTCCAATGCCTTTTTGGAACTGAACAGTATTTTTACACATCAGATTTATCTCCAAATATAAAGGTCATCAGACGTTTAATATAGCATTTGGATTATGACGTAGGGTCGATGGTAAACAGGAAATAGTTTATCTGTCGGATATGCCCCCCCCTGGTCAGGATATTGATTACCTCAAAGATCTATTCAGAGTACTTCGTGAATTAAACAGGGACACCCGACCTGCTCGAAGGGCACTGGCAAAGCACATCGAATCTGTTTTCAAGCAAGGTACAATCCCTCATGCATAAAGCCGTACAAGATTACTATGGTAAAACTCTTCAGGGCAGCAACGATTTACAGACGAATGCCTGCTGCACAGAGACGGCCATGCCCCGACATTTGAAAAACGCCCTTTCCAATCTTCATGACGAGGTACTGAGCCACTACTACGGTTGCGGACTGGTCTACCCCGAACAATTGAAAGGTGCAAGAATTCTTGATCTTGGCTCTGGGTCGGGTCGCGATTGCTATGCCCTTGCACAAATGGTGGGAGAACAAGGTTATGTCGTCGGCGTAGACATGACCGATGAACAACTGGCCATAGCCAACCGACATGTCGAATACCATCGAGAAAAGTTTGGCTACTCAAAAGCGAATACCGCATTCCACAAAGGCTATATCGAGAAGCTCGACCAGCTGGACCTGGAAGAAAGCAGTTTTGATATGATCATTTCAAACTGCGTGATCAACCTGTCCCCCGATAAGGAAGCCGTATTGAGAGAAGCCTGGCGACTGCTGAAACAAGGTGGAGAGCTTTACTTCTCTGACGTCTATTCAGATCGTCGCATTCCAGCAGAGCTGGTCGATGACCCGGTTCTTTATGGGGAATGCCTGAGCGGCGCACTCTACTGGAATGATTTTTTGAATTTGGCCAAAAAGGCCGGCTTTACCGACCCCAGACTGGTGGAAGACAAACCCATCACCATTAACAACAGCGAGATTGAAGCCAAAGTTGGTGACATCCAGTTCTTCTCAGCCACTTATCGACTGTTCAAACTGCCAGAACTGGAAAGTCATTGTGAGGATTATGGACAGGCCGTCATCTATAAAGGCACGATTGATCACCACCCCAACACATTTAATCTGGACGGACATCACCCCATTCCCAAAGGAAAGGTTTTCCCGGTTTGCGGAAACACCTGGAAAATGTTGCACGATACCCGATTCCGGGAGCATTTTGAGTTCATTGGTGATTTCAGCACTCACTACGGAATCTTTGATGGTTGCGGAACCCCAATGCCCTTCTCGTCTTCCACAGAAACATCTTCTATCAATACAGCCACAGGAAGTGATGGATCATGCTGCTGACAGGAACGTCTCAAAGCCCCAAAAGCCAGGAATGGCACTTTACTCCGGATGGCAGCCCCAGAGGCTATATTAAACCCCACGAACTGAAAGAGCTCTGGTTTCATACCGGGACTCGCTGCAACCTTTCCTGCAGCTTCTGTCTCGAAGGTTCAAGTCCTGCCAGTAAAAGGCTCGACGCCCCCACTCTGGAAGAAGCAAAGCCCTTCATTGACGAAGCACTTGAAATGGGTGTTGAACAGTTCTCGTTTACCGGCGGGGAGCCTTTTGTCATTAAAGACATAATCCGAATTCTGGACTATGCCTCTCAACATCGACCCTGCCTGGTTTTGACCAATGGCACGACGCCAATGATTAAAAGAATGGATGAACTGGCTCAGCTGAAAAACAACCCTCACCCCATATCTCTGAGAGTCAGCCTTGATCACCCCAATGCTGAACAACATGACGCTGAACGAGGTGAGGACAGTTTTGCGACCGCCCTTTCCGGAATGAAGCTACTGCATGAAAGTGGTTTTAACCTTTCTGTTGCCAGACATATGGAAAAAAATGAAAACACCCCTCTGGTTGAGCAGGCCTTTCGGGATCTTTTTGAGCTGAATGGTTTGCCGGTCAACCTGAAACAGGTGGCCTTTCCGGACTTTCTTCCGCCCGGCGCATTACCCGTCGTCCCTCATGTCAGTAAAGATTGCATGACCCGCTATCAGACAGAAGATAGCCGTCGTCAATTTATGTGCGCGTTTTCAAAAATGATGGTCAAGCAAAATGGGAAGATGCAGGTTTATGCCTCACACTGGTGGATGACGATACCGAGTACAACCTGGGCAATAATTTACAATCGAGCCTGACTAAAACCATCAGTATGAAACACCACCGCTGTTACAGCTGCTTTGCTTTTGGTTCTTCCTGCAGCGAACTGTAATCATCAGTTTAATAAAAGGATTTTATGATGGATAAAACCCGGATACTGTTTCTCTGCACGGGTAATTCCTGTCGCAGCCAGATGGCTGAAGGCTGGGCAAGAAACCTGTTACCACCAGACTATGAAGCTTTCTCGGCCGGTATTGAAGCCCATGGACTCAACCCTTCTGCCGTCAGGGTTATGCGGGAAGCAGGTATTGATATCAGCCAGCAGCAATCCCAAACTCTTAATGAGTTGGAACAGAAGCATTTCGACTTTATTATCACTGTTTGTGATCACGCCCATAGAACCTGCCCAACCCCTGAACAGGGGCAGATTATTCTGAAGCGTTTTGACGACCCTCCCCGACTGACCGAGTCAGTCACAACAGAAGAAGAGTCGTTGGAAATCTATCGTCGTGTAAGGGACGAAATCAGGATTTGGGTTAACCAGCTTCCCAGCCAGATCAAGCAAGCAAACAACTAACAAATGCTTACAGCTATCAAATAACAATGATAAGGAAACACTATGCTGGCAGTCATTGGCGGAACAGGCATTTATAGCCTGGACGGTCTTGAAACCCTGAATGAACAGACCATTGATACGCCTTATGGGCCTCATTCAGGCCCCATAACGACCGGTATTTACCACCAACAAAAACTGTTGTTTTTACCCCGGCACGGAAGCGGACATCAACTTCTGCCTCACGAGATCAACTACAAAGCCAACATTTGGGCTTTAAAGAGCCTGGGAGCAACACAAGTGATGGGGCTTTCAGCCGTCGGCAGCCTACAGGAAGAGATTGCGCCAGGAGAATTATCCCTGGTCAGTCAGTACTTTGATTTCGTCAAAGGCAGCAGAGAGAAAAGCTTTTTCGGTGACGGTCTTGTCGCCCATATTTCCACGGCTCTACCCAGCTGCAACCATCAGTCAGAACAACTCATCAATGCGGCCAACTCAGAAAAAATTGGCTTACATAAAGAAAAAACCTATGCCTGCATCGACGGCCCCAGATTGGGTAGCCGGGCAGAAAGCCTGTTTCTCAAAAATGCTGCACAGTGCGATGTTGTGGGTATGACTAATGTACCGGAGGCTTTTCTGGCCAGGGAAGCGCAGCTTTGTTATACGACAATCGCCATTGCAACAGACTACGACTGCTGGAAGGAAGAAACACCTCACGACAGCACTCAGTGCACCTGCAGGAACGCCCTGAAATCAGCGGTACTCTCCCCTGAAAGCCACCTGAATCAAGAGCAAAAAGCCCTGCTGGAGTTACTGCAAGAATAGTCATGTCCAACTTGTCAGTTATAGTGCCGCTCGGCCCAAACGAGCCAGAGTGGCCAACTCTGTTTGATCAATTGAACCTTCTGCCTGAAGGCAGCGAGATTATCCTTGTTGGCTACCAGGACAAACAGCAGCCTACGAGACTGGAGCAACTTCCGGAGCCACTGCAAAAGCTCAATTGGATTTGGTGCACTGCTGAGCGAGGACGTGCTTCTCAACTTAATACGGGAGCAAGGAAAGCGTCGGCTGACCATGTCTGGTTTCTCCATGCTGATTCAATACTGAGTACAGAGAATGTTCAGGGCTTACTGAACGCCATTCATTAATATCCAGAACGATTGTTCTACTTTGATCTCTGGTTTTATGACAAGGAAACCCGTTGGTTATCCATCAATGAATGGGGAGCAAGCATACGCTCCCATTTTTTGGGGTGCCCCTATGGAGATCAGGGTCTATGCATTAGCCGTTCTCTCTTCCTTCAACTCGGCGGCTATCCAGAAAACGCTCTCTATGGCGAAGACCATGTATTCGTCTGGAAAGCCAGACAGAACAACATCCGTCTCCACCCTTGCCACACAAAGCTGGGCACCAGCGCGAGAAAGTATCATGATTCAGGCTGGCTACAGCTCACGCTCAAGTACCAGTATCTCTGGCTAAAACAGGCAGCACCGGAATTTTTCAAATGGCTCACTTCTAAAGGCGACTAGTACTCGAAACCCATGCTTAAGAAACAGAACGACTTTTTACGGCACTTTAAAATAGCAGGCCTGGTTTTGGCACTGATCAAGGCATACTTCAACTAAACGATTTATCAGGGCATGATCAGCCCTTGCCTAACCTTTGTATATTGCTGTCCACGCCTCTGTATTGTTGCCCGCAACCTTTTAGTTTCATAACTCGAGAGCACACCTATTTTTGACACTTCTTGTCGCTGAAGCTGCCTCTTGGCACTCTCAATGGCTCTTTTGCCAGCATCGTCCGCCTCACGAAGCTTGATTAACAGCTGCAGCTTCTTTACCTCTTTTCGCTTATGCTCCAGCTCCTGACCAGCGTTTGATTCCCCGCTTAACTCTAATCTGGACAACTCCATGAAAGCTTTCTGGTGCAAGTATTGAAGCTCATAAAGAGACAGGTCAACATCCTTAACTTGGAAAAAAATCAGACTTTAACGCTTTCTTCGCACTAAATCGGACTTCCTCATCAATAGCAAACATTCGAATAAGCAAATTGGTCGTTTTGAGATCAAATCCGGAGCTATTGATTAACCAATCCATAAATAAATCATAACGTAACAGATTAAAGGTAAAGTCTTCGCGCTTACGACCTTCATGATCAAATAATATCGGCTTAAAGCCTGCCAAGAGTTGCACCATGAGCACGGCTACTGACCAGATATCCGCTTTTACAGAATACGGTTTGCCCATAAAAAGCTGTGGAGCCATATGGTAGGGTGTTCCCGCTTTTTTGCTAAATTTGTTCATTACGCCAGATGCACGGTCGGACAGACCAAAATCAATCAGAGTCAGTTTACCGGCTGAATTGAGCATCATATTGGCTGACTTGATATCTCGATGAACAATACCCTTTTCGTGCAGCTCCACCAGAGACTCCAGCAATTGCCTGGATAAACATCTGACGACCTCTAAAAGCAGCGGGTCACTCCGATTGTTAGGATCTTCAACTCGTACAAACTCTGCAAAGGTCATAGGTAATACCGGTAAGGCTTTTTTATCGGAAGCTTCCTTTACTACTTTTATAGCCATACTCAGTGGCTGACCGACATGTTCCATGAGCGCCTCATGTGCAATCGTTCCCTCCGCTGTTACAAACCTCTGCTCTTTCAGAGCTGGAGCAGCTGCACACTCAGCCTGAAGATCATACTCTTGTACAACCTTCTGTTTAAAATCATCACCAGATTCATCCTTCTTCGGTGTTTGCTTTTTGACAACATAGAAGGGTTCTAGTTTGGGTTGGCTAAGACAGCTCCTATCAAGCTGGAGCATAGCTTGTTCGTCTGGCTTCAACTTATATACCTGTCCATAGGCACCCTCCCCAACCTTCTCCCGAGCCCCTGTTTCGAGAGTCAGCCGCGAAGCCGTTTCGTCCAGTAACTTTGGCATGACATCCAACGCTCTGGTGACTATTTTTGCGCCTGTTCTTCCTGATGCACTACCGCCAGGCTTTCGTCCTGTGTCGTCCACCCCATCAGATGCAATTTGCACATCATGTACAGCAAATAGTTGAGGCAAAACACCATCCATAGATGGTTCTCTCCAAAACTTCGTTTATTCTATAAAAAAGATAAGACAAGCCACCACTAGCTTGTTGCCATTGATGCACAGATAGGCTCTGACAATTCTCCAGTATTTGCGAACCTGCCAGACAATGGTCCAGGCAAAAGTTCTACGAACCCGTTAGATCAACAAATCCCCCTTAGCAAATATCCCTTAGAAAGTTACCTTCGTACCGTATACCTTTTTTTGAACTCAAACGGTCGAAATAGTTCCTAACCCGGACGTTTCGTAAACTGCCCGGCTATCAGACACACCACAAAGATATGGGGACAAGGAGACGTAGCATGCCAAATCCGATCACTTTGTCGTCTCAGAGAACCGGGAGAGGGAGCACCATCCAGACTTTCCTGAAACGGCTCTTTAGATGATAAGGGACAAGTGAGAGTCGGAGCATGTTTATGAAATATCCGGACTCAGTGTTTGTTTAACTACTCCTACTGCAATGAACCTCTGGAATAGTTCGCTGTCTAAGGCCAGCCTGGAGGATTATCAATAGATAGCGGTTCAAACCCTCTTCTTTCGGTCAAGGTGTGGTCAGATCTCCAGCATGTACTAGGCTTGTCTGATCATAGTCCAAACTGAAGCCAATAGACGAATGCCCGACAAAAGTAAAACCATTGCCGTTATTTGCGGTGGTCTGTCTCCCGAAGCGGATGTATCCAGGCTCTCTGCAAATCGTATCACCCCCTGCCTGGAAGAGTATTATGGGAGAGTGGTTCACCTTGAACTGGACCAGACACTTCCTGAACAACTCATTGCCCAACAAATTGATGTTGCCTTTCCTGTTGCTCACGGGCCCTATGGAGAAGATGGCCGTCTGCAAGGGTTGCTGGATATCATGGGCGTTCCCTATGTGGGTTCTGGCGCTCTGGCCAGTGCCTGCTCTCTGGATAAGATTGTAGCCAAACGGTTGCTTCAATCTTCCGGCATACCCATGGCTAAGGACAGAGTCGTCTATCGCAGCGATAACTACGAAGATACCGCCCTGGACTGCATTGAATCCCTGGGACACAAGGTCATCATCAAACCCTCCGGACAGGGTTCGGGTATTGGCGTTCAGTTTGCCATGGGTTACGAAGACCTGATGGGCAAGCTGAAAACCGGCCTGCAAATGGATGAGAAGCTGCTGGTTGAAGAGTTTGTCACCGGCCGGGAAATCACTGCAGGCGTTCTCCACCTGGATGACTATCAGGTCCTGCCTGTCACTGAGATTACCACCCCGGATGGTGCCTGGTATGATTATGTCCACCGTTACACACCGGGCCTGAGTGACCATGTCATTCCCGCCAGAATCTCTGATGAGCAGTATCGGAAAGTTCAGGAAATCGCGCTTAAAGCTCACCAGATTCTGGGCTGCCACGACCTGAGCCGCTCTGACTTTATTGTTCCTGAATCAGGAGAGCCGGTATTCGCTGAGCTCAACAATTTACCCGGGATGACACCTACCAGTTTATTTCCAGACGGAGCCAGGCACGCTGGCATATCCTTTGATGTCCTGATCTGCAAACTGGTGGATCAAGCCTTGAAACGGGGAGAAACCATGCGTAATGGCCGAGAATACTGGCCAATACCCAAGCTGGATATCCAGCAACAGCTCTAAGCAATATCAAACAGCATCGAGCTTTTTGCTTTGCTATTTCCTACGATAAAAATACACTCCCTCTTCGCCATGTGGGGGAGTGTAATGAAGGCGTTCGGTCATATCACTGACCAAATACTTCTCGGCTGATATTGACCACCTCTGTGCACACCATATCGCAACAATCCTGTTTTTCTTTCGCTCAAGAAACAGCTCAAAAATTGTAGCGATCTCATCCGGATCACCCACAGGAAAACTGATAACCAGTGTGCCAGCCGATGCCTTCTCCTGTCTGGCACAAAACTCTCTGACCGAATCCAAAGCAGACTGCTGACGCACCTCTTTCATAAAACGGCCAGCTTCAGGGTTCTCAGCCAGAAAGCTGTAGTTATCCGTCGCATAAATAGAGATACCTCTGCTCTTTAGTTCATAGGATAACTGCCCGGTTCCCGAATAAATCTCAAGGCACTCACAACCTCTTAAACGAACCGCCAGACTGACAGCAAAAGCCTTATCAAGAGAACAACAGGAGCGCCTGCCAGCAATCTCATAGAAGGCTTTAACTCGATTCTGCAGTTTTTAGCGTTTGACGAAGGAAGATTCTTGTGGACTGCGGAACCAGTCTACTACTGTGACTCTTGTACCAAGCCTGGCGAGGTACAATCAACATCACAGCAGCAGGCTGGCAATGTAACATGGCCCTTGAATACATCACCGTCAAGTGTCGCCTGTGTTGATCCGTTCACTTTCTGTTGTCACCGAATTTCTCGACGCCTTGAGTGATTCATTAACATCCATCAAGCCTGCAGCTCGACT
>NZ_JBPCXO010000110.1:0-13835 GCF_051008435.1 Endozoicomonas sp. | reverse complement strand
CCGGTTTGAGACAGTTTTTATGATTATTTGAGGCGAATAGCGAGCTATTCAACGAAAAGAATCATAAAAAATGGCCAAATCCGGCTTTTTCGCAGTAGGTCAGTGGTAAGTCCGACAGGCTCCTAGGAAGTGCTGACCATTAATCATGGAGCTCAGCTCTCTCAGGAGCGTTCAGCGCAAGGCGCAACGGTGAAGGAATATAGACATCTTTCAATCTGTTGGAACGCTGCTATGGACGCTCCTGAGAGAGCCCTTCGGGAGCTCCGTAAAGGGGCCATCTACTGTGTCAGATCTTGCTTGATGTAGACAAACTACACCAGCGCAAGTCTTCCTTGTTGCTGACCCCTTTACGGCAGCTCTGAGCCCATGATTAATGGTCAGCACTTCCTAATCACAAACTTTCACACAGATCGCCAATGTCAGCTCAACACCCTCAAGCGCTGGAAGTGTCGTCTGGAGACAGCCCTTCTAAAGTCAAAAAGATTCATACCATTGCCCATACCCATTGGGATTATGAGTGGTATTTCACCCAGAATGAGTCGCAGATCCAGCTCGATTACCACATGGATGAGCTGCTCTATGCGCTGGACTCCAACCTGGTACAGAGCTATCTGCTGGATGGCCAAACCAGCCTGATCGAAGATCACCTGAGTAACTGCCCACAGAACCGCGAAGCCATAGCAAAACAGGTCGCGGACAAACGCCTGCTGATAGGTCCCTGGTACACCCAGTCAGACCTGATGATTGTGGCGGGTGAATCCATCGTCAAGAATCTCCAGACCGGTTATCACTATGCCGAAGCCATGGGTCATTCCATGGACATTGCTTATGTGCCTGACTCTTTTGGTCAGAGCCAGGATATGCCCAAAATTTTTAACGGTTTTGGCCTGACCCGCTTTGTCTTCTGGCGTGGGCTGTCCAGCAGCAAGAGTGCCTATCGTGAGTTCCTGTGGCAGAGCGAAGACGGCTCTGAGCTGACCTGTTACAACATTCGTGAAGGTTACTACCCTGGTGGAGCGCTGATCTGGGGCAATGACAACGACATTCGTTCTACTGCAGATACCAATAGCCAGGCTTCACACTTTGATTTTGGTGTGTTCCCGGTAGGTGGTGACCAGCGCTATGTTGATTTTGATTTTAAGGCAAAAATCGCAAAAGCAAATCGTGAAGTCGAAGAGTATGAGTTTGTAGAAAGCGACTACGGACAGGTATTTGAGGATATTGATACCAGCAAGCTGGAAACCATCCACGGTGAAATGCTGGATTCCGAAAATTCCAAGATACATCGCTCTATATACTCTTCCCGCTACGACCATAAGTACCTGAACGACAAGGTCGAACGTAAGCTGATCAATACCCTGGAGCCATTGATGGCAATGGGCTCAGCGCTGGGTCTGGAGCACAAGCGCGGCACAGTCGATAACATCTGGAAGGGGGTTCTAAAAAATCATGCCCACGACAGTGCCTGCGGATGTAATACCGACAAAACCAATTATCAGATTCTAAACCGGTTTATTAATGCCGATGAGCGCATTGATGCCCATATCGATTATCTGATTCGCAAGATTTCTGAAGCAACGCCTGAAGACAGTACTCTGACACTCTTCAATACGCTGGCTTACCACTCTGACAAAAAGATCACGGCCACCATCAGTACCAAAAAGCCCTGCTTTGACATCACTTTGAACGGTCAAAGTATTCCTTTTGAGGTGGAAGCAATCCGTAAGGTCTACAACGGTTCAATCAAGCGGGATGAGCGCGAAAACGATCCGGAATTGTATTACCACGAGATCGATATTGCTTTCAGACATCCAATGAAACCGCTTTCTTACTGCAATCTGAAAGTAGAAGAAGGCGCTCAGGAGTTGTCTGTTACCCGTCAGGAACTGACGCTGGCGGCGATCGAAGATGACTATTACAAACTGGCAGTCATTAATGGTCAGATTCACCTGAAAGAAATGAGTACAGGCAGGCTGTTTAAGAACTTCATCACTCTGGTGGATCAGGCTGATGACGGTGATACCTATGATTACTCGCCTCTGCCTGGGGATGAACCCCTGGTCTTCGACTTCACTGGCGCTGAATTTTCTGCCGAAGCTCATACGCTGACCCAGACCTTGAGCATCAAAGGCACTCTTGAATTGCCAGAAGGTATTGAGGGCCAGGAGCGTAGTGGTGAGCTGAAAAAGCTGCCTTATACCCTACAGGTTTCTCTTGAGAATAACGGTCTTCTGCAATGCCGTTTGCTGGTGGATAACACCTGCAAGGATCATCGACTGAGAGTTCGAATCGATACCGGTATCCATTCAGCGACGTCTTTTTCCGATACACCATTTGGTTGCATTGAGCGTCCGGTTCATCAGGCCGAAATGGATGACTGGCAAGCGTTGGGCTGGAATGAAGAGCCTACCGGCATTTATCCGATGCTGAACATCGTCAATCTGCACGATAACCAGAGCTCTGTCACAGCCTTCACCCGGGGGATCAAGGAATATGAAATTACCGGTGATCAAGGACAGTTTATTGAGCTGACCGCTTTTAGAAGTGTTGGCTGGCTCGGTAAGCCAGGCCTTCAGCGTCGTCCCGGTAAGGCTTCAGGCAATGAATACCGCTATATCCCGACACCGGATAGTCAGTTTCTGCAAACCCTCGAATGTGAATTTGCCATTTGTCTTGATTCTGAATTCCGGTTTGCCCAATTACGCAGGCGTAATCAGGATTGGACGACATCGGTATTGCATTATCAAAAGCAGGAACTGAACCGCTTTACCGGTCCCCTGAAATATTTTGTGTCCAACCGGATGCGCCGTGATCTGGCCAGTGAATTCCAGTTGTTCAGCAAGATAGAACTCAGCGACAACCTGGTCAGCTCGCTGTTCAAGCTGGCTGATGATGGCCGCAGTTATGTTCTTCGCCTCCTGAATAGCAGTGATGAACAACAGGTGAAGGCAAAAATTGAATTCAACACAGCACCGAAACAGTTAACTGAGACCGATCTTACAGAGCGTACTCAGCTTGGCTCTTTCGACAATACGATCGACCTGGACACGCTTTATATAGAGACGATGAAACCAGGCGAAATTAAAACATTCCTGATTGAACTTTTCTGATTAAGAGCCTGGAGAGCGACTTATGAGTAAGAAAGTCCTTGCCATTACGGGGTGTGCTGCGGGCATAGCACATACTTTCATGGCGGCAGAGAGCCTTGAGAATGCCGCCAAAGCCATGGGGTACGACGTAAAAGTTGAAACCCACGGCACCATTGGCGTTGAAAATGAATTCACCTCAAAGGAAATTCAGGAAGCGGATGTCATCATTATCGCAGCAGATATTGATGTCAGCCTCGACCGCTTTATCGACAAAAGGGTAATGAAGACCTACGTCAAAGCGGCGATTGAGAACCCTGAAGGTCTGATCAAGCAAGCTTTTGAAACGGCGCAGAAGCACTCGGTAAAGGGTGAAACGGTGGGTAACGTTTCCCTGGGTAAAACCAACAACAGCGCTGTAAAACATCTGATGAGTGGCATTAGCTACATGATTCCGATGTGTATCTCTGCAGGTTTGTTGCTGGCTATCGCCAATATTTTTGCTTTCTCTGCCGATGATGCCGGTAACCTGGTGAACTGGGGCTTTGATGTAGAAACAGCCAGTGGGTTGTTCTTCAGCAAGCTGTTTGCTCTGGGTCAGATCGGCTTCAAGTTGATGATTCCGCTGTTTGCCGGTTTTACGGCTTACTCTATTGCCGATCGTCCGGCGATTGCCCCTGCCATGATCGGTGCTTACATCATTAATGATCCTGCGTTTCTGGGTACTGAAGCCGGTGCTGGCTTCCTGGGTGCGATCATTGTTGCTTTCCTGGCGGGTTATATCGTCAAGTATCTGAAGCAGATTCCCTGGCCGAAAATCATTATGCCGATCGTACCGATCATGGTGATTCCTCTACTGGCGACATTTGCCGTCTTTGTTGTAGTTTTCTACGGTATTGGTCATCCCATTGCTTCGGTCATGACGGCGCTCTACGACGGTCTGAACTCTCTGTCTAATGCCTACGCGGCTGCTCCAATTATGATTGGTGCGCTGATTGGAGCCATGATCGGTTTTGACCTGGGTGGTCCGGTCAATAAAATTGCCCTGATCTTCGGTACTGCTGTCTTCACGGATACGGTTGCCAAGTACGGTATCCAGGGTGCCAACTTTGTACCGGGTACTGCTGCTCAGGCTGCTATCTCTGTTGCTCCTCTGGGTGCCTGGCTGGCCACCAAACTGTTCAAGAATGTCTTCAGTTCTGATCAGACAGTGATGGGTAACAATGCCATGGCTATGGGCATGGTGGGTATCACTGAAGGTGCGATTCCTTTTGCTGCCAGTAAGCCTCTGGTTTTCATCCCCGCTAACGTTATCGGCTCTGCTGTTGCAGGTGCCCTGGTTACAGCTTTTGGCGCCAAGTTTTACGGTGGGCTGGGTTCCCCGCTGGGTACATTCGTAGGCTATATCGAACAGCCTATGCCCTTCCTGCCCTGGATCTTCTCTATCTGTGTTGGTGTCACTGTGACCGCATGCATGATTGGTTTTGGTCTGAAACAGGCGCAGAAAAAAGCGCTTAAAGAAGCCGAGAAAGAAGAGACAGGAGAAATCGCTCATGCTTAAGCAGGAAAATGTCATTCTGGATGTCCCTGCATCCTCTCCTGCATCCTCTAAAGAAACTCTGTTTGAATCCATCAGCAAAGTAGCGCTGGAGACCGGAGTAATCTCTGACGCCGGTGCCTTTGTAGAAGGCCTGAAAGCTCGTGAAACCGTGAGTTCGACAGGTTTTATGGACGGCTTTGCCATTCCGCATTGCAAGAGTAATGCTGTAAAAAATCCTGCCGTTTTCTTCATTCGTCTGCAGGAGGGCATTGAGTGGGGGTTGTCAGATAATACGGCAGCACAGTACATGTTCTGTCTGGCCATTTCTGATTCCGACGACGGCTCTCAGCTGAAAGTACTGAGCAAGTTGTCACGCAAGCTGGTGCATGCCGATTTTCGCAGCCAGCTGAAAACAGCGGCTTCTGCTGCGGATATTGTTGAGATTGTGAATCAGGCTATTTGCTGAGTAAGTCAGGGCTGCATTATCGAGGTGTGATGCAGTCCTGAACGAATACGAGGGACGGTTGATATGTATCTTTCCATAGATCTGGGCGGTACTTTTGTTAAGTACGGAGTGCTGGATGAACAGGGCAGCATCCAGTTAAAAGACAAGTTCCCAACACCGCAGGGAGAGATTGATCAGCTCTATGGTGAGATCGGTCGTGTATTTGATCAGGTTTCTGTCGAGTTTAACATCAGAGGCTTGGCTATCAGTGCTCCGGGTGCGGTGACCGAGCAGGGAATTATTAATGGCATCAGCGCCATTCCCTGTATTCATGGTCCCAATCTCAGGGAAGATCTTCAGGGCCTCTTCAATGTTCCCGTAGCCATGGAGAACGATGCCAACTGTGCAGCTCTGGCTGAGGTCAGAGCCGGCAGTGCCCAAGGCTATGATGATGTTCTTTTTGTTGTCTGTGGCACTGGTGTTGGTGGTGCTGTCATCAATAATGGTCAGCTACGCAAGGGTAAAAACCTGTTGGGTGGCGAGTTCGGAATGCTGGTTCAATACGACCACGAACAGCGCCGGATGGAGTCCTTTAGCTGGCTGGCTTCTACCGGCAATATGGTGCACAGGGCGTCTGAAAAGTTGAACCGGGAGCTGACCGGCCAGGCTGTCTTTGAGCTGGCTGCTTCCGGTAATCAGGCCTGCCAGGAAGAGGTTGAGGCATTCTACTCTCACTTGTCGATTCTGCTGACAAACCTCCAGTGTGTTTATGATCCTGAGCGGATTGTTGTATCAGGAGGCATTACCGAGCGGCCCGAGTTCGGTGAAGAATTGAAGGCTGCCCTGAATGCTATCAATAAGATGCGTGACACGCTTGCCATCGAGACTGATGTAGCGGTCGCCCAGCATAGAAATGATGCCAATCTGCTGGGTGCCTTTTTTAACTTGATGGATAGAAATCCAAAACCTTACTGACCTTGACGAGGGTATTATGTGAACTAGACTGCCTGCCAACGCATAAACTTCTTGCTTGGACTCAGGATATTGTTTAATGGTCAGCCGGTTTTATCTGCGTTCTCATCTATGCCTGTACCCGTTACTACTGACTTTTATTTTCTTACTAACTGCCCTGCAGGTAAACGCCGGTTCTGAGGTCATTTCCCGATACTTACACGACATAAACCAAGGCTGTGAAGCTTCTTCAGATCTTCCTGCCCTTGAGCATTTTCAAGAGAACAGCCGTTACCTTCTGCCTTCATCAACAAAGAATGAAGGGGTCTGTTTTGGCATGGCCTGTGCCTATCTGCAGGCAGCCCTGTCAGAACCGGACAGCCGACCCACACTCAGCCAGCGGCTCCAAGCCTGCAGCCGCCCACCAGAATCAGGCTGGAGCGCTTATGGCCAGCACTGGAGTAACCTTGAGTCCGCAGTGACAGAAGCCCTCTCTCGTTATGATCAGTTTCGATCGGCTTCAGGCATGCCTGACACTCCGGAGTCCTTCACGGCATTCTCCGAACAGTCACCGGAGCTGGCCGACCTGGTCAGCCATCATGTCTGGATGCGGTGGCTCTATCAGATTCAGAAGCGCCAACAGGGTTGCCCGGCAGCCGTGGAAGAAATTGACAGTGACACAGCCGGGAACACCTTGAAAATGACACCGGCCTGGCCAATGGCAACGACACGGGCCAGTATAAAAAAGTGGCTCAGAGAACTTTCAAAATTACCGACACCTGCCCATTATCTGCTAACTACCGGTCGTCACGCTGTCGTCCTGAGCATAGAAACTGATCACCTGCTGCTGTTTGATCAGAACAACCCCTGCTACTTCCTTCAGGTTAAACGATCTTCCCCGGATGACATGGCCGAAGCCCTGTTTAATGCCCTGCTGCCACCACTGAACTGTGAAAACGTCAGTATTTCGGGTGAATATGCACAAGTACAGTGCGGGACTTTTAAAAGTCGACTGTCTTCTAACCCCGATAAACCCTGGAATGTCAACAATCACAGTTTTCTGAAAGCCTTCCAGACTGACGCAGTTTTTACGGTTCAGGCCGTCCTCCCTCATCAAGCGCCAGAACGATCCCTGGACGAAGCCGATGAAAACCTGGAATGGCTGAGTGCACGCATTGACCAAACTTTTCCCACCCCCGTTGATGTAACTGATGCCATGGGGGTAACCCGTTTGCATCTGGCCAGCCGTTCTGGCAACCGTGAAGCGGTTGAACGCTTATTAAGCTCGGGAGCTAACCCCAATGGGGTGACGGAAGGCCGTGTAACAGCCCTGACCCTGGCCAGAAGCCGACATCACCAGGACATTATCCAGCTACTTGAAGAAAAAGGTGCGATAGAACAGGCCATTGAAGCGAGCCACCCACTTCAGCCTGAGCTCTATCAACGGTACTCGGCCCCAATGGAGCGCGAGGTGTCGGACAATCTTCAGGACTACCATGCCGAGGAACGACAGAGAAGTGTCTATAGAGATTCTCCCGTTGCCCAGGATCGTTTTAACCAACACTGCGCAGCAGGTGGTTGTGGGCTCAGCCCGTCGGTCATGGGCGACAGCCCCCGTGGATTTCGTTTTCGCAAAGCGCTGGGGTCTATTGGCCGGGGAGAAGATCCGGTGTCCCGCTTTGTGGACCGGGTAGAACAGGTTCAGGACAATGTTGTTAAACTGTTCACTGAACGACACCCGACGCTCGCAGCCATCTCTATCAGCTCAAAACAGGCAGCTGGTGAGTTTGTTGCCGAGCAGGTAGACTTGCTGGACAGGGCGTCTGGACGACTGGTTAGCGAAAGTTGGAACAACCTGGATCAGAATCTTAGGGATGAGCTGAACGGGTTGCTGAAGGTGGCTTCGGTGATGCCAGGTGGGGTAGGCTTGCATGCCATTGCTGGAAGAGGGAAATACTTTCAGGATGCGCTGGCTAAAGCAAGACCAATTGGAGAACACCCTAATCAGTTGATGCATGTACTGGATGATGGTACAAGAATTTTGTTCAGAAAAGACTTTGATGCCCAAGCGCATCACTTAGGCGGACCATATCAAGGCAAAGGAGCAATTAATCATTATAATGTTCAGATTCAGAACGCTAAAGGTAAAACTATAGAAAATCTGCACATTGTACCGGATGGTAAAAGTAGCTTTTTAGTATGGGGACTGGATGAGGTTATAAGGAAATGAAAAATACTCTAAATGCAAACATAAAAATTACAGAAGATGCAGATGAGATACCTTTGGATATCAATCTTAAGGATGAAAATCACTTTCTGAAAGCGGAAGTGGACAATAGTCGTGGAGACATCTACTTAAGCTTTTCTTCACGGATTGCTATGTATGATTTCGCAAGAAGCCTGCTACATGCGTCTGTTTATGGAAAAAGTGAATCAATAGAGTTTTATCCACTCATTTCTGGCCATAAGCGCTATATTGTGGACGGTGTTCGTCTATCTGAAAATAGCTCAAGGATTTTTATTCACTGTCCTGTTGAGAATAAATAGGGTAGAACAGGTTCAAGACAATGTCGTTAAACTGATCACCGAACGACACCCGACGCTCTCAGCCATCTCTATCAGCTCAAAACAGGCAGCTGGTGAGTTTATTGCCGAGCAGGTAGACTTGCTGGACAGGACGTCTGGGCGGCTGGTTAGCGAAAGCTGGAGCAACCTGGATCAGAACCTTAGGGACGAGCTGAGCGGGTTGCTGAAGGTAGCTTCGGTGGTGCCAGGTGGTAAGGCTCTCAGGCATAGTTATACTACTTTGTACAGGGCAGTCGGCCCTGATGAGCTAGCCGACATAAAAAAGACTGGACATTTTGTAAATCGAGGATCAGCTGAAGGAAAGTATTTCACAGATACTGCTGAACACGCTTCTTCCTATGCCAAGCAGGCTGTAAAAGCTTTTCGAGACCCTCCTTATACAATAGTGAAAACAGAAGTACCGGCTTCATACCTTGGGACTTCAATAGAAGTGGATGGTGGTATTCATGCTTTTGTTGTACCAGAAAAGCACCTAAAGGGTCTTAGACCTAAAATTCTTGATTCATCAGAGGTGCCGAAAAAATGAAGCCTGATGCAGTTGTTTCGGTAAAATTCTATTCAAAAGATAATGGTGGAAGGATAACTCCAATTTCCGCTCACCACTATCAGTGTGTATTTCTGACTTCCGAAACCAAAGGCTTCGACTGCAGATTGCTTCTATCAGAAGAAAAAACCTTAATTCCAGAAAAAGTTTATGAATTAGAGGTTAAGTTTTTGGATTCGCATGCTGCTCTTGCTGAAATAGAATCGCTGTTTGAGTTTCAAATATGGGAAGGGAAAGTTATTGGTGAAGGCAAACTGATCAAAATACTGTTAGATACAGAGTAATTCGACGCTCGTAGCCATCTCTATCAGCTCAAAACAGACAGCTGGTGAGTTTATTGCCGAGCAGGTAGACTTGCTGGACAGGGCGTCTGGACGGCTGGTTAGCGAAAGCTGGAGCAACCTGGATCAGAACCTTAGGGGCGAGCTGAGCGGGTGCCAAGTTCGCTACGGCAATAATTTAATACTGGACTTCGGATGGTATCCTTCTTTTAGTGCATCGGGTTGCTTTCAAATTAGAGTGATCAATAACTACAACTGGGAAGAACCTATCTTAATCAAAGAAGCAAAAAACTTGGTCAGCCTCAAGCTAATAATAATTGATACTGTAAAATTCATATGTAAAGTCAAATAAATTCATGGTTTTTTTTCATCAGCCTAAAAATTTCTCGGAGGTAGAGCATTTTTCAAATAAAAACTATCAAGAAATTAAATACACATATTATCACTTGATATGGAACATGCTACCAGATCATGTTAAAAAAGAGCTTGAGAATTGTTAGCCCGACTGTATTAAGGCAAGTCGAAGCTTTGTGGACCGGGTAGAACAGGTTCAAGACAATGTGGTTAAACTGATCACCGAACGACACTCGACGCTCGCAGCCATCTCTATCATTTCAAAACAGGCAGCTGGTGAGTTTATTGCCGAGCAGCTGGGTGGGCAGGATAGCGAGAGGTGATGATAAACGACTGAGTTAATATGCACCGGTGTGAGCGGCTTCTTACCCCTTGGCCGCCATGCCATCTGGTTTTTACAATAAAAAAACATTGCCAAATGGTAATTATTTTTCTTCAAAATATGTCTGAAAAGATAGACGCCCCCCCCGATAAAACTGTATAAGAAAAATACAATAAGATAATTTTCCGGATGTTACCCACATTAAATTTGGGGACTTACGCAGAAAAATCTGCGACCACATCCGTAAGGAAACCAACACAACAATTATAAATAAACAGGGATGGCTTATGCTGTATCAGCACCTCTATAGCCAGACAGAAAAGGGAGCCCTCAAGGTCCTCTCTCTGTCGATCATGTTGTCTATCGCTTCGTCGGCTCAGGCGGAAGATCAGACGGCTTCGAAGTCAGAAGCTCCGGACATTCAGAAAGTTCCTGACAAAGCCCCAGATACTGTTGAACAGTTGCCAGAACTTGGAACCGAGTCAGGAGAAGCTGCAGCAACTGACAAAGCGGCGGCTAAACTTTCTTTTAACAAATGGTATCTGATTGGCGGCGGAGCGGCTGCAGGAGTGGCAGCACTCGCTGCCGGTGGCGGCGGAGGCGGTGGCAGCAGCAGTGGTGTCGCGCCTGCTGACAGCAATCCTCCAACCAGCCCACCTGATTCAGGTACCAATAATCTGGCTCCCCGCAGCCCGGAATATTACAACACGGCTGAGTATCAGAATCGGCCTGACCTGGATCAGATCAAAGCCAAGGAAGCCTACTCCAATATTTCATCAACCGCCGGAGCAAAGCAGGCGGGTGAAGGTATCACGATTGCTGTCCTGGACAGTGGGGTCAACACAACCCATAACGATCTCAACGAGAGTATTGATCTGCCAAACTGTGGCACTCAAACCTGTGATGAAAATTATGGCGAACAGGACAGTGGTAGCCATGGTACTCACGTTGCCGGTATTGCCGCTGCTGATAAAGATGGCGCAGGCATTCATGGAGTCGCATACAACGCAGATGTGCTGTCTGGGTGTGCAAATATTGCAGACGGTTGTTCAGAGAATGCGACTACCACTCCAGCTTTGTTACTTTGGTCTGCCAATCAGGGGGCTTCGGTAGCCAATATGAGTTTTGCCTATGTGCATAGTTCAGAGACCAGAGGGTTAGTGGCTTCTGATATTGTGGGTCAGCCGGTTAATTATTCTGATGATGCTCTGAAGAGTTATATTTTTGGCACTGCGGGTTCTGTGGGTTACCAGCAGGCTCAGAGTGCTTTCAAGGCAGGTTTGGTCGGTGTGGTTGCCGCAGGGAATCATCATAATCTGGATGAAAATCTCAACCCAGAAGTGCAGCAGTCATCCATTTTTACTATGGCTCCGAAAGTCTACGAAGGCACCTCATTGGAAGAGGATGTGGCTTTGCAATGGATCTCGGTCGTTAACGTTAACAGCAACAATCAACTGCACAGCAGTTCTCATGGCTGTGGAGACAGTGCTGCGTTTTGTCTGGCAGCGCCAGGAACCAATATCTATTCAACGGTGCCAGGCGGCCACGGCTATAAAACCGGAACCTCCATGGCTGCGCCTCAGGTGAGTGGTGCCTTTGCCGTGGTAGCGGCTGCCTTCCCGGGGTTGCAACTGCCGGGCTCGAACTCTCTTTCCTATCTGTGTGACAGCAGCGATGGCAGAGCCAACAGCAGGCAATGTCATAGTAAGGCGGTAGTCAACCGGCTATTTGCCTCAGCAGACGACCTGGGTGCTACCGGGGTGGATGCCGTTTATGGGCAGGGTATGTTGAACCTGCAGGCGGCTACTCAGCTGATTGGAGTAGCACAACTTCAGGGTGAAAATGGCCAGGTGCAGAACCTTTCTGACTCAACTTTGGACTCTTCGGCTGCCTCGGGTGACATTGTGGGTCAGCAGTTATCAGAGATTCAATTTGTCGCTGTTGATTCCTATGACAAGGCCGGTTTTGTTTACAGTGGTATTGCCCTGACGGGTAGTAACAACCAGCAGGACCTCAGGCGGGTGAATTCAGATCGTTACTTCAATGCATCTGTATCCCGATCGCTTTCTAGAGTGGTTCTTCCCGGAGGTGTCACTCTGTCGTTTGCCAAAAAAGGTGATCAATCGTTTGAGTCCCTGGATGGGCTCACCGGTACTCTGGGTTTTGCCATGAGTAAAAACCAGAAAGTCTTTTTCAGTCAGGGGCTGGATGCCTCGTCGGCTTTTGGATTAATGGCTGATGAGTCTGCAGGTGTTAAGAAGCTGACCGCTACCCGGGCTTTTGCCAATCCTTTCCAGAGCTTTAATGAAGCATCGCGAGGTGTTCATATCGAACAGCTTCTTGGCCAGAGTTTGACCCTCAAAGCGGGTGCCTTTCAGGGAGAGCCTGAGAAAGCGTCCAGAGGGGGCGTGGACAGTGATTTTGAGAGTCTGAATGCCGAACTTTCTACGGCTTTGTCCCAGGATCTGAAGGTCAGCCTGTCTGTGGGCAGTCTCAGGGAAAGAGATTCTGTTCTGGGTGCTGAAGGATCCGGTATCTGGGATTCTGGACAGGGCAGTCAAACCCACTTTTATGGCGTCAACCTGAACTATGAGCTGACGAAGTCGACGGGTCTGTTAATGAGTTACTATCAGGGGCTGACTCGTAACCGTGCCAGTCACAATGCCATTGTTGATCACTCTGACAAGCTGCTTAGTGACAGTCTCAGTCTGGGCGCTGTGACTGAGCTGGATGAACAAACAACAATGGCTGCATTTGTGACCCGCCCTATGGCTGTTCAGTCAGGACAGGCAGAACTCACTCTGCCTCAGGGATATAACGGCAGCAATCTCCGTTATGACAGTGTCACGCTTGATTATGCACCGGATCAGCGCCAGACCGATTATGAAGTAGTAGTGCGCAGAGAATTCCCGGAGTTAAACGCCTTTGGCAAGGTAAACCTGCTGCGTGTAGAGAACGCCAATAATGTCCAGGGGCTGGATGATACGATGCTGATGATGAGTGTTGGTTTCGATTTCTAGGAGGAAGTCCCTTTCAGGCCTGCTCTTTTGAGTCAGGTCTGGATGACACTCAGAATGCTTATTGACCTTGGGTTTAACCATAAATCCAATGTCGTTTAGCTTTTAATTTGATCAGAATTTTTCCTTTTTCTGAAAAGATGGGTTTGATTGTATCCCTTTTCTTCGATTTTCCCGGCTGTTTAATTACTTTCTGATAATACTGCGAGTAAGTCTCCATCAAGAAACCTAAGCATGATACATATTCATATATGTGCTAATTTATATGATCCGTGCTAATAGTTAATGTGTAATTATGCATTTCGACTTTGTACGACAATGCTCATCTGTATATGCCTGTTTCAGGGAGGAAGCGGCCTTTCACGATAATGCTTTCCCTCCGTTTATGAAAAAGCAGGCTATTCAGGTTTAATGGTATGGATGCTTTGGCTCTATAGGTTTTACCAGGAGACTTGGCATGAAATCTTTGGGGCTTTTACAGGTTGGCTGATGAAAAGTGAGGGGTTGCAACAGAAATAGCCTTCAGGAGACGATTGATTTGTAAGGATCAAAATTTCTGAAGGATCAGACATGTGTGCAACATCCTCACTACGCCCTATGTTCGCATTTCCTGGCTGGGTAATCGAGCATATTGAGATTGACTGGAGCATCAAAGAAGCCTTTGTTCACCTTCGTCGAGATGGACGAGTGCAACACGTCAGGTGCAGTC
>NZ_JBPCXO010000109.1:0-2157 GCF_051008435.1 Endozoicomonas sp. | reverse complement strand
TGACAGTATTTTCGCCTACCTGAATACGCTGCTTCAGGAAGACACCTGGTTATTGAGAACGCTTGATCAGTATCTTGTACAGGAGGTGGCGGGCTTTCCTGAAGTACAGGCTCTTCAATGGTTCAATGAAAAACTGCTGGAACAAAGACAGATACTGTATAAGGGAATAACTACGCTGGAGCAGGCACCGAATAGTGATGATAAAGGCGTTCTACGTCACTTTCTGGTAGCTCTGTTAATGACCAGAAAGCCTTTCCTACGCTGGCCTGCAGCAGATCGCTATTTGTCAGATCAGCAACGTATCAGTCCAGAGCACATACGAGTTTTAACGCTTTATCGTTCATTACTGCGACTCAGGTTTGCAGAGGGCGCTGACCATGAAACGGGTCGTAGTTTCCTGGGTATGAAGCTTTTTGCATCAGCGGGTGAAATGCCAACGTTTCAGGAAGAAGTGGATCGTTTGCTGGCAAGGTTGGAGGACATAAAACGTCGTAAGGATGATTGGCGGATACGGAGTCAGGCGCTGGAAGAACAAGAAGAGACGACTCTGGAGCAGTATCGGCAAAAACTTGATAGCAAAGAGGACACCAAAAAAGCGTGCGAAAAGCTGGCTGAAACTCATAACCAGAAAGTGAATGCCTTTAGCCGGGAATGGAATCAGGTGCATAAGCCCAGGGAGGATGAGTGTAATAAACGGTTGGACCAATTTGAAAAGGTCAATCTTGATATCAAGCCCTGCACTGCCAGCAGCAAGCACTGCGTATCAAGAAGTGAAACGCTGGACAATCGTCGCACGAAGGTAGCGAATATAAAACGGCAGTTAGCTGAATGTAAACGCTGGTGGCAGGAAGGGGAGGCCTGGAAAGCACAGTTTCGGGCATTCTCGAAACAGGTGAAAGCTGAGACTGAGCAGTGTGATCGCAAGAGAGCAGAAATCAGGGCAGAGCTGAAGCAATATCAGGCAGAATGGCAGGTATGGAAGCAGCAGAGAGCAGGGCTCGACAGCGAGAGAGAGGCTCTGGATGAAGACTATGAAACATGTCTTCAAGAGAAAATCGATCTCAGAGCGCGAATAGTAACGATGCAGGAAGAGCTGGAGAGTATCCAGCCGGTAGCGGGACACTGTCGTGCTGATGACTGCCCGAGGTTGGGTTTTCCCCAGGCAGGGTTGGATGATTTTGCCCATACGGTGGGTGATACCTATTTGGCCATGGCGGGGCCAGGAGGTAAGCTCAAGACTGGGAAGAAAGTGGCTGATGCGGTTGCTAAACTCAAACCCATCAACCTGCCTTCATGGCGCAAAATTGAAATCGACATGGATCATATTGTGTCTGGTCACCAGAGAGGTGGGGCTAGAATCATGAAAGACTCTAATAGAAGTATTTTTCCTGAATATATGTCGCGAGATGAGATTGAGAGAACCATCCGGCAGGCATACCGGTATGGCAAACGTATTGAAACTCAAGAGAATCGGATTCATGTGCGTGGTAATGGCATTGATATATGGATTAATAAAATTACCAAGAAAATAGTAACCGCTTACCCTTCAGCTAACTGACAAGCAAGGAGTTACTGAATTGATAGTTCAACTAAGAGATGAATCGTTAACCAGATCTGATTGCAGTGGAGAAATTACAGGCATAATTTTCTTTAAACTGGGAAGTTTTCAGTTTCCTGAGCAGGATTGGGATGACTTTATTGTTACCATCATGAGCTGGTGGCTTCGTGCATTAATTGACCTGAAAACAGGTGTTTCCAAGAAGGAAGAGTTGTTGTTCATGGAGGGTGCGTTTTCAGTCACATTGGAAAAACGGAATGCTTCCATGTGCTGTCTTCGCTTCATGAAGGGGGATATCAGGGCTTTAAAAAACATTGACCTATACCCACTTTCTGACTTGGCTGACAGTTTTCTAACAGCAGCGCAACAGATTTATTTGGCTTGTCTGGATCGTCAGTGGAAAAGTGATGATGTTGATCTTTTAGAAAAGCGCATAGACCAGCTGTCAGAGCTATACCCTGACCTTGGAACTGAATGCCAGGGTTAGTGGGGTTGTCTATAGAGCGCTTAATGCCGTGACAAGAAAAGTGCCTCGCGGGCAATATTGAATGACTGCCAGAGTCGATTAAGTCAACTTTCACAACAGAGCTCAGAACTGA
>NZ_JBPCXO010000108.1:0-33724 GCF_051008435.1 Endozoicomonas sp. | reverse complement strand
TGGCGCTCCTATAGAAGTCATCAAACAGTACGTTCAGCAGCAGAGAACACCGCATTAGTCGGCTATCGCCGACGAGCTTACATCCCCGCACTCAAAGTACGGGGTTTTACGCTCAACCGATAAATATCATTTCTCATGTCAGATCTTCCCTGACCTGCTTTTCTTGGGGATCACTGACAGAGTTTCTGCTGATAGTGCTGCAAAAACTGTTGTTGGTTGAAGTGCTCGCCATCCAGGGCGTTCAGAGGCGAAGCTTGTTTAAAGCGATGAACCTTGTCCAGATGACTCTGATAGTCAGTGGTATCCAGGTAAGTCATGATTAAATGATCATAATCAACAATCACCAGAGAGTTCCATTCGTGATCTTTTCGCTCCTTAAACAAAGCGTTGGTCATGTAGACATTTCGCAATGTTTCTGGAAAGTGCTGCTTGAGTAGTGAGAAAACAACACTGGTTAAAGCCGCGAATTTATCACAGTCTCCCAGTCCATATTGCCAGAACCGGTTAAGGGAGCAATGGGCTGGAAACAGCGCTTTGAGTTCAGGTTGAGTATCCACGTCGGCATATTTCATGCGATCCGAGACAATATCTGAGGCTAAATGAATGAGATCATAAGTGGACGGATCTTTCATACCTTTCAGATATTTCTGGATCTGCCGGGTTATTGAGGCTTTATCTTCAGGTGATAGGGGGAAGGAGTCATCCTCACTAAAAGTAGTGTGCAGCTGTGCAAAGAGTTTGATGGGAACGGGGAGAGTTTCCTGAACAGGCTGGTATTCGATCAACGCTTCAAGCTGCACGAATCTGATACTGGCGGGAGGATAAAGAGTACAGGTATTTTCTTGAGTGATTCTGCGTGAAAAGTCTTCAGCTGCAATACCATGCTGCGCGAGACCAACGGCCTCTTGAGCTGTAAACCCTGCAAGAAGGGCTGAATAAAGCTGAGCGGGCGTTAATCCGGAAATGTAGAGGTGATTCAACTCTTCGGCATTCTTGACAGAGCGACTGTAAAGAAGTGCTGTTTCAAAGGGAAAACCATTATCCAGCAATGCTTTTACGGCTTGAACCGGATAAGCGAAAATGTGGGCATTCTGCAGCATTGCTGCATATTCAGGAGGAATGTGTTCTTTGATGAGGGACAAAACCTGATCTGCAATGAAGAGGCCATGTTCTGAGTACTTTTCCAATTGGCTGGGTGTGATCCCTGCTTTTACATAGTCAGTGATGTCCTCTGCATCCAGAGGGTAGTCCTGGCGATAATCCGCTGCTAATGCGGCTGAAATACCGGCTTTATCGAGCAGGGCAATATCGATCCGGTTTCTAACGCCTTTACCCCGGTAAGTATCCACTGTGACTGCTGAAATATTGCACTGGATGAAGTACTCGATATCGTTTTTATGGATACCTATATCAAGGTAAGGAGCTATTCGTGAGTCAGGCATGCTGACAGCAAGGGTTGTTTGAAAGAACATCAGACAAAGAACCAGAACAAGCCTGTAAAGCTTTCTGGAGTTCATAATAACATCCTTAATTGCTCAGAAAGAGGGTGATAGCAGCTGTTATAGGCTCTCTAAGAAGAAAGCGTTGTTCCTGGCTGCATCGAAACAGTGGAGCAGAATGTTAATGTAAATTTTGTTTTTAGAGACTGGTTCTTTCTTATGAGTTCATCAAAGTGTCACTGAAAATGCGTTAAAACCAGAGGAGATTGATTGGTGTTGATCAGAACTTCTGAGTTTTCCAGTAAATAAACAATTCGTATGGTTAATTCACGTCATATTTTATAAAAAAATCAAAAAAAGAATTAAAGTGACGGAGAAATTTGACGAAATAGGATTTTAGACCTTAACTGAATTAATAAGAGTTTGCTTATTGCGATTCATATTATTTCAGGCTGTCTATTTTCATTGCTTTGATGACAAGGAAAAGTCGTTACAATGGATACAGCAGATCAGGTATTGATCATTGAAGACTCTCAACAGCGCCGACATGATCTAAGTACCATTATTGAATTCATGGGGTATCGTACCAGAGCGGTCAGTTCTGCTTACTGGGAAGATGCCATCAGGGAATCCGACAAAGACGGTTTCTGTGCACTTTTTCTTGGGGATTTTCTCCAGGCAGAAAGTTCAATGCAGGGCATGATTGCCCGCATTCAGAACTGGAGTGGCGGGGTTCCCGTCATCCGTATCGCTGAACCCCTTCCGGAAAACCTTCAATCCTCACTTCGTAGACAGATCATTGCCCGCGTTGACTGGCCTTGCAATCGTTCGCAATTGCTTTCGTGCTTGCATTATGGCCAGGTCTATCGTGAACAGTGGCGTCAACTTCACCAGACCGGTATGAATCAGCAGGTAGAACTGTTTCGTGGGCTGGTGGGTAAAAGTGACAAGGTCCGCAAAGTTCGGGCTTCTATGGCTCAGGTGGCCAACCGTGATGTTAATGTCATGGTGACCGGCGAGTCAGGAACCGGCAAGGAACTGGTGGCCCGAAATCTGCACGATCACTCACATCGCCGGGACATGCCTTTTGTGCCGGTAAACTGTGGCGCTATTCCTAATGAGTTGTTGGAAAGTGAACTGTTTGGCCACGAAAAAGGTTCTTTTACTGGGGCGGTCAATACCAGAAAGGGACGGTTTGAGCTGGCACAGGGTGGTACATTATTCCTGGACGAAATCGGTGATATGCCCCTGCATATGCAGGTGAAGTTGCTGAGAGTATTGCAGGAACGAACCATAGAAAGAGTGGGTGGTTCCGAGCAGATTGCTGTGGATGTCAGAATCATAGCGGCTACTCACAAAAATCTTTCAGAAATGATTGAGTCCGGTGAGTTCAGAGAAGATCTGTATTACCGACTGAATGTATTCCCCATTGAAATGCCTGCCCTCAGAGATCGTCCGGAAGATATTCCGCTGATTCTCAATGAGCTGGTCAGTGCCATGGAAAAACAAAGTCGTGGTTCTATTCGTCTGAGTTCAGCTGGCATTATGTCGCTCTGCCGCCATGACTGGCCGGGTAACGTCAGGGAAATGTCTAATCTGCTGGAAAGACTGGCCATCATGTACCCATACGGAGTGGTGGGTGTTCAGGATTTACCACAGAACTTCCGTCATATGGATGCTATTTCTGATGATGACGGTGTAGCCGAGTTATTCCCCGACAGCATTCAACCGGCAGGAACAGGAAAAGTCGATGATTTGGCGATTCTTCCTGTAGGTGGGCTGAATTTGAAGGAATTTTTGACCCGACTGGAAAAAAGTCTGATTCAGCAGGCTCTGAGTGACTGCAACAGTGTGGTGGCCAGAGCTGCTGACAAACTCCAGATCCGTCGTACGACCCTGGTTGAAAAAATGAGGAAGTACGGTCTTCACCGCTATGAAGAAACCATGCGCTGAGCAATAGATAGACTTTTTGATCGCCCCTGGCGATCAAAAAGTCAAAATAAAAAAATGGCTATCAGAATTCACTGATAGCCATTTTTTTTTCAGTTGTTTTCCTTCCCCAGAGTGAATCCTGGCTTAATGACGCCATCGTTTATTTTTTAAAAAGTAAACGATGGCGTATCTGTGTTCTTCAAAATTTAAAAGCGATTCATATTTTATTTGAAAGCTGTCTTTCTTTTTTTACCGTGAATAATATTTTTCCTGGCCATTTTACATACTCGATAGTGGCGCGAAATATTTTTATTAGCTCATGGTTGTTTATGAAAAATGGGCGGATTTTCTATTCGTCAAATAGTAAGAAAACTTAAATTTATTTGACGCTTATTGTTGTCAGGTAAGTGAAATTTTCAATTTTTAAAAATTGTCTTTATTTTGTCGTTTTTTAAGTTTTCTAAACTAGAGATTGATTGGGTCAAATAAATAACGTTTTTTGTCTTCTTAAAAATTTTCGTACGACAGTAATTCGTCACTATAAAATGACAGTGTCAAATAACTATCTTTTCACTTTTCAATGAAACGACATTTGATGTCTTTTTACTGACAGTGATCTTGACTCTGTCAAAAAAGTAACGTGACAGAAAATCGACCGATAAAAATAAATATCAATAAAAACAGTGAGTTATAAGTATTTTTTGCGACCTGGTCAAAATGATGTCACGTCAAAGCGCTGGCTGCGCCTGAAAAACAGGCATTTTAAAAAATTGGCACGGCTCTTGTAACTAATAAGGTACAGGGCAGTAAAAAAGAAAAAGCATTTTTCGATTCCAGGTCTTATGCCGTAGCTCTAATAAAGCAACAACTGAGAAGAAGCTGAAAGCCATGAACTCATCAACAAAACAGATTATTGCAGTTGCGGGGTGTAAAGGTGGAGTAGGTAAAACACTGATTGCAGTCAATCTTGCACTGGCTCTTGCAAACAACGGAAGACGTGTAGTCCTAATGGATGGAAATCTTGCTGTTCCTGATGTTGGAATCAGTCTTGGGCTTGAGAAGCAGTTGGACGTTACTCACTTCAAAGCCAATGAAGCTTTTACCAGTTTCACCCAGGAAGGGCCTTCTGGTTTGAAGGTGCTGTCGCCCAGGGGGGAACCTATCTGGAGAGAGACCGTTGAAACCGGTCATGCTGTTCGAATGATAGAGAGCCTGGAATCACTGGCGCCCACTCTGGATACTCTCGTCATTGATACAGCCCCGGGGCTGGCTCCTGATAATGTTGCGCTTATCCAGGCTGCAGGTGAAATTCTGATCGTGATCAACCAGGAAATTCTGTCATTGCTGGATGCAGTGAGGATGATCCGGGTGCTCTACCGAATATACGGGGTCCGTCGCTTTGGTGTGATTGTGAATGCAGTTAATAATCGTCGGTATGGTTCCAACCAGTTTGAGAGATTGCAATCCCATTTAAGTGATGAAGTCGAAATTATTCTCCGTTATATGGGGGCGATTCCATTCGACAAGGCTGTCGCAGAATCGCTAACCCATCAGAAGGCCCTTTTGGAAGCCAGTCCTGATTGCCGGGCTTCTAAAGCTATTTCACGTATTGCTCATCAAATGATGGCATTACCCGTGACACCACCAAGAGGTCGTATTGAGTTCTTTTTACCAACAAGAATAAAAGAGAGGGTATAAGCATGGATGCTACAGCACAGGGAGTGCAGGCAACTAACGCCAGTCAGGAAAAGAGCAAGAAAGTGTTTCAGACCGAGATGGTTGAAACTCACAAGGCCCTGGTAAAAAGAATTGCGAATCATCTGGCGGCAAGAATGCCTGCCAGTGTGCAGATTGATGACCTGGTTCAATCAGGCATGATTGGTCTGCTGGAAGCCGCCTCAAAGTACGATGCTACTAAAGGTGCCAGTTTTGAAACATTTGCTGGCATTCGTATCCGTGGTGCGATGCTGGATGAGATCCGTAAGGGCGACTGGGGTCCAAGATCCGTCTACAGAAACAGTCGTAAAGTCACCGAAGCGATTCAAAAGGTAGAAGCCCGTTTAGGTAGAGACGCTCGTGATTTTGAGGTAGCGAAGGAGCTGGAAGTTAACCTGGATGAGTTCTACACCATTCTCAGTGATCTCCGTGGTTGCCGACTGTTCAGTTTTGAAGAATTGTTCGACAGTGAAGAGTCCAGAATGCAGGCCCGTTCTGGAGATCGTGGACCATCAGCCGATATTCAGGAAGAGAAGTTCAAGTTTGCCCTTGTAGAAGCTATTGAGAAGTTACCCGAGCGTGAAAAGCTGGTCCTGATGCTCTATTACGATGAAGAGATGAATCTAAAGGAAATTGGTAAGGTTCTGGGTGTCAGTGAGTCCAGAGTCAGCCAGATTCACTCTCAGGCAGCCGTCAGATTAAGGGCCAAGCTAACCCACTGGTTGGGGTAGGGAAGACGGTTCGAGAATAGACAGCTCGGCTTAAAATCCAGAAAGAGCGCCGCAGCCATGAGCGGTCCCGGAAAGTGCCACTGAAGTCGATTGAATAGTTTATCTATTTGTAAAAATCCAGTGGCAAGTCTGATTTGTTCTACTGAACGTTAAGCTCGAGTGCGATTCTCGGTCAGTTTTCCGGTGATCCCTCAGGGACTCTCGATTATAGGGCCCCCAGGCTCTGTAATAAGTATTTTTGTTTCTATCCAAGGTCATTGTTTCTCCAAATCCTGTGGCTGGAATGAACGATTTGTAGAGTAAGCGGCAATTTTTCATTCTATATGCTCTGTTGCTGTGAGCAGAATGCTTTTTGCTTCCTATTGTTCCAAGTGCGCAGGTCCATACTCCATATACTTTTTTATTAAGTAGTTTTATAACGGACCTGTATTAATATGAAATGGAATTCTTACCTTGCAGGGTGTTTCCTGACCCTGGTCTCCTGTTTCCTGTCTGCTCAGGAAGCGCCAGTCAATATCAAAAATGTCGTTACCATCAACACTCACCAGGCCAAGCGTCTTCACGAGCTGGGTGCGCTGTTTATTGATGTAAGGCCTTTTCGGCAGTGGGAGTGGGGACGTATTGAACGATCTCACAGTCTGGATCTCAGGGCGGGCTTCAGACAGCTGTTTATGCCGGGTACTCTGGATAAAAAGACGCCAATCGTCATCTATGGCAACAGCACCTATCACATGAGGGGAGCGATCGCGAGTTACCTTGCGGCGCTCTGGGGATATAAGCGAGTCTTCTTTTTCAGGGATGGTTATTTTTCCTGGCTTGCTCTGGATTATCCAGTAACGCTGCACTCAGATCTGGGAGCAGAGGAAGAAGTAGTTAGCAGGAAGCCAGAAAAGAAATCCATTGAAGATATGAGTGATCTGCAGACATTCTCCGCCATGCAAAAGCAATGAGTCCGTCTCAGATATAAGAAAGGCGTCATTCGACGCCTTTTTTTATGGTCATAGACAATTTGTATCCTCTTACTGCACAACAGTAAGGACACGGGAGCCGTGACCGTGCAGCGAATAAAAGGATGTGGCTGGAAATTACTCCCAGCCTGGGACCCCGGTCATGTCGGGCAGCTTATGGGCAATCCCCTTATGACACTGGATACAGGTTTCTCCGTTCTTCTCTGCAGCCGTATGGTTTTTGACCGCGAGAAGTGATTGCTCAGACAGTTCCATAGATTCCTGGGTATGACAGTTGCGACATTCCTGGGAGTCATTGGCTTCCATCCTGGCCCATTCCCGCTCAGCCATTTCCCTTCGGTGGGCATCAAACTTCTCAGGCGTATCCACTTTGCCGGTAAAGTGCGCAAAGACTTCTCTGCTTGCTTGAACCTTCCGAGTCATTTTCGGCACAAACTCCTTGGGCAGGTGGCAGCTGGCACAGTCAGCCTGGACTCCGGAAGCGTTGCTGAAGTGGACGCTCTCCTGGTATTCCGGAACAACATCATTGGTGTGACAGCTGGAGCAGAATTCCAGAGTACTGGTGTATTCCATAGTGGCATTGTAAGAGCCGTGAAGGACCAGAGCGGCAATAAAGCCAACAACCAGAAGTAGACCCGCAGACAGCTTGGCACTGGGTCGACGCAAGAACTGCCAGAGCTGTTTTGCGAGCTGCCAGAGCGCTTTATGAAGTAGTAGCACTTTGTTCATAATCGGCTTTCCTTAATCAGTGCTTCTTCAGAGACTCAACAGGTTCGAAGGTGTTTTCCTTCAGGGGCTTGGCATCTTTCTGCGGTACATGGCACGTCAGACAGAAATACCGGTTAGGGGCCACATCAGCCAGCTGCTCACCATCACGGTTGTTGTAATGGGAAACAGCAATTTTTGTAGCCCCCCATTTGTCTGCATTTTTCATGCTGTGGCAACGCAGACAACTGTTGGCATTTTTATCAACCTGGTAACGATCAACAGAGTGTGGAACCAGTGGGGGTATATCCACGAAGTCACGTCCCATAGCGGGACCTTCCTTATCCTGCTTCATGTATTCAGCCTGAGGTTCGATACTGACTTCTTCTTTTCTAAGTGATTCCAGTCCACCTATTTCGTTGGTGGTGACCACTTCTGCGAAGGCAGGCAGACTGATGGCTAAGGCCAGCAGAGCACTCATCATTTTGTTCATGGGTTGTATCCATTTTTTGAGCAATGCAGCTTCAATGAGGCGTAAGGAGCTGCATTTCAGATTCATGGCAGTTGAATGCCAGATGAAGTGTCCAGTCGCTCCCGGACACTTCCTGCTTCCCGATTTCAGACTTTGGAAACCTTGACAGCGGTTTTCTTGAAGTCAGTCTCTTTGGAGAGCGGATCGGTGGCATCCAGTAACAGCTTGTTGGTCAGCTGACTGGCATCAAAGAACGGCATGAATGTCAGTCCTTTGGGTGGACGATTGCGGCCCTTGGTTTCAACCCGGGTACGAAGTTCGCCATAACGGGAAGTCACTTTGATTTCGTCGCCACGACGAAGTCCCCTGGCCGCAGCATCATCCGGATGCATGAAGAGTTGAGCGTCTGGATAGGCGCGATAGAGTTCAGGTACCCGACGAGTCATAGAGCCAGAGTGCCAGTGCTCAAGCACTCGCCCCGTGGAGAGCCAGAGGTCAAACTCTTCGTCGGGTGCTTCATGAGGTGGTTCATAAGGCAGTGCAAAAATCCAGGCCTTGCCTTCTGGTTTGCCATAGAAGTCAAAGTCGCTGTCCGCTTTGGCATAAGGATCTGAACCTTCCTTGAAGCGCCATAGGGTCTCCTTGCCATCAACGACAGGCCAGCGCAGGCCTCGCTCCTTGTGATAACGATCAAACTCCGCCAGGTCGTGTGCTTTACCGCGACCGAAGGTGGCGTATTCTTCAAACAGACCTTTCTGTGTATAAAATCCAAATGCGCGAGCATCGTCGTTCAGTCGATCTTCTGGAATTTCGTCCAGTTTGAACTGATCGACCTGACCGTTGGCGTAAAGCACATCGAACAGGGTCTTGCCACGATATTCAGGGTGTTTGGCTAGCAGGGCATCAGACCAGACTTCTTCTACCTTGAAGCGTTTGGAGAATTCCATCAGCTGCCAGAGGTCAGACTTGGCTTCAGCCGGAGCTTTCACCTGCTGATACCAGAACTGGGTACGACGCTCTGCGTTGCCGTAGGCACCTTCTTTTTCTACCCACATGGCGGTGGGTAAAATGAGGTCGCCAATCTGGCCAGTCAGGGTCGGGTAAGGATCAGAAACCACAATGAAATTGTCAGGGTTTCTGTAGCCTGGCAGTGTTTCATGGTTGATATTCGGGGCTGTCTGGGCATTGTTATTACACATCACCCAGTAGGCATTCAGTTTGCCGTCTTTCAGCATCCGGTTTTGGAGTACTGCGTGGAAGCCAACTTTTGCAGGAATGGTGCCTTCAGGCAGCTTCCAGACTTTTTCGGCATAGTCGCGATGAGCTTTGTTGGCTACGACCATGTCGGCAGGCAGACGGTGAGCGAAGGTACCTACTTCTCTTGCTGTACCGCAGGCAGAAGGCTGGCCAGTCAAAGAGAAGGGGCTGTTACCGGGTTGGGAAATCTTTCCGGTCAGCAGGTGCAGGTTGTAGATGATGTTATTCATCCACACACCGCGCGTGTGCTGGTTTACGCCCATGGTCCAGAGAGACATTACCTTGGTGTTTGGATCAGCGTACAGTTTTGCCAGTTCTTCCAGCTGCTCTTCAGAAACACCGGACAGCTTGGAGACTTTTTCTGCTGTGTATTCGCTGACAAACTTTGCAAAGCCGTCAAAGTCGAGAGGAGTGGCACCGCCATTCCCGGGGTTCTTGGCTTTCTTCTCCAGTTCGTGATCAGGGCGCAGACCATAGCCGATGTCAGTGACACCTTTGCGGAAAACGGTGTGCTTCTTGACGAAGTCCTGATTGACCTTGCCATTCTGGATGATGTAGTTGGCAATGTAGTTACCAATGGCCAGGTCAGACTGTGGACTGAAGATGATGGACTGATCAGCCAGTTCGAAGGAGCGATGCTTGTAGGTAGACATTACCGCCACTTTTACATGGGGGTGAGATAGTCGACGATCTGCCAGTCTTGACCAGAGCACCGGGTGCATCTCCGCCATGTTGGAGCCCCAGAGAACAAAGGCGTCGGCATGTTCAAAATCGTCATAGCAACCCATGGGCTCATCGATACCAAAGGTACGCATGAATCCGACTACCGCAGAAGCCATACAGTGTCGTGCGTTGGGATCAATGTGATTAGAACGGAATCCGGCCTTCATCAATTTGGAGGCAGCATAACCTTCCCAGACCGTCCACTGACCTGAGCCGAACATGCCTACAGGAGGCATGTCGTCAGAGTTACGGGTCTTGGCCATCGCGGCTTTCCACTTCTGGGCCATGATGTCGAAAGCCTGATCCCAGGAAATCGGGGTGAAATCGCCTTCTTTGTCGAACTGGCCGTCTTTCATTCTCAGCAGGGGGGTTTCAAGACGATCCTTGCCGTACATGATCTTTGACAGGAAGTAGCCTTTGATGCAGTTCAAACCTTTGTTAACGGGAGCTTCAGGGTCAGCCTGAGTGGCTACTACACGACCATGCTGTGTACCCACCAGAACAGAACAGCCCGTACCGCAGAACCGGCAGGGCGCTTTATCCCATTTGATTTCGGTGTCTTTGCTGCTGGTGATCAGGTTGGTAGCAGCAGCGTTCATACTGACGCCTGCTGCTGCGGCAGTGGCGGCTACGGCACTGCTCTTGATAAAGTCACGGCGACTCTGTTTCATGGCTCTATTCCTGGGTCTTTAAACTATTTACCATGAAAACCATTTATCTCTCTGGGGAGATGCAATGATGGCCTTACTCATGGCTGTCTATTCCGGTCTGTGATTCAAACCGGGATGACGTATCTTTTTGTGTTGTGTTATTCCTGGTGGGTGTACACCAGGGCAGTGGAGATCACGCCTTCCACCTGGCTGACTTGGGTCATGGTGTCGACCATGGTGCGTTCACCGGGTTGCTCTTCAACCGTCACCACCATCTTTCCTGAAGCCTCGGTAATATGGACTTCAACGCCAGGCAGTTTGTGAAGACGCTCTTTTACATCCACCATCCGATCTGGATGGGTCTGAACGGACAGTCCGGAAATGCTGTAGTGCATCGTTTCAGTGTCATGTGGTTTCTGTATGGCCATTGGCGGTTTCTCTGGCTGTCATGGCAATTGCATCCACAGGGCAGGAGGAAACGCAGTCTCCACAAGCTGTGCATGGGTCTGAATCAATGGCAGGCTCTGCTACACCGCCGGTTTGAAACCGGAACTCAATCGCTGTGGGTTCGCACATCTCTGAACAGGTACGGCAATGTACTTGATTCAAGGCCAGGCATTGATCGGAAATCACGGGTTTCAGTTTCCAGGGGGTCTCGCTATGCTGGCGAATTGCCCCTGATGGGCAGGCCTCTTCGCAGGCATGACAGAAAGAGCAGCTGGCTTTCCTGAAATCGGCTTCAGGAAAGCCTCCGGATCCCTGAACCAGTAATCCTGTTTCGCAAACAGCAATACACTCGCCACAGCGTGTGCAAAGGTCAGTGAATAACGATTCCTGCAAACTCCAGGGTGGGCGAACAGGAGGCTCGACGTTTCTGCCTGGCTGGGTCAGCCCTGAGCGAGTGGAAGGATGTTTCGTCACCCTGGAGGATGAGAAAAACTTCCCGGTAAATAACCGACGGCGGTCAAGATCTACCTGTTGACTCATGGCGTTGTGACCTTCTTGGCAGGGAATCTGAGTGATGTAACAAGCTCTTTCCGTCTTTGTTCAGGCTTATCTTAATGAGGATGAACGTACAAAAAAGCCCCTCCCCAAGCATTTGTCAGCAGGGGGTAAAGTCGATCTACCTCTTTGGGAGTAGTGGTTCTGCGAAGGTTTACTGAATCGTGGGCTCAGCGGTGCGGTGCGGATATGGTGTGTATTGGTTTTGCAGAAGGTACGGGTCTTTAGGGGTAGTTGTGAAGAACGCTGTTTTTTTATGGGAATGGACTGCTTTTAAACTCTTGAACCCAGTAGATGGTTTAGAGTGAAACTTAATTTGAATTCATTTCCGTTTGGCTTTTTTATTTAAGGTGAATGTTGTTGAAGCCGATTCGATACAAGGCGCTTGCCGCTATTATCACCACTTGTTTTTTAGGCTTGCTGAGTGTCAGCGGCTCATTGTGGTTTGCGGCTACGACAGAAAGTGATGCAGCGGCCATTAATGTGGCCGGGTCTCTGAGAATGCAGGCGTGGCGTCTGGCGGACCAGGTCAGCTCTCCAGGAACAGACAAAGATCGGTTGTGGCAGTTGATCAAGACTTATGACCGAAGTCTTGCCAGCCCAACACTGGAACATCTCGCAGAAAGAACCGACATCATCGGAAATCGTTATCTGGCACTGGTGGGTGAGTGGCGCAGTGAAATGCGCCCTTTGCTGAGTGATGAAGTCAGGTGGCATGAATTCTCAGAGAAAGTACCGGGTTTTGTTGACCGTCTGGACGACCTGGTCAATTCATTGCAGTTGAATACCGAGCAAAAACTGCACTGGCTGGTCATTCTGGCAATATTTTCGCTGTGTTCCATTCTTGCCATTGGTGCTTTGACGATTCGATACATCCGGTTGAATTTGATCAAACCGGTTGAGCAGCTCAGTAAAGCCGCCAAAAAAGTTCGTCGTGGGGAGTTTGACCATCTTCGGCTTGAATATCGGGATGCCAACGAAATGGGGCAGCTGACAGAGACGTTCTCTGCCATGGCTGATAGCTTGTCCCATCTCTATGGTAATCTGGAGGCTCAGGTCTCCAGGCAAACCCGATCTTTGGAACAGGCTAATACGGCCCTGAAATTATTGTATGAATCTTCCCAGACCCTCGGCATGAATCCCTATGATGAGGATCAGTTGATGCTGTTACTGGAAAGATGGAAAGTGCTACTGGGACTTGGAAGTGCTTATGTCTGTCTGACAGGTAATGCCGGGAGCATGAGGCTGCAGAGAATCTTTCCTCAAAGTGACACCTATAATGACGTCTGCAATATAGGTCAGTGTGAAGGATGTGTCAGAGCACCCACATCCGATGTCCAGTTTCCACTGAGTCAGAATGATCAGGGGTATGGTTATCTTCATATCTCACTTCACAGTGGTCAGGCATTAACAGAAGAAAGCCGACAATGGTTGAGGACGTTCAGTGATATTGTCTCTTCCTCTCTCTACCGCAGTGGCTACCAGACGCAGGAAAGACGACTGCTGTTAATGGAAGAGCGAGCGGTCATTGCCAGAGAGCTGCATGATTCACTGGCGCAAGCTCTGTCTTATCAGAAAATCCAGGTTGCCCGGTTGAAGAGAGTCCTGACGAGAATGGAAGCGGAAGAGTCCGTACATTCCATTGTCGAAGAAATCCGTGAAGGGGTGAATAATGCTTACTGGCAGCTTCGGGAGCTTTTGAATACTTTCCGGTTGAGTATGTCTTCCGGCAGTCTTGAGGAAGCATTACAGCAGACCATGGAAGAATATGGTAAGCGGGATGACAGCGTTCAATTCAATCTGGACAATCGTTTGCGGTTCTGTCATCTCGACGCTCATCATCAGATTCATGTTCTGCAGATTGTCCGTGAGGGGCTGGTCAATGTGATCCAGCATTCCGGGGCGACAAAAGCGACTGTTGTCTGCGAGCAGGTTGGACCCGGAAAAGTCCAGGTATTGGTCGATGATGATGGCAATGGCTTCAGTGAGGATATCACGACACCTGGCCATTATGGGACCACCATAATGCAGGAGAGGGCAGAAAGCCTTGGAGGCCAACTCTATTTTGAAACCTCCGGTTATGGAGGCGCACGGGTGCGTCTTGAGTTTTCATCGGTATGAGGGGAATGATGAACGACACAAGTATTTTATTGATTGATGACCATCCATTGCTACGCAAAGGTTTGGCTCAGTTAATTGATGAAGAAGAAGGTTTAAAAGTCGTTGCCGAGGCGGGTGACGGAGCCACTGGATTGAAACTGGCCATTGAGCTTGAGCCGGATCTGATTCTGCTGGACTTGAATATGAAAGGCATGGACGGGCTGGAAACGCTCAAGGCCATGCGTGCGAACGGCATAGCTTCGCGGGTCGTAGCCTTGACCGTTTCAGAACACAAGGACGATGTTGCTGCCATGTTTCGGGCTGGCGCAGACGGCTATCTTCTCAAGGATATGGAGCCGGAAGAGTTGCTTAGCGAGATTTCCCAGGCTGCCATGGGTAAGTTGGCCGTAGACGATCGACTGGCAGAAGTGCTGGCCTCTGTTCTCAGGCCTGACACTCATCAGACCAGTAAAATTGATCTGCTGACACCTAAAGAGAGGGAAGTGCTTCAGTTCATTGCTGAAGGCGATGCCAATAAGATGATTGCCCGAAAAATGAATATCAGCGAAGGCACGGTGAAGGTTCACGTAAAGCGTATGCTGCGAAAATTGGACTTTCGTTCACGAGTAGAAGCGGCTGTCTGGTGGGTCAATAGCCGAAGATAATACTCAGCACTTTTTTCTGTTGAAAGCCTTCCAGGCATTCTGCCGCACAATAGAGCCATTGAGGAATTGTCAGGAAGGTACAGATACGTTTTAGTTAGATACATTTTCAAAAAAGTTCAGTAATCTATGGCTGTCTTTTATTTCTGATCTGTAAGCCAAGCACTGGGAGAATAGTGCCAGCCGACCTGAGCATGGATTAAGCGGTACAAGGATCTGTCCTATGAATAAAGCACCTGAGCAGCAAGCTAGAGATTCTATTGATAAGAAGCTGGAGCAGGCTGGATGGTTGGTTCAGAACTACCGGGAAATTAACCTGGGAGCCAGCTCTGGAATCGCGGTACGAGAACACCCAACCGACTCGGGGCCAGCTGATTATATTCTATATGTCAACCGTAAGCCTGTTGGTGTCATTGAGGCGAAAAAAGACCAAGCTATTCTCTTGATTCATGAAAGCCAAACCACCCGTTATGCCCACAGTAAAATCAAATGGCGTAAAGACAGCGAACCTTTGCCTTTTTTGTTTGAAGCCACCGGACAAGTGATTCAATTTACCGATTTACGCGATCCGGCCCCTCGTGCCCGCGAGGTTTTCCACTTTTTTAAACCGGAAACCCTGCAGCAATGGCACAGCCAATCGAATACACTGCGCCATCGGCTGGTCAATAATATCCCGGAATTACCGACCGCCGGTTTACGTGACTGTCAGATCAGTGCCATTACCGGGCTGGAAAAATCCCTGGCGGAAAACCGTCCACGCTCACTCATTCATATGGCCACTGGCGCGGGAAAAACCTTTACCGCCATCAGCTCGGTGTATCGCCTGCTGAAATACGGGGAAGCCAAACGGATTCTGTTTCTGGTGGATACCCGTAACCTGGGCAAGCAGGCACAGCAGGAGTTTCATGGCTATAAACCGGAGGGGAAAGAAACCTTCTTCCACGAAAACCATATTGTCCAGCGGCTGGCCAGCAACACCATCGACAGCGCGGCCGAGGTGTGTATTTGCACCATTCAACGGATGTACTCGATTCTCAGCGGGCAGGAGATTGATGACAGCGCGGAAGATCTATCCCTGCACGAAACCCGGCAAAACAATCAGCAAGCCAAATTTGTCCAATACAATCCGGCTATTCCAGTAGAATCCTTCGACTTTATTATTGTCGATGAATGCCATCGATCCATCTACAACCTGTGGAAGCAGGTGCTGGACTACTTCGACGCCTTTCTGATTGGCCTTACCGCCACACCGGACAAACGCACTTACGGTTTCTTCAAGGAAAACGTGGTCGCACAATACAGCTACGAAGATTCTGTGCTCGATGGCGTCAACGTCGGCTACGATGTCTATGAGATTGAAACCCAAATCAGTAAAGCCGGTGCTGAACTGAAAGCCAAAGAGTGGGTCGACCATCGGGATAAACTGTCCCGAAAAAAGAGCTGGCAGCAGACCGAAGAAGACACCAGTTACACTGGCAAAGAGCTGGACCGTTCCGTGGTCAATCCCAGTCAGATTCGGCAGGTGATTCGGGCCATGAAACAGGCGGTGGAAACCAACATATTCCCTAACCGGAAAGAAGTTCCGAAAACCCTGATCTTTGCCAAAACCGACAGCCATGCTGACGACATTATTAAAGAGGTGCGGGAAACCTATGGCCAAAGCAACGAGTTCTGCAAAAAGGTCACTTACAACGCTAAAGACCCGGATGCGGTACTCAACGATTTCCGCATCGATCACTACCCGCGTATCGCTGTCACCGTGGATATGATCGCCACCGGCACCGATGTGAAACCCCTGGAAATCCTGCTGTTTATGCGCGATGTGCGCAGCAAGGGTTACTACGAGCAGATGAAAGGCCGGGGCGTGCGCAGTCTGGGTTTTGATGATTTACGAAAAGTCAGCGCCAGCGCCACCAGCGACAAAGACCGTTTTGTACTGATTGATGCCGTGGGTGTCGAGAAAACCCTGAAAACGGAAACCCGCCCGCTGGAGAAAAACCCGTCACTCTCCCTGAAAGACCTGTTGCAAGGGGTTGCCATGGGTCACCGGGATGAAGACAGCCTGCAAAGCCTGGCCAACCGCCTGACCCGACTCACCAAACAGCTGGATAAAAAACAACTGACCGAGATTGAGAAAACCAGCGGCAAGCCGGTGCAGCAACTGGCCAAAGACCTGCTAAAAGCCATAGACCCGGACACCATTACCCAGCAGGCATTGAAAACGGCACAGGAACAGGGTATTGCCCGCACCGAGGACGCCCTGACTGATCAGGAACGTCAAACCGCTAAAGATCAGCTGGTACAGAAAGCCTGTGAGCCTTTTGACCAACCGAAACTGCGAGAGAAAATAGAATCCGCCCGGCGGGACCGTTACCAGATTATCGACCATATCAATACCGATCAGGTGCTGTTTACCGGTTACAGCCAGCAGGCCCAGGACAATGCCAAAAAGCTGATCCAGACTTTTACCGATTTTATTGAACAGCATAAAGATGAAATTGAAGCCCTGAGCTTTTTCTATGACCAGCCTTATCAGCGTCGTCAGCTCACCTTCGATATGATTGAAGAACTGCATGAAGCCCTGGCCAAACCACCTCTGTTGCTGACTACTGAAAAACTCTGGAACGCCTATGCCCGCGTACAGGAAACAGTGGATCAAAAGAACAGAAAAAAGGTCAAAGGCCAGAATCAACAACGACAACTGACCGATATTATCGCCCTGGTGCGCTTTGCCACCGGGCAAGGCTCTCAAGAAGAGCAGGAATTAAAACCCTTCGCCGAACAGGTGGATGCCCGTTTTAAACAATGGATCTTCCGCCATAACGCCCAACGCAAAACTGCCTTTAGCTCAGAACAAACCGAGTGGCTGCGACTGATCAAAGACCATATCGCCGCCAGTTGCTGTGTAGAGCGAGATGATTTTGACTTCAGTCCTTTTGTGGATAAAGGCGGGCTGCATAAGGTGTTTCACCTGTTTGGCAAGGAACTGGATACGATTATGAATGAAATGAATCAGGAGCTGGTGGCGTGAGTGAAGTAGAAGCGTTGCCGGAGGGGTGGAAAAGAATACAGCTGAAGGAAGCTGTTGACATCCACGATTATGAAAGAAGCCCAATAAATGCATCAGAACGAGCAGAAAGAATTAAAGGAAAAACTGAATCTAACTTGTTTCCTTATTATGGTGCTACAGGTCAAGTTGGTTGGATTGATGAATATTTATCAAATGAAGAGTCTGTATTAGTCGGTGAAGATGGCGCACCTTTTCTTGATCCATACAAAGACAAAGCTTACATTATTCGAGGAAAGTTCTGGGTCAACAACCATGCGCACATACTTCGTGGGCCAAAAGGTTTAATCCTCAATCAGTTTATTTGCCATCAGCTTAATATTCTTGATTATCGTGATTACGTAAGCGGTTCTACACGTCTCAAGCTGACTAAATCATCACTTGAAAAACTTCCTTTTGTGGTTTGCTCGGAAAGCGAACAAACCCGCATAATAGAAAAACTCGAAGAACTCCTCTCCGATCTGGATAACGGCGTAGCCGAACTCAAAGCCGCTCAAATTAAACTGAGCCAGTATCGTCAGTCACTGCTGAAAAGTGCGGTTGAAGGCCAGCTTACTGCACCGTGGCGAGAACAGAATCAGGGTAAAATCACTGAAACCGGTCAGCAACTGCTTGAGCGTATTCTCAAAGAACGCCGTCAGCGCTGGGAGCAGAAGAAACTGGCCGAGTTTGCAGAAAAAGACAAAAAGCCCCCGAAAAACTGGCAGGCGAAATATCCTGAGCCAGTGCAACCGGATACTTCGGAATTGTCGGAGCTGCCTGAGGGGTGGGTTTGGGCGACAATGGATCAGCTAATCACAAAAATTGAAGCAGGAAAAAGTTTTAAATGTCTTGAACGCCCACCAGAAGGCGATGAATATGGAGTTGTTAAAGTCAGTGCTGTGACATGGGGGGAATATGACGAAAATGAGTCCAAAACTTGCGTCATAGAAAAGTATGTGAATTCAGAAATTCTCGTAAAAAAGGGTGATTTTCTTTTCTCGAGAGCAAATACAACCGAACTTGTTGGTGCATGCGTTATCGCTGAAATAATTACACGAAATGTAATGCTCAGCGATAAAATTTGGCGAGTTTCATTTGCAGAGAGCCAGCTGAAATTCTGGATATTGCAATACCTTAGAGGGCCATTAGGGCGAAAACAGATAGAAGGCTCAGCATCTGGTAATCAGGCTTCAATGAAAAATATTTCTCAAGAGAAGTTACGTTCATTTGTTATTCCCATTGCTCCCATTGAAGAAATTAACCTTATTGAAGAATCACTAGCTCATGCCTTTGGCAAAATACAGGCTACCAGTGAAGCTAATGAACAAAGAATTATTCAATCTCAAGCACAGCGCAAAAATATCCTGAAAGATGCGTTCTCAGGTAAACTGGTGCCACAAAATCCTGATGACGAACCTGCCAGTGTTTTATTGGAGAAAATTCAAGTCGAACGAGCAGCTCGCCCAAAACCATCTAGATCAAACAGTAAAAAGAAATCTACCAATATGAAAAGTATCAGCAGGAAAGCCCTTCACGCTTGGGTAGAAAGCCTGAAAGAAAATAATTTTGACTTCGATGTGTTAAGCAAAGAATTCGGCTCAGACTACGAAAAACTCAAGGACATTGTATTCTCAGAACTGGCAGACAAGTCACCTAAGTTCGAGCAATACTTCGATGAAGAAAGCGGCAGTATGAAATTTAAAAAGGTTAAACAATGAAACTGCTACGGCTAAAAATAATAAAAGCTGATACCTGCGGTGGCTTGCTGGATGGGCTCGATATTAACTTCCGAAGTGGTATTGATGATCCAACAGGGCTGACAAACTCATTTTCTCCGCTATGTCTGATTGGACCTAACGGCACAGGTAAATCTCAGATATTGCAGATTATTGCTGAAATATTTCAGGCCACTTTTCACCGGTTTCTACCTGAAGAGGAGCAAGCCAATGATACAGGCAATATCGAATTTGAGATTGAATATTATATACCTGTTCCAGATGACTGCCCTGAAAAAGTAAGAATTTTCAGGAGAAAAGTCGGCAGTACAAAAGCATCTATTGTTATAGAACGATTTTCTGAGGATGGCTGGTCACTGATACCAGACACGGACCTTGAGTCAATAAAAAGTTTATTGCCTTCAAAAGTGATTGGATACACTTCTGGAGACAATGAAACGCTCAGTATTCCGTTTTTTGTTAGCCGTGCGGGATATGCCAAGCAGGTCACCGAAAATGCGATAGACCCGAAAAAGAAGTCACATAAAATCCAAGATACTAGGATGCTTTTGATCGACTACGGAACCAATCTTGAGGTTCTAATTTCCAATCTCTTGCTTAATCCTGACGCCGTTAGAAGTTCGCTTCTCGAAAAATTAAATTTATCTTCACTTAATTCTTTTCGGTGCGTTATACAGCTCAACCATGCTCAAGCACCTGGTAAAAAAGGAGTCGAAGTCACCGATGAACTACAAAACTATATCGACTACCTAAAAAAATGCTCGACAACCTTCCAAGTCGATCTAGCTAAGAAGATATATAAATTCGATTTTTTCGTTGGGAGTGAAACATATAAAGCTTTTAATTATTACTGGAAAGATGGCGCCTTAGACCTTTATTCTTGCTTCCACAAACTAGCCATGCTGAATGATTTAATTATTCCCAAGGCAGCTCGTACAGCTTTTAATAGAGGAATAGTAAGTAGGAAGTTTTCAACTCGACTTCCAGAACCTTTTGATGATCACAAAGTATTCCGCTTTGAACGTGTAGAATTTATTTCAAAAAAGAGTAAGAAAAATATAGATTATGTTTCGCTTTCCGATGGTGAGCATCAATTGGCGCAATTACTTGGAACTGTGTGCATGGCCTCATTCCCAAATGTGCTTTTCTTATTAGATGAGCCAGAGAGCCACTTTAATCCTAGATGGCGTGTTGAATTTCTATCAAATTTATTAAATCTTCCTACAGCCACTGGAAAGAGAATTGAAAACTCTAAACCTGCACAGCAAGATTGCCTGATTACAACACATGCTCCATTTGTACCCTCAGACATGAAGTCTGAAAACGTACTGATATTCAACAAAGATAGCGACAACTTAGCAGTAAGGTTGCCCAATATTGAAACCTACGGCAGCACATTTGACACAATTCTAGAAGAGTGTTTTAAAATCTCACCGCCTATGTCAGATCTACCAAAAGTTGAAATTGAACACCTTCTGCAATCTGACAGCATTGATGAAATAAAGCAAGCCATGAGTGGCCTGGGGGATTCTGTTGAACGCATGTATCTTGCAGACAGAATTAGAATGCTTAAAACAAGGAAGTAATTCAAAGTGTTAGCTTGTTACCCTATCAGTGCGACTCAAGAAAACTGGCTTCATGATGCTTTGGTCTCGCTTGTTCGAGCCGTACATCAAAGAATTATTGATAACAATCCAATAACGAAAAGTCAGGCTTGCTGGATAGATATCATGCCGTCATCACTCACTGACGAACAGAAAATAAAAATTCAGAGAAGAACTGGCATTAGAGATAGACTCTATGATTATAGTGAAAAAGTTAAGCTGTTAACCTCTCAAGAGCGATTAGATGTATTAACCGCTTTGGAAAGACAAAATCAAATACCTGAATTGCTAAGCAATCAACTAGCCCCCATTTCAATTAGACAACGCTTTCCTCTTGCCCACGAAAAAGCACGCGACTTGTTTGTGTTTTCCTATGAAAAGCTCACTGACTTCAAAATTAGAGAAAGGCAGTATCAAATAGTTTTCAACTCTATTGATAATAAGTTCTGCATATTTTGTGGGCTTGAGCGCCTGATGAATCCTGCCGAAACTGCTCAAGATCAAGACCATTATCTCTCCAAGAGTGAGTATCCTTTCTCAGCTGTCAATATGAGGAATCTTGTCCCCATGTGCCGCTGCTGCAATCGTGACTTTAAAGAAGATAAAAACTTGCTATTGGATGAGCAGAGTAACTTAAGGCCTGCTTTTGACCCTTATGGTAATGTCACTATTGAAGTTTCACTAACAAGCAGTTCGTTAGACAACCAAACAAGCCCACCAAAACCTGACTGGGATATCGCATTTATTCCTGCTAGGCCAGAAATAGCAGCTTGGGATGAAGTTTTTTCTATTCGCGAGCGTTATAAACGCGATGCATTGAACCAATATTTTACTACATGGTTGAGAGTCTTTACTGATAAATGCGCCAGAAGGAGACGTGATCGTGATATTTCTCCAGCTCTTGATTTTGAAGGAGTTAGAGGTGTCTTGGCACGTTACTATGAGGATCAAGTTGAAGATCATAAGGTTGGTGTAAATTTTCTCGAGCCATATGTGTTCGAATTTCTCCTCACAAAGTATGATGCAGAGGAACCGAGAGTTGTTAACCTAATTCGTGATGCTGTACTGGGTATTGATCTTGAGGAGATAGCTTAATGGGGCAATCCGTTTTGGATCCGGTTTTATTCAGTGACATCCGTGAGCTCATCACCGACTCCCGCCAAAAAGCATCTGCAGCAGTCAATGCCTCCCTGACTTTCATGTACTGGCAAATCGGCCACCGCATCAATCAGGAAGTGCTGGGCGGTGAACGAGCCAAGTATGGCAAACAGGTAGTGGTTTCTCTCGCTAAACAGCTCACCCAAGAGTTTGGCCGGGGCTTTTCGGATAAGCAGCTGCGGCGGATGATGCAGTTTGCCGAAGTTTTTCCAGAGCAGGATATTGTCGTATCACTGATGCGACAATTGAGCTGGACCCATTTTATTACCCTGATCCCTATGAAAGACCCGCTGCAGCGGGAGTTTTACGCACAAATGTGCCGCATTGAAGGCTGGAGCGTACGGGAACTGGGGGAGGGGGTTGACTCTATGCTCTATCAGCGAACCGCGCTCTCCAAAAAGCCGGAAAAACTGATTGAGAAAGAGCTGCAAACCCTGGCTGCGAAGAACCGTCTTGAGCCCAGCCTGGTACTGAAAGACCCTTATGTGCTGGACTTTCTGCAGCTGAACGATCATTACCTTGAAAAAGATCTTGAAGACGCTATTCTGCGCGACCTTGAAAGTTTTCTGCTGGAACTGGGTGCCGGTTTTTCCTTTATCGCCCGGCAAAAGCGGATTCAGATCGACGGTGATGACTTCTATATAGACCTGTTGTTCTACAACCGTCAGCTGAAACAGCTGGTGGCGGTGGATTTAAAGATCGGCCGTTTCAAGGCCCATTACAAAGGGCAGATGGAACTCTACCTTCGCTGGCTCGACCAGCACGAGCGCCAGCCCGGTGAAGAGCCACCTCTGGGCATTATTCTCTGTGCCGAAAACCGCAAAGAACAGATTGAACTGCTGCAACTGGATGATGCCGGTATTCATGTGGCGGAATATTTAACCGTATTGCCTGAACGCGAAGTGCTGCACACCCGCTTGCAACGCGCCATTGACGAAGCACACAAGAAGTATGTGCTTAAGGAAACTGATTAATGAACGCATCCTCCCTGGTGCAAAAGGTCTGGAACTACTGCCATACTCTCCGTGACGATGGTGTGGGCTATGGCGATTACCTGGAACAGCTGACCTATTTGCTGTTTCTGAAAATGGCCCATGAATATTCTGAACCTCCCTATGAGCGAGACACTCAAGTTCCTGTCACTCATAACTGGACGACCTTATGTAATAAAACCGGTGAAAAGCTGGAAGATCACTACCGTCATGTTTTAAAGAAACTGGGCGGTGAACCGGGCATGCTGGGGGCGATTTTCCATAAGGCTGAAAACAAGATTCCGGACCCGGCCAAGTTGGCCCGTATCGTCAAAATGATTGATGGCGAACAGTGGCTGGGTATGGACTCCGACACCAAGGGTGATCTGTACGAAGGCTTGCTGCAAAAAAACGCAGAAGATACCAAGAGTGGTGCAGGGCAGTACTTTACGCCCCGTGCCATTATTGATGCCATGGTGGAATGTGTACAGCCAAAACCTATGAAGACCATTGCCGACCCGGCCTGTGGTACCGGTGGATTCTTCTTGAGTGCCTATAACTGGATTTCCGAACAAAAACTCAATACCAAACAGAAAAAGTTTCTTAGGGATGACACCTTTTACGGCAATGAGATTGTCCCTTCTACCCGCCGTCTCTGCCTGATGAATCTATTCCTGCACAATATTGGTGATATTGAAGGAGAACCCAGCGTAGCTCGGGCTGATGCATTGTTGAAGGCACCAGAAAAGAAGGTGGACTATGTTCTGGCCAACCCACCTTTTGGCAAAAAGAGCAGCATGACCATCACCAACGAGGAAAAGCAGGAGAACAAAAAAGAAGACAAGGACTCCCTGACCTATGAGCGCCAGGATTTTTGGGCGACCACCACCAACAAACAGCTGAATTTTCTTCAACATATTGTTTCCATGCTCAAGACTTCCGGGCAGGCAGCCGTCGTTTTACCCGACAATGTACTGTTTGAAGGCGGAGTGGGTGAGCGTATTCGCAAAAAATGGTTAAAAAACTGTAATGTGCATACCATCCTGCGCTTGCCAACCGGTATTTTTTACGCGAACGGTGTAAAGGCCAATGTTGTATTTTTTGACAACGCGCCACGTGACGGAAAAACACATACCAAAGGCATCTGGTATTACGACCTGCGAACCAATAAACACTTCACCCTGAAGCAGCGGCCATTAACTCTCAATGATCTTCAGGATTTTATTCAGTGTTATAACCCTGATAGCAGAGCGGATCGGAAAGAAACCGAACGATTCAAATTCTTTGAGTATGAAGAACTGGCCGCCAGGGATAAAACCAGCCTGGATATTTTCTGGCTAAAGGACGACAGCCTGGATAATCTGGACAACTTGCCGCCACCCGCCATCCTGCAACAGGAAATCATTGATCATCTTGAGGCTGCCCTGGCTTCGTTCAGGGATGTGGCAGAAGGGTTGCCAGCAACAAGCTTCGAAGTATAGATACACCAGTAATTATTGACTTTACCTTAAACAGTCATGGCCGGAAATGCCGCTCAACCGGAACTATAAAAATGACTACAGAGCCCGAAATAGCGGCATTTTCATAGTAAACGGTATTACATGGTCGTTTTCCTTGTTCCTCTCAAATGGGTGGGGTGGAAAAGCCTGGGAAGAAAGCTGGACAGTACTTGATGCAGGTCAATGCTGAGGGATTTACCTGATTCTGATCGTTAATTACTTCGGAATAAACGGTTTTTTAGATATAATCCTGCCCGACTTTATGGCTTTTATACCCATCGCCTTTCAAGATGCTACGTTGTTGTCAGCGTTCGCTCACCCCGATCACCTACTATTCGTAGGCTCACGGGGATTCGCTCTCTTGTCGCCTAGTAGCATCTTGAAATTCAATGGGTATAGAGTATTTTTTGAACAGTTGTCTTAGGCGCCAAGCGTAACAATGCTTTTAAAAATATCAGCTGTAAAAGGGTCCAGAGTTAAGGAGTCCGAGAGACCCTTAAGCTTTGGATTGCCCGATTGACTGACCGATTTTAAGGGAAACGACTTGCTCGAAGTGGCGAAGCTGAGGTGTGAACGAGACGATCGAGTTCTTTTTTCAAACCTTTCCATTCAACTGTCACCCGGCGAACTGTTGCAGATAGAAGGCTGCAACGGGGCGGGAAAAACGACGTTTTTAAGAGTGCTGGCAGGCCTTTCCGGTGATTACCGGGGGCAAGTGCTCTGGCGGGGACAGAAGCTTTCCAGAGTCTATGCAGACTTTCGGCTGTCAACTTTTTACTTCGGCCACAAACCTGCGGTTAAAACTGAGCTCACTCCGATAGAGAATATTCTCTGGCGTTCAAGCCTTCGCAATGAACGTTACTCTGAACAATCCGTGTTTTCTGCCCTGGAGCAGGTGAGCCTGGCAGGGTATGAAGAGGTGCCCTGTGGACAGCTTTCTGCCGGGCAGCATAGAAGGGTTGCCCTGGCCGATCTTTCTCTGTCAACAACCCCGCTCTGGATTCTTGATGAACCTTTTACTGCCATTGATGTGGATGGGGTAGCCTGGCTTGAACAGTTGCTGGCCCGACATATTGAAAACGATGGTGCGGTAATGATGACCAGTCATCAGAGCCTGTCCAGGCTGTCTGACCGGGTCAGAAAGCTTCGTTTGGAGTTGTATACTGCGCCCGATGAAGAGGCAGGTCACGAAGAGTCGGAGGCCTGGCTATGAGTAGTACTTCATTGCAGGGCAGCAGGGCTTTTCTGGGATTGGTCAAAAGAGACCTGGTTCTGGCCTTTCGGACACCGGGTCAGACCTTGAATCCGGTCGCTTTTTATTTGATGGTAGCGAGTCTGTTTCCTTTAGGGGTTGCTCCTGAAAGGGAACTCTTGTCTCAACTGGCAGGTGGCATTGTCTGGATTGGAGCGTTACTTGCCGTGCTTCTTTCTCTGGATTCCCTGTTCAGAAGTGATCAGGAAGACGGCTCGCTGGACCAGTTATTGTTATCGCCACACCCATTACCTTTGCTGGTGTTGGCTAAAATTTTTGCGCACTGGCTGACCACCGGTGTGGCACTGATTGTTATGGCCCCACTACTGGCGTTGATGTTGCATTTACCGACGCAGGCTTTTCCTGCATTAATGCTGAGTCTGCTGTTGGGTACGCCCCTGATGAGTCTTGCGGGGGGCATTGGCGCAGCTCTGACAGTGCGTGTACAGAGGGGGGGAATACTACTGACATTATTGTCTTTACCTCTGTATATTCCTGTCCTGATTTTCGGGACAGGTGCTGTTCAGACTGCGGTAGAAGGTCTGTCCTACTCAGGACACTTGCTGTGGATGGCAGCATTGCTGATGTTGGCGTTGTGTCTGGCACCCCTGGCGATAGCCGCATCACTGAGAATAGTTGCAGACGGCTGAACGGTTGGCCAATAGCGACAGGAACGAGTCACGGTAGAGTAAATAATGAACTGGACTTTTTTTCACAAAATGGGTTCGCCCAAATGGTTTTACGAGATCAGTGGCAAGTGGTTGCCCTGGTTGGCCATTCTGGCAGCTCTGCTGATGGCAACCGGTTTGATCTGGGGCCTGATGTTTACTCCGCCAGACTACCTGCAGGGTAATAGTTATCGGATTATTTTCCTGCATGTGCCGACTGCTTTTCTGGCATCCGCCATATACGTCATGATGGCCTGTGCCGGTGTGGTGACCCTGGTGTGGAAAATGAAGCTGGCTGATATGGCACTGAAGTGCTGTGCACCTATCGGCGCTTCATTCTGTCTTCTGGCTCTGATCAGCGGTGCCATCTGGGGTAAGCCAACCTGGGGTACCTGGTGGGTGTGGGATGCCAGGCTGACGTCCATGCTGATTCTGTTGTTTCTCTACATGGGAGTGATAGCGCTTCGTGGAGCCATCAGAAATACCAATACAGCAGCAAGAGCCTGTGCCATTCTGACGCTTGTCGGGGTCATCAATATCCCCATTATCAAGTTCTCGGTTCAGTGGTGGAATACCTTGCATCAAGGTGCCACTCTTAAGCTGACTGAAAAACCGTCCATGGCGCCTGAGATGCTTTGGCCGTTGCTGATCAGTATTGCGGCTTTTTATCTGTTTTTTACCGTGATCCTTATTCTTCGTTTGAGAACCGAGATACTGGATCGCGAGCGTCGAACCAAATGGGTTCACAAGACCGTAGTGGCCGGGCTGGAGAACTGAGAAATATGTATTTTGAAAATCTGGCCAGTTTGATACATATGGAAGGCCACGGCGTTTACGTGTGGTCGACTTACGGCATTGGTCTGCTGATTATTGCCTATAACATTATTTCCCCGTTACGGGCCAGAAAACGGATCGTAGCGCAGATTCAGCGCCAGGTGCGCAGTAATCAATCGAGAAACCGGAGCCATAACCGCTCCAGGGCTGACAGACAACAGAGCGCAAAAAAAGCCTCTGGTGACAATAAAAACAAAGTAACCAGTCAGCAGAAAAATAGACTCAGTATTAAAGATCAGGGTGTCCGAGAGGGAGAGGTGGAATGAATCCAGTTCGTAAGCAGCGTTTATTATTAGTCCTTTTGCTGGTGGCCGGCGTCGGTATTGCTGTGGCTCTGGCCCTGTTCGCCCTCAAGGAAAATATCAATCATTACTTTTCTCCCGCGCAGATGGCCCGTGGTGAAGCCCCCATAGGTCAGAAGATTCGTGGTGGTGGCGTCGTGGTGCCAGGTAGCGTCAAGCGTGACCCGAACAGCCTGAAAGTCACTTTTCGCATTAGTGATGGCGATGGTGAAGTGGAAGTAGAATATACCGGTATCCTGCCAGACCTTTTCAAGGAAGGTCAGGGCATCGTTGGGACGGGTAAACTGGTTGGCACCGGAAAGCTGGATGAAAACCGCCGTTTTGTAGCCGAGGAATTGCTGGCCAAGCATGATGAAAACTATATGCCTCCAGAAGTACAGAAAGCCATCGACAAGGCTCATGGTACGAAGTCAGGCGATCAGTCAGATAAAGCTTATGACACCCCATCATACCAACAGGAGAGTACTCAACCCGTTGAGAGCCTTCAGCCTCAACCATCGGAGAGCAAGTAATGAATCCTGAACTGGGGCTATTTGCCCTGATACTGGCCACCTGTCTGGCATTGCTGCAAAGCATTATACCGCTGGTAGGCAGCTACAATGGCCGACTGAACTGGATGGCTACCGGGAAAACACTGGCCACCGGTCAGTTCGCTTTTGTCCTGTTATCGTTCCTGTGTCTGGTTTTTGCTTTTGTCTCGGATGATTTTTCAGTCCAGTATGTAGCCAGTAACTCAAACTCTTTATTGCCTGTGTACTACAAGGTCACCGCCGTCTGGGGTGGTCATGAAGGCTCACTGTTGCTCTGGATTCTGACCCTGACCGGTTGGGGGCAGGTCGTTGCGTTGCGCAGTAGTAAACTGCCTCCGGAGCTTTCTGCACGAGTTCTGGCGGTTATGGGGATGATCAGCGTTGGCTTTATGTTGTTTATCCTGCTGACGTCTAATCCGTTTACCCGCATTCTGCCATTCCCTCCTGCTGATGGTTCTGACTTGAATCCGTTGTTGCAGGATCTGGGTATGATTGTTCACCCTCCCATGCTTTACATGGGCTATGTGGGTTTTGCTGTAGCGTTTGCGTTTGCTATTGCCGCATTGCTGGGTGGACAGCTGGACAGTGCCTGGGCTCGCTGGGCTCGACCCTGGACGACCGTCGCATGGTGTTTCCTGACTGCCGGTATTTCTCTGGGAAGCTGGTGGGCTTACTACGAACTTGGCTGGGGTGGCTGGTGGTTCTGGGATCCGGTGGAAAACGCTTCCCTGATGCCCTGGTTGACTGGTACCGCTCTGATCCACTCTCTGGCAACGACCGAAAAGCGGGGACTGTTCAAAAGCTGGACGTTGTTGCTGGCGATCACCACATTCTCTCTGAGTCTGTTTGGTACCTTCCTGGTGCGTTCAGGCGTACTGACGTCTGTGCATGCATTTGCCAGTGATCCACAGCGTGGTCTGTTTATCCTTGGCTATCTGCTGGTGGTTGTGGGTGCTTCATTGACATTGTTTGCCTTCAGGGCACCGGAAGTGAGAAGTAAGATCAGCTTCTCTCTGTTATCCCGCGAAACCCTGTTGCTGCTTAATAACATTATTCTGGTGACCAGTTGCGCCACCGTATTGTTGGGTACCATGTTCCCATTGTTGCTGGATGCTCTGGATATGGGGATGATTTCGGTAGGCCCTCCCTACTTTAATCTGCTGTTTATTCCGCTCTCCATGCTGCTGGCAGCCTGTCTGGGTATCGGTATTCTGGTGAACTGGAAAAAGGGCTCTGTCAGCTGGCTGAAGCAGCAGGTGCGGTGGATCTTTGTAGTGTCTTTGGTTGGTGGCATTGTCTTCAGCTTCCTTTATGGGGATCGTTTTCTGGTCAGCGAAGCGCTGGCAGTGGGGCTCGTATTCTGGATCGTACTGATCATTGCTAAGGATGTTCGTAACAAAACCCGTAATGCGGGTTTGCTGAAGGGCCTGACAAAACTCAAGCCTGCCTATTACGGCATGCAAATGGCTCATCTGGGTCTGGCTGTGACCTTTATTGGTGTAGCACTGACGTCTGGTTACAGCGATCAGAAAGATCTGCGAATGAGTCCGGGCGACTCTGCTGAGGTGGGTGAATATGTCTTCCGCTTTGATGGAGTGAGTCAGCGCCAGGGACCAAATTTTGTCGCGGACTACGGCTTGATCAGTGTCTTCAAGGATCAGAAACAGATTGCATTACTGAAGCCTGAAAAACGTGTCTATACCGTTCAGAACATGCCGATGACTGAGGCCGCTATTGATCCAGGCTTAACCCGGGATCTCTATGTGGCTCTGGGTGAGCCTCTGGGCGGAGACAGCTGGGCTGTTCGTCTCTATGTTAAGCCCTATGTTCGTCTTATCTGGTTAGGTTCCATTTTCATGGCGCTGGGTGGCTTGCTGGCGATTTCCGATAAGCGTTATCGTGTTCGTCTCAAGAAAAAGACAGCCTTGAGCCGAAAAAAGGATGCGTTAATGGGCAATAAAAGTCCGTCCCAGGAGACCGGGAATGATCAGGGCATCACGACAGGAGGTCAGGCGTGAAGCGCTGGAAACTGTTTTTACCATTAACGTTTTTTCTGATTTTCTGTGTGTTGCTTTATGTCGGTTTGTTCATGGAAGATAAAAGTGAATTGCCTTCTATGTTGTTGGATAAACCTCTGCCCCAGTTCAGCCTTGAAAAGCTGAAGAATCCGGGAGAGACGGTCACAGAAGAAGGCTTGAAAGGCAAAGTTCTGCTACTGAACGTCTGGGGCTCCTGGTGTCCTGCCTGCAAGGTAGAGCATCCTTATTTGATGAAGCTTTCCCGCCAAGGCATCAATATTGTCGGTGTTAACTACAAGGATGAGCGTGAGGGTGCACTGGAATGGCTGGATCGTCTGGAAGATCCTTACCTGTTCAATATTGTTGATAAGAGCGGCAGGCTTGGGCTGGATCTGGGGGTCTATGGTGCTCCGGAAACCTTCCTGGTCGACAAGAAGGGTGTGATTCGTTACAAGCACATCGGGATCATTGACGACCGCGTCTGGAAAGGCGATCTCAAGCCTCGGTATGATGCTCTGCAGAAGGAGTTGGTGAAATGACTCTAGACTATTTTTTCAGACGCTCAAGGCTGTTTAAACCGGGCTCAAGGCTGTTTAAATCTGCAAGTGTCGCTCTTTCTCTGAAGGCATTGGGGCTGGTGGTGTTTGTCGCTGTGTTGCTGGTCAGTTTCACGGCCAGAGCGGGAGTCATTGAAAACTATCAGTTCGACTCTCCAGAGCAACAGGAGCAGTTTTTCAGGTTGAATGAAAAGCTGCGCTGCCCTCAGTGCCAGAATCAGTCTATTGCTGATTCCAATGCGCCTATCGCTCAGGATCTGCGTCGTGAAGTGCACCGTATGATCATTGAAGAAAAGGCCGATGATGACACTGTGATCCAGTTCATGCTGGATCGGTACGGTGACTTTGTACTCTATAAACCCAGAGTGGACGCCCGCACCATAGCGCTTTGGTTTGGTCCTTTGATGCTTCTGTTGCTGGGCGTTTTCATACTGTTCAGGCTCCTTAAACAGCATCGTCCCGAGACAAAAGATGAAACTCTGGATGAAGAGGATAAAGCCGAACTGGATAAGATACTGGGTGGTAAAGATAAATGACGCAGTTCTGGATAATCGCCGCAATACTAACCCTCAGTGGACTCTCTCTGGTGGTGCTGCCGTTGTGGTTTCGCAGCCGACGCACCACGGATCAGGATGTTTCGGACAAGGCTTCTAACATTGCTTATTTCAAGGAACAGGAAGCCGAGCTGAAAAAACAGCTGGAGCAAGGATTAATCACAGTTGAAGATGCTGAGCTGATCCGTACGGAACTGGAAAAGAAACTGCTCGAAGATGTTGTCGATAAGGAAGACAAGCACAGTTATACCAGCAACAGTAATAGAGGACTGGCTCTTTTTCTGGCCGTGCTGATTCCTGCTATGGCGGTACCGGTTTATCTTCATCTGGGCGCCCAGACCGAATTGTCTGTGGCTGAAATAATGATGAACCCGGATGTTTCCCAAGAGGAGATGATTTCAACCCTGGAAGCCTGGAGTGACAAGCGACCCGATAGCGCCCAAGCCTGGTATATGTTGGCCGGCCGCTATATGGCAAAGGGCGAGGTTGATAAGGCGATTGACGCCTATAAGAAGCTTTATACGGTCACCGAAGGGAGCCCTCAGGCAGCGGCTCAACTGGCTCAGGTATTGTTCCTGGCGAACAGTAACCAGATCAATGGAGAAGTGCGTGGTTTGTATCAGGATGCTTTGAGCAAGGATGAAAGCAATACGACTGCGTTAGGGCTCAAGGGTATTGATGCTTTCGAACAGGAAGACTACAAACAGGCTGTTCAAGCCTGGACCCAGGCAATCTCTTTTGAGAATGACATGGTTGCCCGACAGTCGTTGTCTGCCGGTATTGCCAAAGCGCGTAAGCTGATGGGCGAAACGGTGGCAGAACTCAGGATTAATGTCGAACTGGCGCCTGAGCTCAATAACCTGCCTGCCGATGCTAGGGTGATTGTATTTGCCCGTGAAAGCGGGGCTAGAAAGCCTCCTATTGCGGCGATTCCCCTGCAGGTTGGTGACCTTCCCAAAGAAGTGATTCTGGATGACAATGCCGCGATGATGATGGGCTCAGGCAGTCTGTCCGATGCAGAAAGTCTGGATGTCGTTGCTCGAATCACGCTTTCAGGCGATGCCACCAAGGCTGATTATCAAGCGGAAGTACGTGACGTGAAAATCAAAGATAACGGTGTTATCCAGTTACGAATTTCACCTGCCAGCTGACAACTTATTTCGATAACTTCTCAAGCTTTACCGCTCAGTCACCTGACTGAGCGGTTCCCTTCTCTATTTTTCCTCTGAGTTTTTGCCAGAGGATACGCCTTTCCAACGCGACGGCTTCATTCTGATCCATGATCAGCACTGGAAAATTGAGCAGTATCACAGAGCGATCAAACAAGTTTGTGATATCGAGTATTTTCAGGTTCGAAGTGAGCTGTTTAAAGAGACAGTTGGTCAATGTATTGAGAGTTTTGCAAAGGACAAAGATCACCTGTTACCAAAATTAGCAGGTACCATCAATGCGTAAGTCTTAAGTAACTGAATCGGCTGATAAGGATGTAGAAAACATTCCCGTCGAAAAGGCTTGCAGCCTGCCTGTACCCGTCTACTTTATTTCAGACATTTATTAATCTCTAAGGATCGCTGGTGCTCTCCAGAAGTCGGGCATTCTTTGTTTTCTGTTTAGCTCTATTCATGGGGCCTATGGCTCTGGCCAACGCTTCTTTCACAGATCTGGACAAACTTTATAACAACACTTCGCCCTCATGGTGGCCAGAATACCAAACCATACAAACTGACCTCGAAGACCTGAGAGTTCAGGATGCCAGGCTTGGTTTGGAGAGCCTGCTGAAACGATACTCAGAAGATGAAGCCACTTTCACGCTTCTGGTTTTGCGTTACCTCTGGCTGACAGACACCGACGGCTGCAGCTTTCTGTCCAGCCTTTCTCCCACACCGGAATACTGGCTAACCAGCGCCCAGCTGTTCTGCCATTTTATGGAGGAGTACCGCCAGCACCTCAAGGCGGACTCTCAAACATCCAGTATTACGTTGCTTTACTATTGGTTGGCAGGTATTCCGACCCAGCATACCTTATTGGCAGAAAAAACCCTGCAATCCCTCCAAGCTATTCAGGTCGAGCATGATGACAGTCTGCTGCTAATGACCTTCATCAGTATTGTAAAGCTATCAGGGCATACTCCCTGGTGGCAGGTTGAGAGAGATTGGGACCATTGGCAAGAAGAAGTCTTCACCGGAAATAAACAGCAAATACAAACCTATAAAAACATTAGCTTTCTTCTGGCAAAACAGATTGAACTGCAAAAATTGACCCTCAACACAAACACTCACCCCTCATCTTTTCCTCTACCAGGAGCCAACGCCAACCTCGCTGTACAGGATCGTTACACTGGCACTCAATTCGGCCCTCCTGGAATGGCTTCTCCTAATCCTTGTCCTGGTCCCCGATGTTACGGCCGTAACTCAAGAGCTATAGACGCTGACAGAAGGCTGGCTCAAGAGCGGTATAACCAGATGCAAAATGCTATCAAACAAAGTCAGAAAAATGCCCAGCAAGCATTTAACAACATCCGGAATACCGTAAATAACCAAGTTCAACAAAATCTGAAGAACAGCCCATATAACCAGGCCAACATGCAGCAGTGGCATCAGAATATGCACGCGCAGGGGGCGGCTGAAACACAGCA
>NZ_JBPCXO010000107.1:0-18192 GCF_051008435.1 Endozoicomonas sp. | reverse complement strand
TAGAACGAGTCGAATTATTCGATGGATTCGTGAGAATAGTTGACCTATTTAATCGAATTCATCGAATAATTGGGCCGTTCTTTCTGGAATTTAGGCCGAAATAGGCTTAAGTCCGACAGGCTCCTAGACCAGTGAGTCGTACACTGTCGGGATAGAGCTATGTCCATATATAGAAAAAGTGGCAACGGAACATTGCCACAAAGAAGTACTCGCTAATAGCAGGCGAGAGGGAGACGGGCATTTGGAATTATTGCAGGAGAGGATGTCCTCTCCTGCAGATACTGCTGTAGCGATTAACGCTTAGCTTTTCTCTTAGCTGGCACTTTCTTCTTAGCTGGAGCCTTTTTGGCTGCGGCCTTGCGAGCCGGAGCTTTTTTCTTGGCTACAGTTTTCTTGGCAGCAGCCTTGCGGGCTGGAGCCTTTTTCTTAGCAGGCGCCTTTTTCTTGGCGGTGGCTTTTTTAGCTACAGTCTTCTTTTTAGCAGCTGCATTTTTAACGGGTGCTTTTTTCTTGGCAGTTGCTTTCTTGGCTGTAGTCTTTTTCTTAGCCGGTGCCTTTTTCTTGGCTACTGTCTTTTTAGCGGTAGTTTTTTTAGCAGTGGCTTTTTTCTTGGCGGGAGCTTTTTTCTTGGTGGAGGCTTTTGCTTTTGTCTTTGCTTTTTGCAAAGAGGCTCTAGCCTTGTCCAGTTTTTTCTTAAGCGCTTCAACTTCTTTTTCCAGCTTCTTAACTGGGTCTACCTTGCGGGTAGTTTTCTTAGCTACAGTTTTTTTAGCAGCTGGTTTTTTAACAGCCTTCTTAGCGGCTGGTTTCCTTTTTGCTACAGGCATTTGGTCATCCCTCGTCATTGCCTTTAGAAGTACTTCTATATAAAAGCTGAATAATTTATATCCAGTTTTAATTAAAAAAATAGAGTGCTTATCACACGACTGCAAATTTTTTTATACATTTTTTTTATATAAGATGAAATTTTTTCTTCAAAAAAAACTTGTCGTATTTAATTTTATGTTTGATAAAAATCATTTAAGCCTTAAATTTACGGTGTTTTTCTAAAACCAATGTTCCGTAAGACTTGCTATCTCTTAACGTTTGCACAAAGATGGTGTAATGCCTGTTCTTAGAAACATTTGACCCATCGAGTCGAGCTAACACAAATAGCCATGAGCCGGAAATGCAGCTCAACCCGGAACATGATAACAATGACTGAAAAGTCTGAGAGAGCTGCATTTTCATAGTAAATAGAGAGACCCCATGAGACTAAAAGCGCTTGCTGGCATCGCCCTGATGTCCTATTCCCTGCAATCAGTTGCTGCTTTGGAAACAGAAGCAGACAAGCTCAGCTACAGTCTGGGTGCGATTTTGGCCGAGCAACTCAAGCAGTTTGAAGGCATCAACGCAGACGCATTGTCCCAGGGCATCAAGGATACTCTTGAGAACAAACCACTCGCTCTGGACAAGCAGGAAATGTTCAAACTGATCGAAAAAGCCCGTAAAGATCAGGAGAAAAAGCATCAGGTTCAAGTAGCAGATGAAGCTAAAAAGAACCTTGAAAAAGGTCAGGCTTTCCTGATTGCAAACGCAAAAAAGCCAGGCATTAACACTCTGGAAAGTGGTCTTCAGTACAAGGTAATAAAGAAGGGTCAGGGCATTAAGCCACAGGAAAACAGTGAAGTAACTGTCCATTACGAAGGACGTCTTCTGGATGGCAAAGTATTTGATAGTTCCTACAGCAGAAATCAGCCTGCAACGTTCAAACTGAACCAGGTTATTAAAGGCTGGACAGAAGGCCTGAAGCAGATGCCAGAAGGCTCAGTCTGGGAGCTCTACATTCCTGCAGACCTTGCCTATGGGCCTGGAGGAATTCCCGGAAGAATTGGTCCAAACGAAATGCTGACATTCAAGGTTGAACTGTTGAATGTGAAAAAAGACTCGCAGGCAAAAGAAGAGAAAAAGAAGTAAACAACTCGTCATAGACTGAGCTGTTTCCTTCATACTGCTGGCAGATATCCAAGCTATCTGCCACTTCTGCAGTATTACTGCGAAGAGAGCAATTCTCTGTGGGATTCGTGTAAAACTTCAATCATCTGGTCTTCCAGAGAAAAGCGTTCTTCCAGAGTTTCCCCCAGGTTGGAGAGGTGGGTCTGCAGCATAGTGACACTGCTGATGGACTCACAGCCGTCGTTAAAATCCAGACAAATCTGCGTATTTTTCTCCAGTTTGGGCAGAATAGATTGAGCCATTTCTACTCCCCCATCATTAAATTCCATACCTTCCTGAATCAGCTGTTCATAAACTTCGAAATGACCAGCTGAAACATAATCAACCAGGATCTGGCACATTTCTTTCAATTTGTTTGCAACAGGCCTTTTATCATCGTGAAATTGATTCACTCCATTGATTGAGCAGTAAAGAACGATCAGTTCCTGCCGCTCGCTAAGCCAGCGATCAATGATATCTGATACGCCACCCCAACGTTCTCTGGCCGTTTTGCACCCCTCCAGCATGACAATTCCTCTTCGTTTGGATCTCATCTACTCGAAACGGGATCACTTTATCGCCGCTTGGAAATGGCGACTCAGTTGCTAGGTTATGACAGTGAATTTTTTGCGGCAAGAGGTAATTTCAATTTACTATCAATTTCGATCTTGATTAGACTTGGACACTCGCACTAAAAGTCGTTTTTTTCAGGGTTTTGACCGTTTTTTAATTCCATTAAAGATAAGAAGGCAAGCTTTGATTATAAAAAATTATTTAATAATAAGGCCAAAAAATCAGATTACTAAGCCAGTCTGACGAGTTTCAAGTGAATTCAACCATATAAAAATAAACATCAGCCCTCTGCATCAACAAAAACAAGAGCCATCAAATCGTTTTAAATATCGACTTACTGCTTAAAGGAAAACACAACGACTCAATAACTAAGCAAGCCATTTCATTGCACTTAGGGCAGATCATTTTCACAGAAAAAACAGAGTCTTTTTGAAAAGGTCAACAGATTCTGATGGCAATTACCTCAATCATCAGAACCTGTTTTCCAAGATAACTAAATTATTCAGACTCGAAATAGCGCTTCAGGAACTCATCAAAATCCGTTGTATCGGTTGCTTTCAAACGCTCCTGGTCTTCTCTTGACTGAGCCGCTATACGCCCGAAGTAGTCCAGTCTTTCAGGCTGTATCTCCTGCTGGCTAAAGTAGCGGGAATGCGCTTGGGATTGCTTGAGCATCCAGTCTATATAACTGTCTCCGCTGCTTTTCAATGCCTGCAAAATCTTTGCTGAAGGCGTACATTCAGAGTCCAGTAATTTTGCTCTCTGTTGCTCCAGAGATTTTGAGAACAGGTCTGATTCATTGCCCTGGTCCAGCATCTGAGCCACCGGCACCATTTTATCGATCAGGCGAAGCCCCCAGTCTGTAAGAGCAACAGGGCCTTGATCATCATTCAACTTCAACCCTGGACGTCTTCCTTCTGAAACCGTTAGAGCAAAGTTTTCAGTGACTCTCTGGCACTCATCATGGTCAATTTCAGGACTTTCCATCAGTGCTGTAAACACCAGAAACACATCCAGAAAAGCGGCATCAACCGAAGACAACCCGAGAGGTTCCAAAGGATTGATGTCCATGCAGCGAACTTCAACGTACTCAACGCCATCATTCGATAATGCGGTTAGAGGTTTTTCACCTCGCTTGGCAATTCGTTTGGGCCGGATATTGCTGTAGTACTCATTCTCAATCTGAAGCAGATTGGTATTCAGCTGCAGATAACGATCATCGCTTTTGAGCCCGATGGCTTCATAAGGCTGGTAAGGCGTTTTAATCGCAGCGGCAAGGCTGGATACATACTCTCCCAGAGTGTTGTAACAAATACTCAAGGACGATTGTGCGTTATTGGTATAACCAAGATCACTCATTCTCAGTGAAGTCGCCCAGGGCATATAGAGCGTGTCTTCATCCAACTGTTCCAGTGTCTGGTTAGGCGCTTCCTGGGTAAAAAAGCTTTTGCTCACTGCGGGAGAAGCCCCGAAAAGATACATCAGCAGCCAGGAATAACGTCGGAAATTTCTGATTATTGCCAGATAGGATTCTGACTGGAAATCTTCCAGAGAATGATCCGATGATTCAGCATCAGACAACACTTGCCAAAGCGATTCGGGCAGAGAAAAATTATAGTGAATGCCGGCAATGGTCTGCATTGCTTTACCATAACGATGCGCCAGTCCTTCACGGTAAATATATTTCATTTTACCTGGATTGGAGTCACCATAACGGGCAATAGGGATACCTTGCTCACCTTCCAGGAAAGCCGGCATGCTACCCGCCCAGAGTGCCTCACCATCGAGGTTTCTACAGGTATAGCTATGAAGTTCTTCGAGGAATGTCATAACATCTTCCACCTTGCAATAAACCGGAGTAATGAACTCCAGCAAGGCTTCAGAATAGTCGGTAGTAATGTAGGGGTGCGTCAGAGTCTTGCCCAGTACTTCCGGATGAGGAAGCTGTGACAGGCGTGCGTCAGCCGATACCCGCAACCCTTCCCGTTCGATTCCGTGCCGTATACCACTGAGTAGGTTTTGGTTGGACGACTGCTGAAGTAGTTGCAGACGCCTCTCATACTGGCTAGTCAAAATACAATTCCAATCCAGGTGCGTTTTTTCGAGAAAAACATTTCGGTTGCTTCACTCTTCAAACTGGATGAAAGCGGATAATGTTTTTCTTCGCTAAAGGCTGTTTGTCATGTCTTGAGGCGGACTATATAACGTTAGAATCTGCCTTGCACCTATCGAGGTAGATTCCTTCTGAAAAGACTCTTTACAATTCAGTGGCTTTTGCTCGATAGCCACGTCATAAAATCAGAGTGAACTCAGCTCGCCGGACACTACCATTCTTCAATTTAATCGTCATACAGCCGCTAACCAGAGTAGTTCAGGAGCCTGTTTTAGCTTTATTAGATACTGCCGATTGAATCTTTCGAAAAGCTTACAGCACTAAAGGGGAGATCAGTCAGTATGAAAAACAGGCTTTTCTGTATGGCTTACACCAGTACGGCTTCTGAGCTTTTCGATGAAAGTGCCCTGAAGAGTCTACTCAAAGTTGCCAGAGAAAATAATCAAAAACACAATATCACGGGTATGCTGCTATACAGTGAAGGTGTCTTTATGCAGGCACTGGAAGGAGAAAAACAACGCGTTGAAGAAATTTACGACATCATTGCCAACGACCCAAGACATTACGGTGTCATCCTATTGAACCAGTCTTTTATTGAAAACAGACAGTTTCCTCAATGGCAGATGGGATTCAGAAAGGCTTCTCGAGAGGAGTTGGTAAAAAGCAGTAGCTTCACAGACTTTCTAAGCTCGGACTTTGATACCCGACAGTTACAGAAACAACCTTCCATCGCTATAAAATTACTTCTGTCCTTTCGCAAAAACATGTAGCACAACACTTTTCTACAAAAGGACAGAAAGAGGCTGCCCGTTGAGACAGCCCCTTAACCGTTTACTTTCTCAGCTTCTTGGCATTGGCAAACAGATTAGCGAATGAACCTGTAGAAGATTCTTTCTTACTCTGTTGACTGTTTTTCTTGCCACTACGATTTTGAGGTTTTCCTGAACCAGAACGCTCAGCACGAGGCTGTTGTCTTGCCTGAGCAACCTCTTCAGCCTTGTCACTCATACGCATTGAGAGACCAATACGCTTGCGCTGGACGTCTACTTCCATGACTTTAACCTTGACGATATCACCGGCCTTAACCACTTCGGCAGGATCTTTCACAAAGGTATTGGACAGCGCAGAAATATGCACCAGACCATCCTGATGAACACCCACATCAACAAAGGCGCCAAAGTTGGTTACGTTAGTAACAACACCTTCCAGTTCCATGTTCAGCTTCAGGTCACTGATCTTTTCAACACCTTCCTGGAATTCAGGAGCTTTGAATTCAGGACGAGGGTCACGTCCTGGCTTGTCGAGTTCTGAAATGATGTCAGTCACGGTGGGTAGACCAAAGGTTTCATCGGTAAAGCCTTTTGGATCCAGAGATCTGAGGAACAGGGAATCACCAATCAGTCCATGAACTGCACGCTCGGACTGGCTGGCAATTTTTTCCACCACAGGATAAGACTCAGGGTGAACCCCAGAAGCATCCAGAGGGTTGGAACCATTCATGACGCGAAGGAAGCCTGCTGCCTGTTCAAAAGCTTTTGGCCCAAAACGATCCACTTTCATGAGCGCTGCACGATCAGAAAACACACCGTTCTGGTCACGGAAGGAAACAATATTATCCGCCAGCGTTCTGTTCAAACCGGACACACGGGTCAACAAAGCACTGGAAGCGGTATTTACATCAACACCTACGGCGTTTACACAGTCTTCAACAACGGCTTCCAGAGAGCGTGACAGCTGAGTCTGGCTGACATCGTGCTGATACTGGCCCACACCAATCGCTTTGGGTTCAATTTTCACCAGTTCAGCCAGTGGATCCTGCAGACGACGGGCAATGGATACCGCACCACGAATAGTAACATCCAGATCCGGGAATTCACGGGCAGCCAGTTCAGACGCAGAATAAACCGATGCACCGGCTTCACTGACAACAATTTTGGTCAGACCCAGTTTTGGATATGCCCTCATCAATTCAGCCACAAGACGATCCGTTTCACGGGATGCAGTACCGTTACCAATACTGACCAGTTCGACACCGTGTGTCAGACAGAGAGTGGCCAGTGTACCCAGCGATTCTTTCCACTGACGTTGAGGAGCATGTGGAAAAATAGTCGTATGTTCTACCAGCTTTCCGGTTCCATCCACAATAGCGACTTTGGTGCCCGTACGAAGACCCGGATCCAGTCCCAAAGTTGGGCGCAAACCTGCTGGTGCTGCCAACAGTAGATCTTTCAGGTTTTTAGCAAATACCTTGATCGCTTCTTCTTCAGCACTTTCACGTACACGGGTCATCAGATCCGTTTCCAGCTGAGTCAGCAGCTTTACTCTCCAGGTCCAGCGAACAACATCTTTCAGCCATTTGTCTGCAGCTCTTCCCTGGTCAGAAACTTCCCAGTGATCCGCAATGACTTTTTCGCAGGGATGGGTTTCCAGACGAGATTCCGGTTCATTCTCCAAATGGATATTGGATTGGAGGACACCTTCATTACGACCACGGAAAATAGCCAGTGCACGATGAGAAGGGACCTGCCTGATGGGTTCATCATGCTCGAAATAGTCCCTGAATTTCTCACCTTCTTCTTCCTTGCCTTCTACCCCACGGCTGGAAAGAACGCCTTCGCCCCAGAGCATATCCCTGAGTTTACCCAGCAGCTCAGCGTCTTCACTGAACCGTTCCATCAGAATGTAACGAGCACCTTCCAGAGCGGCTTTACTGTCAGCAACGCCTTTGTCAGCATTAACAAAGTCTGCTGCCACAGCTTCCGGATCAGTATCGGGTTCATTAAACAGTCGATCAGCCAACGGCTCCAGCCCTGCTTCTATGGCGATCTGACCTTTGGTACGACGCTTGGGCTTATAAGGAAGATAAAGATCTTCAAGGCGGGTTTTAGTGTCCGCAGCACGAATGTCCTTTTCCAGTTCAGGCGTCAGTTTTTCCTGATCCCGAATGCTGTTCAGAACCGTATCACGACGCTCTTCCAGTTCACGAAGATACCTCAAGCGCTCTTCAAGCGTACGCAATTGGGTATCATCAAGAGCACCGGTGGCCTCTTTACGATAACGGGCTATAAAAGGGACTGTAGCGCCATCATCCAGCAGTGCAACTGCACTGGTGACCTGCGCCGAACGAACACTTAGCTCTTCGGCGATACGCTGAAAGATGATCTCCATAAAACCCACTCAATGTTAGATTTGAATTTATCGAATACGGTGCAAAATAACCGCACCACTGAAGCAGGCTGATAGGTAATTGGGTGAAAAACCTGAGAACAGTGCCCGCTCCCGGAAGCGCCAACCTTGTCTTCAATAGTCAGCCACTTCCTGGATTCAGAAGGCGAATTATAACGGATGGTATCGAGTTGTCTTGCGTTCTGTGAACATAGCCGCCCTTCAACTGGCTGATACGACCATAAGAAAACGATTTACTTCATCAGATCGGCCAGCTGTTGACGATATCGGGGACCGTAATAGACAGCTCCTACCGGTACTTTACCTTCAAGGTGTTCAGACACTTTATAAGCCCACTCAGGACCAAAGCCACCGCACAGCTCAATCATCTGAAAGCCTTCTGCCACCAGCTCATCAGCCACCATAAGAACTTGCTCTTTATGAGCCATATCAATCCCTACTGCCTTGAACTGGTAATCACCTTTTTCGGTGACTACCGTGTTATCACGAGGAGAAAAACCAGGAGAAAGAAAAATAAAAGCAAATGAATGAAAATCCACGTCTTCGACCTTTTCTGAAGCTGAAGATAAGTCGAGATAACTCTCTCGGCCACATTGAATGAAGATCAGCGTTAAAAATGCGCCTTTGTCTGTCTACAATAGTTGTTTTTAAGAACCGGAATAATTTCGTTTCCTCCTACCAGAGAAAACGCCTTCAGAGCATGAAAATAAATCGAACAATCCTGCTTACCCTGTCTCTGACGATCATGACTTCTCCCTGCTGGGCCTGGGTAGCCGGCTTTGGTAGCGAAGCATTGGTTACCCGTCAGGACCTTGCTGACAAACAAACCCTCTACCTGGCTGGTTATGGTTTACTGGGAAATCGTGAGGCAAACGGAATTCATGATGATGTGTTTGCTCGCTCTCTCTATTTAAGCGATGACAAAAACGCTGTATTAATCATTAGTCTGGACGCTGTTGGGTTTAGCCAAACCCTGGGCAAGCGAGTACGAGGAGCCCTCTCCGAAGCGCTGCTAATACCTGAAGCAAATATATTGCTCACAGCCACTCATACCCATAGCAGTATTGACTTACTGGGCCTCTGGGGCAGCCTTGAGAAAGAACAGGCGGATGCCATTACCGAGAGGGTTGTGACATCTGGAAGATCAGCGGTGTCCAGTGCCAGACCGGCTAACTTAATGCTGGGGCTGTCCCATCAGGGCAAAGGCTATAATCGTCGTTTAAAAAGCAATGAGATAATCCCTCAAGTGCTTTCCCTGAATATCACCGAAACAAATGGCAAACCCATTGCCTTGCTCTTCTCATTTGGCTCCCACCCCGTTGTTCTCGACAAAAATAACCTTGAGATCACATCCGACTGGGTGAACTTCTCGCGTAGCCAGATCGAAAAAGAACTGGGCACAAAAGCCATGTTCATTAATGGCTCTCTGGGGGATGTACTGCCTTCGCTTGATGGTAAGCCAAGTGATGTCCGCACCTTTGAGTTTGCCAGAGAATACGGTAACAGTATTGCCCAGGCCGTCATTCAGGCCAACAGTGAGTCCCGAGCACTGAATAGCCATTTGGCGTACTGCAGTGAGGCTCTGCCCCTGAAAGTGGATAATTTCAAGGTCATTGCTCTGACCAAAGCCGTCAACAATGGCACTATCGACTGGACTTCATTAACCGACACTTCGCTGAGCACAACAACATCGGTCCTGATTATCGACAAACTTGTGTTAATGTCGGTACCGGGCGAGCCTGTGACACAACTGAGCCAGCAGCTGATGGCCAAGGTTCCCAACCATGATCGAGCCATCTTCAGTCTGACTCATGACAGCCTGGGTTACCTGATTCCTGAAGAAGATGTGGGTAGAGAAGGTGGGTATGAAGAAGTGTTTAACCTCAACAAACGCTTTGGAACGGACTTATCCAAGTCCATGGACCGGTTGCTCAAGCAATGCCTTGGCCAGTCATTAATAACTACAAACTGACCACTGGAAGGATTTATGCCAAACCTACAAAAACCGGAACGCCCTGCTGATGACGACTGTTGCGGCGGAGGCTGCTCTCCTTGTGTCTGGGATTTTTATCACGACCAACTGGCTCTCTGGCTGGAGCAGGAAGGCAAGGCTCCTCTAAAAACGCCTACGGAACACGACAGGGAAAGTGACGTGCTATATCGATGAGCCCAACAGACGTGCTCCATAATTCACCGCTTTGATTGCTTATCAAATTCTATAGCTATACTGCCCACTTCAATTCCTGTACATGTGGAAAAGAGACGTATTCTGAATGGGCAGTAACAGAAGACTTTTTCTCAAGAAATCAGCGGCACTGATCGGTACAGCCAGCCTGGTGAGTTCCATTTCAGAAATCAGGGCAGCCTTCAGGGAAGAACTTGCAGCGGATAACAAAATCACTGACGAAGGCCTTGAACACCTGTATCAGATTGACCCCAGCATCACTTATTTCAATCATGCAGCATTGGGAACCATGCCCAGAGCGACTCATGAAGCTCATTATCATTATTTGACTCTGCTCGAAAGCAATCCCTGGCTTCACATGTGGAGTACTCCCTCGCAGACAGCCTTGAAGATGACTCGCCAGAAGTTGGCCAATCATATTAAAGGTTCACCTGAACAGCTGGCTCTGATTCACAATACTACCGAAGGCTTTAATGTTTTGGCGATGGGTCTTCCCCTGCAAAAAGGGGATGAAGTTCTGTACAGCACGTTGAATCATCATTGTGCAACCGCCTGCTGGCAATTTCATGGGGCAAGAAGAGGCTATGAGTGCCGACGCATTGAGCTTGATCTCAATAGCCTTGCCAGACTTACCCCGGAAGAACTCATCGAGTGTCACCTTCATGAAATCAGGGAAAATACCCGGGTACTCGTTTTTCCAGACATTGACAATATGATCGGCTATCGAGTTCCTGCCGACCAGCTGGTCCAGAAAGCCAGGGCAAAAGGTGTTGAGTACGTTTTAATCGATGGGGCCCAGACGGTTGGAATGTTCCCCATTAACGTAGAGCAAACAGGAGCGGATGCTTATATTGCCAGCACGCATAAATGGCTTCAGGCAGCCAAAGGGACTGGCTTTATGTACCTTGGCAATAAACTGCTGAAAGCTCTGCCACCCATATGGGTTACAGGCCGTTATGATACGAAGCAGGATTCAATTATTCGGTTTGAAGATTACAACACTCATCACATCGCAGAAGTTCTAACGCTGTCTGATGCTCTCGATTTTCAGGAACAGATGGGAGTCAATGAGCTTATTCAGTATCGGGCGCACTTGCGAAGGCATTTTCAGAATCAGGTACTGAACAGTAATAAGCTGACCTGGTTATCTCCAATTGATGATGCTACTGCTACTCCTCTGTTTGCCATTTCGGTCAATGGGATCAACAGCCAGAGGGCAGAACAGGAACTCCTGAAAACTCATAACTATGTCATCAGAGCATTCAATACTCCCGAATTTCAAGGGCTAAGAGTTTCAGTGAACGCAAACAACACAAGAAACGACATTGACCGGCTAGTAAGAGACCTGAACAAACTTCAGATATAAAAAACCGCCGTGCAACAGTGATCAACGACTCCTATTGCATGACGGCTTTAACTGACATTAATCCAGCGAAGGACCTGCGGCTACCAGAGCCTTGCCTTCATCAGTATCAGTAAACTTGCTGAAGTTGGTAATAAAACGGTCGGCCAGATCACGAGCCTTACCGTCCCACTCTTCTTTGTTTTCGTAAGTATCCTGAGGATTCAGAATGTCATCTTCCACACCTTCAACATGGTTTGGAACATGCAAACCAAAGTAAGGCACTGTCAGCGTTTCTGTTTCATCAATGCTGCCATCAAGAATTGCATCAATGATGGCACGGGTAGCCTTGATAGAGATACGCTTGCCAGTACCGTTCCAACCGGTGTTAACCAGATAGGCTGTAGCACCATTGGCTTCCATTTTCTTAACCAGTTCTTCTGCGTACCTGGTCGGATGCAGGGTCAGAAACGCTGCGCCAAAGCAGGCAGAAAACGTTGGTGTTGGCTCAGTAATACCACGCTCGGTACCCGCCAACTTGGCAGTGAAACCAGACAGGAAATGATACTTGGTCTGTTCCGGAGTCAACTTGGAAACTGGAGGTAAAACACCAAAAGCATCCGCTGTCAGGAAAATAACTTTCTTGGCATGGCCTGCTTTGGAAATAGGCTTAACAATGTTTTCGATGTGTTCAATGGGATAGGAAACACGAGTGTTTTCTGTTTTTGAACCGTCGGCAAAATCAATAACGCTGTCTTCAAGAACCGTGACATTCTCCAGCAATGCATCACGTCGAATCGCGTTATAAATATCTGGCTCGTTTTCCTTGCTCAGATTGATGGTCTTGGCGTAGCAGCCACCTTCAAAGTTGAAGACACCATCGTCATCCCAGCCGTGCTCATCATCACCAATCAGAGCTCTCTTCGGATCAGCGGAAAGCGTTGTTTTACCGGTACCGGACAAGCCGAAGAACACTGCAACATCGCCGTCTTTACCGACATTCGCAGAGCAATGCATAGAGGCCATGCCTTTCAGAGGTAGCAGGTAGTTCATGATGGAGAACATACCTTTCTTCATCTCGCCACCGTACCAGGTACCCCCAATAATCTGAACACGTTCAGTCAAGTTAAAGGCTACGAAGTTCTCGGAGTTCAGACCCTGCTCTTGCCAGTTTGGATTGGTGCACTTTGCACCATTCATTACCACAAAGTCAGGCTCAAAACTTTTCAGCTCGGTTTCAGAAGGACGAATAAACATGTTTTTAACGAAGTGAGCCTGCCAGGCTACTTCTGTGATAAAACGGACACTCAGGCGACTTTCTTCGTTGGCACCACAGAAGCCATCAACCACAAACAGTCGTTTGCCAGAGAGCTGTTGAGAAACCAAACCTTTCAGATCAGTCCAGACTTCCTGAGTGATCGCTTTATTATCATTTTTCCCCTGGTCAGACCACCACAGGGTATCGCGAGTAGTGTCATCTTTTACGATGTACTTATCTTTTGGAGAACGGCCAGTAAAAATGCCCGTATCAACAGAAACTGCCCCCAGTTCGGTCACCACGCCTTTTTCATAACCTTCCAGCTCAGGACGTGTCTCCTCCTCAAATAGAAGCTCGTAAGACGGATTGTAAACAATTTCCGCTACGTCTCTGATACCAAGGCTGGCCAGAGCTTCTTTGTTTAGCTCAATATTTGCGCTAACTTCTGCCATTTAGAGCTCTCCTAAGCTTCAAGGAAGTTATTATGTTCGTATTTGTGATTCTATGATAAGCGGTGTAGCGGCGCCTATGATAGGGGATATATTGGCCCAGATAAACGCATAAGTGGCCTATTTATCCGTAAAAGTTTGACACCTACAGTACCTGACTGATTTTAATGTCACATCACTGCCTGATTATCAACAGTAGAAATCAGAAGCAGACCAAAATAAACAAGTTAAAACACAATGAAAAGGAAGTTATCAGGTTGCAGAAGAAGGCTGATTGCCTGAGGTCAATAGAAGAGGGATTTGGCCGGAGAATTCATGAAGCTGCTGTGATCAAGGTGAAAGCCCAAGATATACAGGCGTGTTAGTTTTTTGATGTGTACGAAAATAAACGAACAACACTCGTCGGCTTCTTGCTCTGCTATTTTCTAGCATGACGGAAAATAGCAGAGCAAGAAGCTCGACGCTTTATAAAATCACCAGGTTAATCAGTGAGTCTTGGGGTGATTACCCTGAAAAATATCAGCCACATCCTGCCCTGTGAACGTATAAGTCTGGCTACAGAACTGGCAACCCATCTCGATCTTCCCAAGATCTGATATCATGGATTCGACCTCTTCCTGAGAAAGACTGGACAGTATTTTTGCACTGCGTGGACGTGAACAGTTGCAGCTGAAGGCCACGGCTTCACGATCGAAAACCCGGACTTCCTCTTCATGAAACAGACGAAGTAACAGGGATTCGTGCTCCAGCTCGAGCATCTCTTCCTCGGTTACAGTATCAGCGAGCATGGCAATACGACTCCATGACTCCTGACGTTCTGCGTCTTCTGTTTCAATACTTTCTGGCAGCGCCTGCAGCAGAATGCCTGATCCCTGCTCGCCATTACTGGCCAGCCAGAAACTGGTTGGCAGTTGCTCAGATTGCTTGAAGTAGTCATTAAGCCCTTCTGCAAGCGTTTCATGATGCAGCGGCACAATACCCTGATAGCGGTTGCCTTTGTGAGGATCTATGGTCATAACCAACTGTCCATTACCCAGCAGGCCTGACAGTCCTTTTGCCATCAGCTTATCGGTATTCTCTTCGTCCCAGCGTGCCAGAGCACGGAAGGTTTTTTGATCAGTACACTCAACCATCAACAACGACAAAGGGCCATCGCCCTTGGCCTGCAAGCTCAAGATACCTTCAAACTTCAGAGTCGAACTGAGCAGGACTGCTGCAGCCACCAGCTCCCCCAGCAACGCCTTAACATTAATCGGGTAATCGTGAGCAGCCAGAGATTCTGTCAGGCTGCTGCTTAGAGAGACAATCTCTCCACGAAGATCGGCGTTCTCAAATATAAATCGCTGAGCACAGTCTTTCTGGCTCATCGCGCTGGAATCATTGCTCAAGGCTTCTTTTTGACTCAAGGCTTCTTTTTGGCTCAAGGCTTCTTTTTGGCTCAAGGCTGTATCTTGTTTACTCATCAACGGCTCTATCGGTTTCTTTCGCTCTTGGCTGCACAGCTTCTACGTAGATAGCTGAGGCCCTTTCCAGCCTGTGCTGCCAGTCTCTACCTGAGGCCTGCGAGCGGTGCCGGATTCATTAAACCTCTGATTATAGCGATTTCGTAAGCACATCTCATTTGTTGCTTTTACTGACCGATAACAAGGCAATAAATTAAATCTTGTCGGGAACATGCCATGTCAACAGGCGGCGGAAGTATACCTCCTTCGGGGCCTCCGGGATCTCATATCCCAGGTGTGACTTCGCCTCAACACCCCCCCTCGCCAGGCAAGGGAGGGATCACACCACATACAAAACCCAACGCACTCCCGGGTGGTCACAGCGCAACACCGGATACCCCTATTGGTAAACGCAGCACCGTGCCAACAACAGCCACCCCGCAGCTCAGCCCATTAAAAGTGCTTGAAAATCAATATCATGAACAGTTCAACCAAGTCCTCTCTTTTCAAGCACAATATGACTTCCTGAACTTCATCCCCAGTCTGGAACAACGCCTTCAGGACCCATCACAATTCAAGGATGACCTGCCTTTTGAAATTGTTTATGTAAAAGATGGCAAGATGACATCCGTTTTACCCCCAGACCCAGAAGTGCCGCCCGATTCGAAAGAAGCCATCAGCCTCAGGAAGTCCCTGCAAAAAAAGCTATCTGTCATTGATCAGAAGAATGGCCCTGAAGAAAAACAAGCCCTCAGAGAACAAATGGAAAACTCAAAAGAGGTACTGGGCCGCATTGGGAAAGCGATTGAAGATGCCGGTGGCACTGTTCCTAAACCACCAATTCCAAAAATCACGCTTGTGATTGATGAAAACCAGTTCACTGCTCAGGCGCCGGCAAAAAGATTCAATCCTGGTGAAACACCTCAAAAGAAAAGTGGAGCAGGTCAGTTTTTACTGATTCCAAAAGATGCCTCCAAGAGAATGCCGCCACCCGTTGCCCCAAAACCAGCCAAACCTCTACCAACACCTGATAATGGTTTAAAGCCTGAGGAAGTAATACTTCCCCCTCACGCTACTGCTACTGCTACCGCTGCTTTGAAGCACACTGAAGTCCAGCTACCGGTTAACGGTGAAGGCACATTCTCAGACATCTATCTAACGAAAGATACTGAAGCTGATTATGGGAAAGCGGGTAATATTGCTTCTGCGAACGCAGGCTCTGTAGAACTGACATTTGGAAGAAAAGCCGCCGGAATTAATGCCCAGTTTGGAGCATTTTTCAAAGAAGCTGAACAGGATGCAATAGAACAGGCGCAAATAGACTTCCTGACAAATACAGCTGATGAAGGTCACACTGGATTCATAGTTGCAGACCAAAAACTCACAGACAACACCCCCCTGGCTACTATGTTTGGGCATGTCAGTGGAGAGCCTGATAATCAGGGCACTGTCCTTGTCAGCGTTTTCAGGGACGAGCATTGCCCGGGAGGCATTCAGAAAAACCGGGCCATGATTTATGTTGTCCCTCCTGACGGGAAGTCTGAGAGCTTTGAAAACAAGGATGACTTTCTTGAAAATGTGAAAATGACGGCTAAAAACCTCATTGCCACACAGAATGAATACAACCATTGGGCTGTCAAAGAAAGTCTCCCTACTCTACCTGTACTTCGTACCTGTGCATTTGGTGGAGATATTTATTGCCATCCTGACTCTAATCAGGCGGAAGTGGCTCGGGCTATTAGAGGCGGCATCAAGGAATACTTTGACGAAGTCAGCCCGGACAAGAATACGATCAAGGAAGTTCAGTACGAACATGGCGTCTGACCGATTTTCAACGGAAGAAAATTATGAGCATACCTCCTTCCAACTCCAGTAAGCCTCCTGTTAGTGGATCAGTGCCACCAACTGGGTCTGGCAAACAATCAGGTGATCAAACAAAGCCTGCGATTCCCAAGGGAGAGGGTCATGAATCGCAAACCTCTCTGGGTGACCGGAAAACATCAAAAACCACACCTACGCCCTTCACAACGCCTTCACCCAAAACTCCGGAGGAGGCCAAAAACAACTACATCCAGCAGAGCTTCAGGGTAGAAGCCCTTGAAACCTGCACCACTCTAAGCAGATTTGCGGCTGGCTTGAGTCAGCATATTGCTTCAGGTAATCCTCATAGTGCAGGAGCGCCTCTTCTGGTCATTCATGTTGGCAGTAACGGCAAAATGACGAATGTCATCCCTCCCGATGAGGGAATGAGAGACCCACAAAAATCAAAAGCACTCAGGACAACGCTGGCAAAAACTTTTGATGAAATCAGCAAACATTACACGCCAGAGCAAAAGATCACTTTGCAGAAGAATCTCACCGAAGCAAAAACAGAACTGGAAAGCTGTAAGCAAACTTTGCTAGATATGCAGCAACCCCTTCCTCAGCCTGACTTGAAAGGTCGAGGCATTCGTATCGATATCCCAACATGGCACCAGTCACCAAAGCTATCGGAGCCTTTTCCACCATCCAGCCCCAATAGCCATCAGCCAGGTTCCTATGTTTTGCCACAGAGACCTCCTGTGACACAGCAACCTGATGATGTTGAAGATCTGATCAGCTTCAAGGAGCCTCCTCTGCCTCCGCCCAGCCATCCTGTAAAAAAAGAAGATCAAGCACTGGCCAGGATAAAAGATCCAACCATCACAACTCTTCAAGTGCATAGAGCTGAATTTTATCAGGGTGACACCACTCCCAAAGACTTTGATGTTTCGGGAGACAAAGCCATTCTCTTAAGACAGGGTAACCCGCTAAGAGGCGAAGCCTTTGTCGGTGCTCCACTGGCACTACTCCCTGGTCAAACAAACTATGACCGTCAGGGTTCTGAACACTCTGCAAGAAAAGCCCTGTTGTTTCCGCTGCTCATGAACTTCATGAGAAAACATCAACATCTACCGGCTATTTTGTTTCCGAAAGAAGCCACTTATGCCTATCAGGTAGGACTGGCTTCCACCCTGCCGAATACCGCCAAAGTGCTTGCAGGTTATGGCAGTGATACTGAAAGAAAACGCTGCCAGGAGTTGTTGTCTGAACTTGAAGGAGTCCACCCTGCAGTAGCCGAACTGGTTGCCAAGGATGTCACTGGCAGCCAGAAGAGTAGCCCTCTGTTAGAAGGTGAAAATCCCAATACAGCCCTATACGACACTCTTACTGCCGCAATAGTCAGAGATATTGAAAGGCTTGAGATGAGCCGGTTTGATGACAGAATAGACGTTGAGGAGCTTGAGACTTACAAGATGCTTGAACAGTCTTTATCCGAAGACGAATGGAATGATCATGCATTTGAAATTGCTCACGACTTTGCTCGTCTATGCCATTGCTGGACAAAAGGCCTTGAAGACCAGAATGAGCTTTCTAATGACTGCACTATTTATCTAGGAGATGAGCCGCAAGAGTTTGATGACACCACCACTCTTTTGAATCCTCCTTCAGATCCTGGTGTTTTCAAACAACAAAAAGACTGGATGCTCGGATACGAGCACCTGAAAAGCCTTTATGAGCGGGTTGACATCCTCCCCGCGCTAAAGGACGGGGATTCCTACAGCTAGACGGTCATGCCCGACCGCAAGAATGTTTCTTGCTGCGTTTACGTCACGCAGATGTTCAGCTCCGCACTCTGAACAGACCCATT
>NZ_JBPCXO010000106.1:0-42804 GCF_051008435.1 Endozoicomonas sp. | reverse complement strand
TATTTCATAAACTGCGCCGAATCTCGCGCAGGCATTTGTCGCTCTAAGGGATTTTGCGAAGGAGTGCCGTACCGGGGAGTACGGTCGACTGAGTAAAACTCCCTTAGAGCGGCAAAGGGCAAGTGAGAGCGGGAGCATGTTTATGAAATGTCCCGGCTAGGAGCGTGGGCGCTCTCAATTACAATAACCAAGTCACTGAAGCAGTTAAAAGGTTCTACGATTCTTAATCAACCCTTTATCCTCAGCTTCCTTGAGAACCTTACCCCATTGTGTTCGCCTGGGAAGCTTTTTTAGCTCTTCTTTTGTTCTTGGATTATTTACTTTCTTTATCATTCCTTTTTCTCCTATCAGAGGCTAGTTGGAATTCCTGAAGTTCTTCCTTGGAAAGTAGAGGGACATCCTCATCGTTCTCAGCAGCTCGCCTAATATCATCATTAGTCATGCGCTTGAGGCGCTCTACATCGGTTCTGCTCCTTAACTTCTTGGCCTCTTCACGTGTAATAGGTTTAACCATAATCAGTAGCCCTTTCGAATGTCCTAGTGTGATACTGGTCTATTTCATCTCTCTCAGCAAGTCGAGCAGAGATAAGACGAGTTATATCGTCGCCATCGTGAGTGAACCTTTCCGTGTATACAACAAACAGGACGCCTAAGCGTGTTTTACCGATGGTCTGAATTCGATCTTCTCCATAGTCATGGCGAAGGTCTAAACGTTCTTGTCTAAGTAGGTCATCCCAGACATCCATAGCGTCAAGAAAGTCGATACCGTGGTCTCTAAGGACTTTCTCTCTCTTGTTATCATCCCAGTCAAATAACATCATTACCTCCCTATAGTGGGCTCGATGTTACACTAGGGGAGTTATAAGCAGTAGATATATATACCCATTGGATTTCAAGTTGCTACTAGGCGGCAAGAGAGCGAATACCCGTAGTAGGCGGCAAGAGAGCGAATCCCCGTGAGCCTACGAGTAGTAGGTGATCGGGGTGAGCGAACGCTGACAACAACATAGCAACTTGAAAGGCGATGGGTATATATACTTAAATCATTGCTCTATGTTCACTGAGAGTCATTGAGCAATGTCAGTTTTGTCTAAAGCCTTCGATGAGTAACGAGCTGAACCCTCACCAAGAGGGCTCATCCTGCTTTATTCAATCCAGATCAATGTGGCTAGACGACCAGACTGCGCCCCATCTCTTCGGTAGGAGAACCAGCGATCTTCTTCCTTAAACGTGCAGAAATTACCACCACTGATTCGCTTCACGCCCAGTTTTTCCAATCGAAGTCTGGCCAGTTGATAGAGATCTCCATACCAGCGATCTCCCTGACCGGGAATAAAGGCAGACTCTGCCTCTGGATCAAAACTTAAAAAAGCCTCGCGAACCTCAGGCCCAACCTCAAAATGCGACTGGCTGATTGCCGGGCCAAACCAGGCCAAAATCTGATCAGGGGCATCCCCCATGGTTTCTACCGTGGCTTCAAGCACACCGGCCTGAAGCCCTTTCCAGCCAGCATGGGAAGCGGCAACACGAGTACCCGATGCATTACAGAAAATCACCGGAAGACAATCCGCTGTTAAAATCGCACAGGGCAATCCCTGCTGATCCGTCCAGACAGCATCCCCTTCCCTCTCAATGCTATCCGGTTTTGCCGTGACTACTTCAACACCATGAACCTGCTTGAGCCACTGAGGTCTATAGCGCCAGTGACAGCACTCCCCCAGCAACGCCCTGTTTTTTTCCACTACATCAGGATCATCACCGGAACGCAGCCCCAGGTTAAAACTGTTGAAAACGCCCTGACTGTACCCTCCGGATCTCAGGGTTACAAAAGCCCTGACGCCTTTGGGCGCTGGCCAGTCCGGGAACAGGTAACGATCGTCAGACATGTTCAGTTCTCTCTACTTCAAACGCCTGTAGCAAAAAAAGCCCCCTGAGCCACGCATCGCCCCGAAAGGCAAACTGTCCTGCTCAGGATTCTTTAGCGTCTTCTTTTAATACGGTCAGCAGCTCTGAAAAATCATCGGGCAGGGGCGCTTCCCACTCCATGTAATCATCCGTAACAGGATGCATAAGCCCCAGCTTTCTGGCATGGAGTGCCTGATGTTTGAAACCTCTCAGAGCTTCTTCCAGAACGGCTGAGCATCCCTTGGGAATTCTCAGACGGCCAGCATACAGATCATCACCCACCAGAGGAAAGCGAATATGACTCATATGCACCCTGATCTGGTGCGTCCTGCCGGTTTCCAGCTTGCAGCGCACATGGGTATGAGCATTAAACTTCTCCAGAACCCGATAATGAGTTACAGAAGGTTTGCCACTGGCCACTACCGCCATACGAAGACGATGAATTGGGTGACGGGCAATCGGTTCATTCACCGTGCCACCTGCGGTCATCACGCCCTGAGCAACCGCTTCATACTCCCGACTGACACTTCGATCCTGGAGCTGCGCTACCAGATCGGTATGGGCTGCCAGTGTTTTAGCAACCACCATCAGCCCTGAAGTATCCTTATCCAGACGATGAACAATGCCCGCTCTGGGCACTGAAGCAATTTCAGGAAAGTGGTACAGAAGACCATTCAGCAGAGTACCTGAATAGTTGCCCGCCGCTGGATGAACCACCAACCCCACCGGTTTGTTAATAACCAGAATGACATCATCTTCATAGAGGATGTTGAGTGGGATATTTTCTGGCTCCCAGCGCTGCTCATCTTCCACTTCAACACTGAGTATCAGCTGCTCACCACCGACCAGCTTGTCTTTTGGTTTTTTCTTCTGGCCATCCACCAGCAGATCACCGTTTTTAATCCACTCCTGAAGGCGTGCTCTGGAAAAGTCCGGAAAGCAGCTGGCAGCCACCTGATCCAGTCTTTTACTCCCCAGCTCATCAGGCACAATCACCTGCTGATTGATCTGCTCACTCATTAACCACTTCTCAAGTTCTAGGAGCCTGACCGAGAACAATGCTCAAGCACTGTTTCTCAACCGGGATCCTGGCGTCATCAACGAAAAAATAATCTCAGCCGCTACCGCCCAAATGCTGCATTAAATCGGGGTTATGAAAAAGCCGGGTCTTTCTGAACGCAGCAGAATGATATTTATAGACCCAGTTTCTTTTCGTTTTACAGCGGACTGTGTTTAAATTAGTTTGGATAAAGGCAGGTAGTTTATCACACCAGCGGAAACAGGCTGAGCTATGCTCAAAACTTTATCAAACCTGCTTCCCAGCCAAACGTTCAGGGGAGGCCTGATGCATCAGTTCTCCTCACAATCATGCCGGAGTACGGAAACTGTAAACACCATGACAATACTCAAAACGACTTTTTCGCGCCTGGTATTTTCGCGCCTGATATGTCTGTTCCTTGCTGCGGTGGTTCTGGCAGGATGCTCATCAACCCCCGAGAAAGAGAAACTCCCGGAATCCCTGACTGAGGCCGAACTTTACCAGATGGCCAACCAGTCACTGAATAACAAGAATTACTCACAGGCTGTAGAGCGACTGCGTACTCTTGAGTCACGTTACCCCTTTGGATCCTTTGCTGAACAGGCCCAGTTGGACCTCGTTTATGCCTATTTCATGAATGTTGAGCCTGAGGCGTCACGGGCAGCAGCAGATCGTTTTCTGCGTCTGCACCCACAACACCCTAATGCCGACTACGCCTATTACATGAAAGGCCTGGCATCAAATACTGCCGCCATGGGCTTGATTGAGCGTTACCTGCCACTGGATAACACCAAGCGTGATCCAGGCCAGGCTCGTCAGTCTTTTAATGAGTTTCGTGAGCTGCTGAACCGTTATCCGGACAGCAAATACGCACCCGATGCCCGTCAGCGCATGGTAGCCCTGAGAAACCGCCTGGCAGAGTATGAAGTTCATGCTGCCAACTATTACATGAAGCGAAAAGCTTATGTTGCTGCGGTTAACCGTGGGAAGTACGTCGTTGAGAATATGCAAAAAACACCGGCTGTAGAACCCGCTTTGGGTGTTATGGTGGAAGGCTATCAACGAATGGGCTTGATAGAACCCGCTAACGAAACCCTTGAAGTACTGAAACTGAACTTCCCGGACTCAAAACTGCTCAATAGGCAAGGCAAGTTTGTCGGCTATCAATCCTTTGGTGATGTTGACCCATCACTGCTCTATACCGTCACATTCGGCCTACTGGGCGATTCCGGCATCGAAAAGCAGAAAATGCAAACGCCTGTCGCTCCTCAGCCCCCCAAAGACGAACATTAATAGTCTGTGGCTTCCCATAGGAAGCCACCCACCTTCTTCTGGTTTAGTAATTCAATGCCAACAACTGTGAAGTGCCCTAAATGTGGCAAAGACGTGGAATGGAAGAAAGAAAACAAGTTTCGACCCTTCTGCTCTGAACGCTGCAAATTAATCGATCTTGGAGCCTGGGCAAACGAAGAACGCTCAATTCCCGGAAGCCCGACATTCGACGACCTGATGTCGAGCGATATCGACGATCTAAAGCACTGAAAACCCTCTCCCAGCACCCAACTCTACAGGCCAGGGCTCTTGCTTTAGCAGAGCTTTAGCCTGAGCCCTCTTGAACTGCAAAACCTCATACATGGCCTCACGAACTTCTGGCTGGTGCATATGTTCAGCCAGCTCACCAAGCTGCTGGTCTGTTAATCTGGCTATCCTCTCCAAGGCCACCTGTATGGATCTGCTCACTTGCTCCCCTGGCATTTGCTCAACCATGTTCAGCAAGGTTTTCTGCCCACGGTACTGAACTCTGTGCAATCTTGAAGGGCGCAAAAGCTTTTCTGAAAACTGCTCTACAGAACAGTTTTCTGGCAGGGAAAACCGGTTGTAAAAAGACATACCAAAATCAATGCTGATTAACTTACCTGTAAGCAATTCATCACCCTCTTCTACCTTTGCTAACTCATCACCCTCGGCTTGTTTGAAGAGATAATTATCGAGTTTGAGGTAGTCCTGATCACCCAATAGAAAGCGCCGCATCACCAGATTAGTGGCAGGATTATGGTCATCGGTAAACTGGCAAATAGAAGGGAATAATGCTTGATGGAAGAAAGTATCACCCGGATAGTAGCCCCTCAGATCTTTTGAAGCCACACAATGATCCTGCTGTTTTTCGTCCAGGCTGTAACGATAAATATACTCCCCACCATATCCCATAGCTTTCTTATAAGCTTCAGCTGCGAGACATTCTCTCTGGGCCAGAATTTTTCGATTATCGTAAAAATGGGCTTTATACGATTTTCCGGTAATGAGGTAGATCACCTTTTGCAGCAGACGCTTGAACTTTTCGGCTCTCGTTTCATGCCCCGGTGTTTTTACATGCCAGACATCTTCCTTTTTTTCGGTTTTGGAAGAGCCTGCTTCTTTCTCTGTACCCCTGACCTCTGGTTTAATTCGCATTAATTTATGATCAACAACACCTTGATGAATCTGCCCAGGTACTTCTTCCCAATACTCCCTGAACGGTCGATCATTAATTGAAGGCAGTATGTTTCTGCCAGCCTGCCCAGTCTCTTGGTAGTAGGTAACACCTCGATCCTGTATCTGGCGCTGATCATGATTTGAAGACCTGGTATGCAGCCCTTCAGTGACAGGCTGACTTGTCAATGAATCGATGGATCTCCCCAGAGAATCATGACCCGAGGGCAATGATGCTGGAGATGTTGAATCAGTGGGCAGCCCTGATGTAGATCTGTTACCACCAGGTCCGATACTTGGGTGAGACATTTGCTTCCCTGCAAATCATGCATCTTCATTAAGATTAGGAGCCGGTAACATAATGACAATCCTGCCCCTATTGTATCTGAGACCAAAAAGCGCCAACGGCTGCCACTCCCTGGGCACCCGACTCTATTATTGTTGGCTCGTCAGCAATCGACATCCCTCCCAACCAGAAAACCGGTATAGGACAGCCCTCCGTCAGCTCAGCAGCTCTTTCCTCTCCCAGAGTTTCACAACCCGGATGGGTATTAGTGGGCATCACCGGTGAGAGTGTTACAAAGTCGACACCTAACTTTGCTGCTCGATCAATTTGCTGCTGATTATGGCAAGAAGCTGCCAGCCATTGCCCCTGTCGACAAGCAGCTCTCCAATCAACCCCATCTTGCTGTAACTGCTTCGAGGTCAAATGCAAACCGTCACACCAAGTATTAGCCAACTTATCAGGACCCCCTTTCAGAAGTAATTTGACACTGGTTTCCCGACAAAGGTGGTGCAATTCTCTGGCTAAATGCTGATAGGCTGCCTCATCGAGCCACGGAGCCCGAAACTGAATTAACTCTATTCCCTGCTCAATCTGATAGCTGACTTTTTCCAACAATTCAGCAGCGGCATCAAACGGGCCGGTAATCATATAACGGGTTGGCAAAAGGGCCGCAGTAACAATGGGTCCATTAGCAGGAGGGAAATTCAGTTCAGGCAACTCTTTCAATTCAACCCAGCGAATTTCCTGACCCTCATTACCACGGGGCTGGCCCTTGATATCTTCTGCCCACCAGGTATCGAGATAGACCAATTTATCCGGGTAGTCATGTCGAATGGAAATCAGCTTCTGGAAATGCCCAGCTTCGATATCCAGCTCTTCCTTTAGTTCACGATTCAAGGCAGTCGTAATGAGTTCACCCTCTTCGACTTTACCCCCGGGAAACTCCCAATATCCACCCATATGCTTATCATCGGGTCGACGGGCTATAAGAATTCGCCCATCTTCCCCACGAATAACAGCCACTGCAACATGCACTACTTTCCTGACACCCGCCTGCTTTTCTAAAGACATAACCCATTGCCTTGTAATAGTGTTCGACCCGCCGTGAGCCAAAAAGTATTCACGATAGATCGTAATAATCGCATTATCTTATCAAGAGCTTTTTACAGAGTCTCACTACTCACTCATCGACAACTCTCAGCATGCCTCTTCAACTCTCGACCCCTATTCACGTCCACACTCCCAACAGTATCAGCAGGAGTGGTATTTTTTACCAAAAGAAAATTTAAATATCCCAATCTACACCCTCACTTCTCCGTTAAGGTGCCGTCTCTTTTCATGAGTAAGAATGTTCGGGAAAAAACTGAGGCAAACTGAAGGCTTTTGGGTGAGACAGGGAAGCCTCGACAAGCTTCCTTAAAAAACAGATTGTCGAGGCTGCCGGACGATTAATAGCTGCAAGACGTTTTAAGTTCTATATTCGGCATTAATACGAACGTACTCATGTGAAAGGTCCGTCGTCCAGATCGTTTCCGTAATATCACCGGCTCCCAGCAGAACACGAATCAGAATTTCTTCCTGATTCATCACCCGCTCGCCCTGTGCTTCGGTATAGGACCCGGCAACACCTCCTTTTTCAACAATGCAAACGTCGTTTAACCAAATGGCAACCTTATCAAGGTTCAGCTCACTGATCTCAGCTCTTCCCACTGCAGCGAGAATCCTGCCCCAGTTCGGATCACAGGCAAACAAAGCTGTTTTTACCAAAGGTGAATGAGCAATGGTATACGCCACTTCCAGCGCATCAGAAACACTCTCAGCTTGTTCAACCTGAATCGTTACAAACTTGGTAGCACCTTCTCCATCTTTGACGATCGCCTGAGCCAGATTGACGGCCACCTCTTCAATCGTCTGCTTGAGTGCCTGATACAACCCACCTTCAGACTGCATCAACAGTTCGTTGCCAGCCTTCCCAGTAGCAACCAGCATGCAGCAATCATTGGTAGACGTATCACCATCGACAGAAATTCTATTGAACGACAGATTAACCGCATCAGAAAGAAGCTTCTGCAATACAGCCTGATCTACGGAAGCATCCGTGGTAATAAAGGCAAGCATGGTAGCCATATTAGGCTTGATCATACCTGACCCTTTACTGATACCCGTTACCGTAAATTGCTTGCCACCGACCTCAAATTGTCGACTGCAACCTTTAGGTCGAGTATCTGTCGTCAGTATTCCTTCTCCTGCAGCACACCAGCCATCTTCACTCAAACCCGAGAATGCTGTCGGCAGACCCGATACAATTCTGTCAACGGGCAGTTTCTCTCCGATAACACCGGTTGAAAAAGGCAGCACCTGGTCTTCTGATACGGAAGCTATTTCAGCCAAAGCAGAACAAACCGCAGACGCATCATTCATACCCTGTTCGCCAGTACCCGCATTGGCGTTGCCCGTATTGACTACAAAGTATTCAGGCGCTCCGTTGATACGGCTCTTGGCAAGATGGACTGGAGCAGCACAAAAACGGTTCAGGGTAAAAACACCAGCAACGGACGCCCCCTGATCCCAGTTCATAAGCACAAGATCCTTGCGACCCTGCTTTTTGATACCAGCCTCTGCTGTCCCCAGGCGAAATCCACTGACGGGAAACATCTCTGGCCAGATTTCCGGTCCTACTGCCATGGTTTGTCCATCTCCTCTCTGTTAATTCCAAATCAATGCACAAGTCGACTTACTCAGCCCAACCGAATCATGAGAGTGGCGGCAAAGTCTGCAAGGGCTGAATATTCGCGGTCATTAATATAAAAAGCCAGGTCAGAGAGTGTGAGTCAGCTGACCATTTGTGAAGCATAGTTATAGTTAATTATTCACATTTTGTAACTAATTATTCGCGTATTTCTTCAAATATCTGAAAATAGGTTGGAAAAGTCTTTGAGGTACAACCAGGATCGTTGATAGTGACGGGACGACCACCAAATGCCGCCAGCGAAAAACACATGGCCATCCTGTGATCATCATAGGTATCTATTGCTGCAGACATGACCTGCTCAGGTGGATTAATCACAATGTAATCTTCACCCTCTTCCACTTCAGCGCCTACTTTACGCAGCTCTGTGGCCATGGCTGAAAGCCGGTCTGTTTCTTTGACCCGCCAGTTATAGATATTCCGAATAGCAGTCTGCCCTTGCGCAAACAGAGCTGTAGTGGCAATGGTCATAGCTGCATCAGGGATGTGGTTCAGATCAACATCAACGCCTTTGAGTTCACCTTTTTCCACTTCAATCCAGTTATCACTCCAGGTAACTTTAGCCCCCATTTGCTCCAGAACCTCGGCAAATCGGGCATCACCCTGAACACTGGCATTTCCGGTTCCATGCACCTTCAGCTTACCGCCGATGGCTGCTGCCGCCAGAAAGTAAGAGGCCGAAGAAGCATCTCCCTCCACCATGATTTCACCCACAGAGCGGTAAGTCTGCCCTCCCTCAACGACAAAGCTAGTGTATTCGTTATTCTGAACATCAACACCAAAGCGCTTCATGACGGAAAGGGTAATATCTATATAGGGTTTGGAAACCAGCTCACCCTCAATCGTGATAACCGTTCTGCCCTTAGCCAAAGGAGCAGCCATCAGCATAGCGGTCAGGAACTGACTGGAAATGTCACCTCTGATACTGACTTCTCCACCCTTGAGGCCGGTGCCCGCAATCTTGAGCGGTGGATAATTTTCCTTCCCCAGATATTCAATGTTTGCACCCGCCTGGGCAAGGCAGGAGACCAGATCACCAATTGGACGCTCATACATTCTGGGCTCACCCGTCAGAGTGTACGAACCCTCTCCCAGGCACAATGCTGCCGTTAACGGCCTCATAGCGGTACCGGCATTTCCCAAAAATAGAGTCAGGCTTTGACCAGAACCCAGGGGACCAGCCAACCCGGTCATTGTACAAACAGTATTATTGTCTGACAGTTGATACTGAACACCCAGCTCTTTGAGGGCCTTCAACATATAGCGGACGTCGTCACTGTCCAGAAGATTGGTAATGGTGGTTGTACCCTCTGCCAGCGCAGCCAGCAACAAGATACGATTGGACAGGCTTTTTGAGCCAGGAATAGAGACCTCCCCTTGCACACGGGAGATGGGCTTTAATACGAGTTGCTCCATTGGACTTCTTATCTGGCCGAATGATAGGGAGCATCGATTATACCGCAATGCAGCAATAAATCAGCTGATGTAAAACAGGGCAAAAAAGAAAACAGGCCGCAAAAGCGACCTGTTTATCTTTAAAGCATTATGCCAGGGTCAGACAATTCTGCCGTGACACTGCTTGTACTTTTTACCGGAACCACAAGGACAAGGTTCATTTCGACCTACCTTCCGGCTCTCACGAACAAACGGTTCAGCCGCACCTTCTGGCAACTCAGCCTCTTCCTCAGAGTCATCAGATAACCCCTGAGCTTGTTCATGCTGGAACTGCATGCGACGAATCAACTCCTGACGACGCTGCTCTTCCATTTCTTCCGTTTTGTCATCCTGCTGAACCTGAACATGAGACAAAATACGAATGGTGTCTGTTTTGATCTCTTCCAGCATGGACTGGAACAACTCAAAAGCTTCACGCTTGTATTCCTGCTTAGGGTTCTTCTGGGCGTAGCCCCTCAAGTGGATGCCCTGACGAAGGTGATCCATGGTCGCCAGATGCTCTTTCCATTTGTCATCCAGTACACGCAACAGGATATGCTTCTCGAAGTTCCTTAAAGGTTCTTCACCAGCAAGCTCTTCTTTCTGCTTATAGCTGGTAACCACCTCATCAAGAATCTTCTGTCTCAGGCCTTCTTCTTCCAGCTTGTCATCTTCATCCAGCCATTTCTTGATTGGCAACTGGATAGCCAGTTCAGCGTTAAGCTTCTGCTCCAGACCTTTCACATCCCACTGCTCTTCAAGACTTTCAGGTGGAATATGCTGAGAAATAACATCGTTAACCACTTCGTCCCGCATGTTTTCTATGCTGGACTGGACGTTCTCTGAGTTCAGTAGCTCATCACGCTGTCTGTAAACAACTCTACGCTGATCGTTCGAAACATCATCGTACTCAAGCAATTGTTTACGAATATCAAAGTTACGACCTTCTACTTTACGTTGAGCTTTTTCAATGGCATTGGTCACCATCCGATGCTCAATGGCTTCACCTTTTTCCATGCCCAGAGCTTTCATGAAGCTCTTCACACGGTCAGAAGCAAAGATACGCATCAGATTGTCTTCCAGAGACAAGTAGAAGCGGGATGAACCCGGATCACCCTGACGACCAGATCGACCACGCAGCTGGTTATCGATACGTCGAGATTCATGACGCTCAGTACCGATAATGTGCAGACCACCAGACTCCAGAACCGCCTTGTGACGCTTCTGCCAATCCGACTTGATCTGATCTTCCTGCTCCTGGGATGGAGTTTCCAGAGCAGCTATCTCAGCTTCCCAGCTTCCTCCCAGAATAATATCGGTACCACGGCCTGCCATGTTGGTGGCAATGGTGATGGCGCCGGGGCGACCAGCCTGGGCAATGATCTCAGCTTCTTTCTCGTGGAATTTGGCATTCAGAACATTATGGGGAATTTTTGCCTTATTCAGGGCATTCGACAGCAACTCAGAAGAATCAATGGAAGCCGTACCCACCAGAACAGGACGCTCTTCCTTCACTGTTTCCTTGATGTCCGCAATGATGGCTTCGTATTTTTCCTCGATAGTCAGATAGACGAGGTCATTACCATCCAGACGCACCATAGGTTTATGGGTAGGTATAACAATAACATCCAAACCATAAATCTGACGAAGTTCGAAGGCTTCTGTATCGGCTGTACCGGTCATACCAGACAACTTCTCATAGAGTCGGAAGTAGTTCTGGAACGTTGTAGAAGCCAGAGTTTGGCTCTCGGCCTGAATACTCAGTCCTTCTTTGGCTTCCAACGCCTGATGCAGGCCTTCTGACAGGCGACGACCCGGCATAGTACGACCTGTATGCTCATCCACAAGAAGGACTTCGCCTTCTGTCACAATGTATTCAACATTGCGAGTGAACAGTACATGCGCTTTCAATGCTGCATTCACATGGTGCAGCATGTTCAGGTTATGAGCAGAGTAAAGACTCTCACCTTCTGGAAGCAATGTCAGTTGCTGTAACTGCTCTTCAATGAACAGATGACCCACTTCAGTCAGCTCAACCTGACGGGTTTTTTCGTCCACCAGATAATGGCCCGTTGGCTCTTCACCTTCTTCAAGCTCCCCTTCCTGCTTCTTCAACTGAGGAGCCAGCTTGTTCATCTGCTTATACAGTTCAGAAGAATCTTCAGCCGGACCAGAAATAATCAGCGGAGTACGGGCTTCGTCAATCAGGATAGAGTCCACTTCATCGACTACGGAATAGTGCAACTCACGCTGAAACTTGTCTTCCTTACGGAAAGCCATGTTGTCACGAAGATAATCAAAGCCGAATTCGTTATTAGTGCCGTAGGTAATATCAGCCTGATAGGCTTCTCTTTTTTCTTCTGGAGACTGCTGAGGAACCACAACTCCAACGGTCAGCCCGAGAAACTCATAAAGAGTACTCATCCACTGGGCATCACGACGAGCCAGGTAGTCGTTGACGGTGACAACATGAACACCTTTACCTGTGATCGCATTCAGGTAAACAGGCAGAGTAGCCATCAGTGTCTTACCTTCACCGGTTCTCATCTCTGCGATGCGACCTTCATGAAGAGTAATACCACCGATCAGCTGGACATCAAAATGCCTCATCCCCATACTGCGCTTACTGCCTTCCCTGACTACAGCAAAGGCTTCTGGTAGCAAAGCATCCAGATTTTCACCCTGCTGATAGCGATCCTTTAGCGACTGGGTCTTGGCACGGAGCTCATCATCACTGAGATCAGACAGTTGATCTTCCAGAGCATTGATCTGTTTGACCAACTTGCTCATGCGTTTCAGCTGGCGATCATTCCGGCTGCCGATAATTTTTTTGACTAACGAAGCTAACATAGATTGGTTACAGTCTCACTCTAATTCCGGGGCTGCCTCTCTTGCCAACAATCCCGGGTGGGCAGACAAGCTAAATAACAGCCGAATATTCTATGACAATCACACAAAATTCTCATCCATATTAGCTATAAATCTGGCCCTGAATGATTCATAAGCCATAAACATAAAGCCCAAGATGGCGTTTTATTGACCGACGTCAACGCTCGACGCTGCAGCAAGACTGATAAGATGCAGAAAATTCAGCACCTATAAGCATTTATACTTGAAGCATTTATACTTGAAGCATTTATACTTGCCAACAATGGATATGAGGACAGAAAAGAAGAGTTTCAAGGGCAGGCGGACTATTTTTTTCATCGTCAGTTCAGACGATCAGATATTTACTTTTTAGACTGGATCGATTTTTGAATTAAAAAAGTGTTATTCATAACCCGCCCCCTGCCATGATAAACAAGGAGGTCGTGATGACGGACAAAGCTACTTGCTGGCCCGATAGATATAGCGCTGAGGATCTACATGCTTACCATTGCGTATCACTTCAAAGTGAACATGAGGACCTGTTGAGCGGCCGGAACTCCCCATTTCAGCAATAGCCTGACCACGAGTGACAATATCACCCACCTTAACCTTACTGGCCTGACTGTGCGCATAACGAGTCACGTAGCCATTGCCATGGTTAATTTCAACCAGCAGACCATAACCAAAACGATCACCTGACCAGGTTACAACACCCGCAGCCACCGCAATAATGTCAGAGCCTCTTTTTCCGGCCATATCAATACCAGAGTGCCAGGCTCTTTTTCCGGTAAAAGGATCCGTTCTCTGACCAAAACGTGAAGACAGCCAGCCTTTCTTGACCGGCAGACCAGCAACAAAAGCATCATCACTGATAGCTCTGTTAGCCACCAGACTGACCAGAATATCAAACTGCTGCTCTCTGCTATCTATCTGCTCAGACAGTTGATCAATGGCGTCAATTAGAGAAGGTTTTGAATAAAGGGATTCACTGGCAGGTAATTCTTCTGGGCCACCAATAGCAGGCACTTCATCGAATGAAAATTCACCATCATCGAGCTTGGCTTCAACGGTGAGCCGCTCACCCAGAGCATCAAGCCGGGTAATACGGCCTTGCAGCTCAGCAAGACGAATGGTCAGGGCATCAATCTGTCGCTCTGCGGCAAGACGAACATTTTCAACTTCCTTTTTCTGACCCCTCAGGGTTTCCTGCCATTGCTGTAAGCCTTCTTCTGTCAGGACAACACCAGGCTCAGCATTCAGCAAAAGATAAGTAACCCCTCCGCCCAGCATCATACAGAGCGAAATCGCCGAAATAGCAGCCAGTGCCAGCCGCTTACCTGTAACTCTGAACGATTGCGTTCGAGAGTGATCCTGTTTTACAACAATGACTTTCATCTAAAGAAGCCCTGTACTCCCAATGGTTTTATAGTCTCCGCGCCTGCAAAGTCCTTCTACAGAGTACGGAACATTCAGATTATCGACTCAAACCAATAAATCGCATTGACTCTATTATTATGGAAATCGCAACCTATCGCCCGGGCTTCAATGCAAAAGACGATAGAGCGTCATATCCATAACCTGTCCTGAGACAGGACAACGCTATTCAGTTATGGAGAATTGACACAACCATGCAAACTACAGGACCCTGGAAAAAAAAGTCACTTTGCTGCCGCTCTCCTACATCCCTATTTTTCTTCGCTCGTAACTGCTTCAGGCTTCAGATTTCATTTAAATCCAAAAGCACTTAATTTGAGAGAATCCCAAAAAAGGTCGCTTCTGCGACCTTTTTTGAAAGATGATCAGTGCATTCCCATTAGGTTACGCAGTGACCGCGACCGGCTTGAGATAGGAAATGGGTGCCACTTCAGCATTCTCGAAGGTGACCACCTCCCAGGCACTCTCGTTCTCGAGCAGAGAACGAACCAGCTTGTTATTCAACTCATGTCCGGACTTGTAGCCCACGAACTGACCAATCAGACTGTTACCCAGAAGGTACAGATCACCGATGGCATCCAGAATCTTGTGCTTAACAAGCTCATCATGATAACGCAGGCCGTCTTCGTTAAGAATGCGGTAGTCATCAACCACTACAACATTGTCAACGCTGCCCCCCAGAGCCAGATTCTGGGAGCGCAGGTATTCTACGTCACGCATAAATCCAAAAGTACGGGCACGACTCACTTCTTTCACGAAAGAAGTACTGGAAAAATCAATCTCAGAGGTCTGCGAACGACCTTTGAAGACAGGGTGATCAAAATAGATAGTAAAGCTGACCTTGAAACCGTCATATGGCTTGAAAGTAGCAGTCTTTTCACCGTCAGTAACGGTCACTTCTTTCTTGATGCGAATAAACTTCTTGGCAGCATCCTGCTCCTGAATACCAGCTGACTGGATCAGGAAAACAAATGGACCAGCACTACCGTCCATAATTGGCACTTCATGAGCACTGACTTCGACATAGGCATTATCAATACCCAGCCCAGCCATTGCTGAAAGCAAGTGCTCAACAGTATCAACCCGAATACCATCCTTCTGCAAAGAGGTACACAGGGTAGTTTGTCCGACATATTCCGCGCGAGCAGGAATCTCTACCACAGGATCAAGATCTGTGCGGCAGAAGATAATGCCGGTATCGACGGGAGCCGGCTTCAGGGTCAGATAGACCTTTTCACCGGAATGTAACCCCACTCCCGTAGCTCGAATAATATTTTTCAGGGTACGCTGTCTGATCATGATAACGCTATTCCGCGACCTCAAAGGCCCCTGTTATTTAAATGCAACGACCTATTGTAACAAAAGTTACATATGACACAACCGGTCATTCATTCAATCGGCCTGGCGACGTAAAAACGCCGGTATATCCAGGTAATCTACATTGTCAGTTGATGGTGCCTGCCTGCGGGGCTTCTCAACTTCCTCAGTCTCAGGCTGTTCCGCAGTTTTATTGCGAACATGAGGAGGAATATCGAGCTCCTTGAGGTTCAGGGTACCGTCAGGACGGGTCGCCTTGGACTTGGAACCATCAACCACCTTGAGTGACTGCTCCTGCTTCTCACCTTCTCCCAGGCCAGTTGCAACAACCGTTACTCTTAATTCATCCGTCATTTCTGGATCAATAACCGTGCCAACCACTGTGGTGGCATTATCTGAAGCAAATTCACGTACAGTATCACCCACTTCGTGGAATTCACCCACAGAAAGATCCAGACCTGCAGTAATATTGACCAGCACTCCACGAGCTCCCTGAAGATTAACATCTTCCAGAAGAGGGCTGCGAATAGCACGCTCAGCAGCTTCAATAGCCCTGCTACTGCCTGTAGCAGAACCTGTACCCATCATAGCCATGCCCATTTCGGACATAACAGTACGCACGTCAGCAAAGTCTACGTTAATCAGACCGTCACGGGTAATCAATTCCGAAATACCCTGAACAGCACCCAGCAGTACGTCATTAGCCGCACCAAATGCGTTCAGCAAACTGACATCACGCCCTAAAACGGGTAGAAGATTCTCATTGGGAATGCAGATCAGGGAGTCTACGCTCTCTTTAAGCTGATTCAAACCCTCTTCTGCCACTGACATTCTGCGACGACCTTCAAATGAGAATGGCTTGGTGACCACCGCAACGGTCAGGGCTCCCATCTCTCTGGCAATCTCAGCCACAACCGGCGCAGCCCCGGTTCCTGTCCCCCCCCCCATACCGGCAGTGATGAAAACCATATCAGAGCCGGCTAACACTTCTGAAATCCGGTCTCTGTCTTCCATTGCAGCTTCACGACCCACTTCCGGGTTCGCTCCAGCACCGAGACCTCGAGTAATATTGGCTCCCAGCTGCAGATGAGTATGCGCTTGAAGGTGCTGTTTTTTCAGTGCCTGAGAATCAGTATTGGCACAGACAAACTCAACCCCTTCCAGCTGACTATTGAGCATGTGACAAACCGCGTTACCGCCACCGCCACCTACGCCTACGACTTTTATCACCGCTTCCTGCGGTACATTATCCACCAGTTTGAACATGGCCCTCTCCTTTCTATCACCGTAAACAGGATATTATCTGAATATTCATTGCCACAACACCTCGTTTACTTACCGTAAAAACACTCTGCAAAATACTATTTTGAACAGTGCGTTCCTCTTTTGCCGCAGACAATCTGTTTATTGCCCTACGAAAGCGAACACTTCTATTGATGGCACCAGCCCCTCAATCAGAAGTTACCTTGAAACCATTTTTTAAGCCGATTGAGCAGGCCTTCTTCCTTTCTGCTGAAACCAGCGGTTTCCCTGCGCCCTTCCTGCTGAGCTTTCAAACCATAATGAAGCAGCCCGACACCTGTCGCATAAATAGGATTACATACGACATCTGCCAACCCTTGAATGGCCTGGGGCATACCGAGCCTGACCGGCATATGAAAAATTTCTTCTGCCAGATCAATAGCTCCTTCGATCTTGGAGGTTCCCCCCGTCAATACGATACCTGCCGGAATAAGATCCTCAAAACCACTGCGTCTCAATTCCGCCTGAATCAAGGTGAACAGTTCATCATATCTGGGCTCAACCACTTCTGCCAGAGACTGTCGTGACAACTCCCTGGCGGGTCTGTCCCCAACACTGGGCACTTTGATCATATCTTCAGCACCGGCCAGCTGGATCAGAGCGCAGGCATATTTAATCTTAAGCTCTTCTGCATGCTGAGTGGGCGTTCTCAAAGCCATGGCGATGTCATTCGTCACCTGATCACCCGCTATTGGAATGACCGCTGTATGTCGAATAGCCCCCTGAGTGAAGATGGCAATATCAGTGGTACCACCACCAATATCCACCATACACACACCGAGCTCTTTTTCATCTTCTGAAAGCACTGAATAGCTGGAAGCCAGCTGTTCCAGGATAATGTCGTCTACTTCCAGACCGCAACGTTTAATACAGTTTTCGATATTCTGTGAAGCATTGACTGCACAGGTCACCAAATGCACTTTAGCTTCCAGTCGCACACCCGACATACCCAGAGGCTCTTTCACACCTTCCTGAGTATCAATCACATATTCCTGAGGAAGAATATGAAGAATTTTCTGATCTGCAGGAATCGCGACCGCCTGCGCTGCATCAATAACCCGGTCAATATCAGCCCGGGTAACCTCACGCTCCCTGATAGCCACAATGCCATGGGAGTTCAGGCTGCGAATATGATTTCCTGCAATGCCGGCATAGACGGAGTGAATCTGACAACCCGCCATCAATTCTGCCTCTTCCACCGCCCTTTTAATGGCATGGACTGTAGAGTCAATATTGACCACAACACCTCGCTTTAAACCCCGCGAGGTATGCGAGCCGATCCCGATCACTTCCAGCTGACCATCTGCGGTTATTTCACCCACGATCGCCACAACCTTGGAAGTACCAATGTCGAGTCCGACGATTAAATTTCCGTTATCTGCCGTTGTCATGGCATCTATCTTCCCAAACCACTCAACCTGTAATAGTCAGTGCGTCGAACCCATTACTCCAGTGGTACCATGAAACCGAGAAACACAGATCTTTATAGCTGTTTCCAGGCCACCGAAGCCCCATTTAAATAACGCAAGTCAACGCGCCTTACATCCTGCCAGCGATCATCAAGCCTTGAATGATATAGCCTGATAAAACGCTGCAGTCTTTCCATTCTTCGATCACGTCCCAAATTGACATCAACATGATCCACTTTCAGCCACCAGGAGTCTGTCGTACTGAGTCTCAACTCACGAACAGCGACCCCCAGAGGCCTGATCACCTGACTAAATGCCAGGTATTGCTGCATAACATCCTGCGAACGATCTTCTGGACCTGCCAGTTTTGGCAGCTTGCTGAATACATCCAGCAATCCGGGCCTGAAGACCTCACCATCAACATCGATCAACCCATCATCCTGCCAGCGGGCAATCGGCTTACGCTCTTCCAGCCGGACCACCAGGGTATTCGGCCACTCTCTGCGTAAACTGGCTTCCCGAACCCAGGGCATCTCTAAAACAACCCTTCGCATCTCTTCCAGGTCGAGGTAAAAAAATCGGTTTTCCAACCAGGGAGCCAACTGTTTTTCAACATCACCACGTTCCAGATAATTGAACGTAGAACGCACTTCCACTCGTGCTATCGGCTGGTTAACCCACTTCATCAACGCTGGCCAGAACCAAAGCAGAGATCCGGCCAGAGCACAAACAGTGGTCAGGACCAGCAAACGGCGCCAGGGAATATAGCGCGCCTGTTTTTTCTCATTGCCTCGACTCGCCCCTCGACTGCGTCTGGCTGACTCGTCAGATGGCTTCTGATTCTGCTTGTACAAGCTCTTTACTTCCCTTTATTCCGCCATCTTTCTGATGAGCCGGTGACAGGGACGACTTCAGAATCTCCAGAACCAGCGCTTCAAAACTCAAACCCACAGACTTTGCAGCCATAGGGACGAGGCTCGTATCAGTCATACCTGGTACAGTGTTCACTTCCAGTAGCCAAAAGCGCCCTCTCTCGTCCTGCATGAAGTCAACTCGACCCCAGCCAGAGCAGCCCAACGTCTCGAAAGCCGTCAGAGCCAAAGCCTGCAACTCCTGCTCCTTGCTGTCGGTCAGCCCGCAGGGCAGATGGTATTGTGTATTCCCAGAGACATACTTGGCTTCATAGTCATAGAATGACTCTGCCGACTCAATTCGAATAGCGGGTAGAGGCTGGCCATTAAGAATGGTGACCGTGAACTCAGGCCCATCAATAAACTGCTCCACCAATACTGACCCACCATACCCGGAAGCTTGCTCCCAGGCAGGCAAAAGATCTTGTTCCCGATCGACCCGGGCAACACCGACACTGGAACCCTCAAGACTCGGCTTTACAAAGGCTGGCAATATTTCAACACAGCAGTCGAGGTTATCTGCATGCTCAATCAGCATGAAATCAGGGGTTGGCAACCCAACCGCCTGCCAGAGCAGCTTGCTTCTGTACTTATCCATAGCCAATGCCGATGACATGATGTCACTGCCAGCATAGGGGATATCCATTTGGTCAAGCAGCCCCTGAACAGTGCCATCTTCACCACGCGGCCCGTGCAGGGCAATAAAAACTCGATCAGGTTTCTCTTCCACCAACTGACTGACCAGACCTTCAACCGGATCAACCAGACAACAATCTACACCACTGCTTTGTAATGCTTCGAAGATTCGCTTTCCTGAAGCCAGACTCACTTCCCGTTCAGCCGAGCAACCACCCAGTAAAACAGCTACTTTTCCAAAAGCTTTTGGATCAATAACTTCACGAACTTGTTCCTGGCTATACATCATCAAGCTACCCTTCCATCCTGAGTTTTGTCTTCCAGCTTTTCTCCAAGCTCTGCCGCCAGTCTCGCAGCCAAAGCTCCGATGTCTCCGGCTCCCTGGGTCAGAACCAGGTCACTGTCTTCAACAACGCCTTGCAAGACGGTTCCCACTTCATCAGGGCTGGAGATAAAAATAGGCTCCAGCTGGCCTCTCTGACGAATACTTCGACAAAGACTTCGACTGTCTGCACCTGGAATCGGCTCTTCCCCTGCCGGGTAGACTTCCATCAAGAGCAACACATCGACCTGGGACAGCACCTCAACAAAATCTTCGTAAAGATCGCGGGTTCTCGAATAGCGGTGGGGCTGGTAAACCATAACCAGCCTCTTGTCAGGCCACCCGGCCCGTATGGCCTTGATCGTTGCAGCCACCTCGGTGGGGTGATGCCCGTAATCATCAACAAGCATGACTTGGGCAGATTCTGTCTGAAAATGCCCCTGCACCTGGAATCGTCTGCCCACACCCTGAAACTGCTTCAGTCCTTCACAGATGACCTCATCGGGCATACCTTCATCCGATGCAACGACATAGGTAGCAAGTGCGTTAAGAACATTGTGGCGGCCGGGTATGTTCAGCTCAACTTTTACCTTTTTATTGTCGTTTAATTTCCGTTCCAGTTCAAAACTGGTTTTCATGCCTTTTTGTTGAATATTGACAGCACGGAAATCCGCTTCTTCACTCTCACCATAGGTAATTATTTGTCGTTTAATTAATGGTAACAGTTCTTGCACTACAGGGCAGTCAATACACACTACTGCCAGACCATAAAATGGCAGGTTGTGAAGAAAATCCACAAAGGTTTTCTTTAGCTTGCCAAAATCTCCTTCATATGTCGCCATATGATCTGCATCAATATTGGTCACAATAGAAACCATAGGCTGCAGATGAAGGAATGATGCATCAGACTCATCAGCCTCTGCGACCAGGTAACGGCTGCCTCCAAGCTTGGCATTGGTACCTGCAGAATTCAGGCGGCCACCAATCACAAAAGTAGGATCCAGTCCGCCATACCCCAGCACAGACGCCAGTAAACTGGTGGTCGTGGTCTTGCCATGAGTACCCGCGACAGCAATCCCATGACGGTAGCGCATAAGCTCAGCCAGCATTTCTGCTCTGGGCACAACGGGCACACGCTGCTCCCTTGCTTCAACAACTTCCGGGTTTTCTGATGCCACGGCGGTTGAAGTCACAACGACATCAGCCCCTTTAACGTTTTCGGCTTCATGACCAATAAAGACGGTGATACCCTGATCTTCAAGTCGCTTTGTAACCGGAGAGCGTCTGATGTCTGAACCAGAGATCTGATACCCCTGGTTCTTCAGTACTTCCGCTATACCACACATACCCGAACCGCCAATACCGACAAAATGGATGCGTTTTATACGACGCATTTCGGGTATAGGAGCAATAGGAAAGATAGGTTTATTAGCAGGCATGAGCCACCTCCAGACAATGATCAGCTACTTCTTCAGCCGCCATAGGCTTGGCAACACTGCCTGCAGCCCTGGCCATAGTGACCAGCTGCTCGGGATTGCCCACAATATTTTCTAACATGTCTATAAGACAGTCTTCGTTCAAATCTTTTTGCTGCACCATCAGGGCTGCCCCCTGATTCACCAGATATTGCCCATTGACTGTTTGATGATCATCAACAGCGTATGGGTATGGCACCAGTACAGCAGCCCTCTGGGCCATGGCCAACTCTGAAACCGTCAAAGCGCCTGACCGACATACCACCAGATCAGCCCATTCATAAGCCCCGGCCATATCATCGATAAAGGGCTCGACCCGACCACTCACACCCAGCTCAGAATACAGCTCCCGGGTAGCATCCAGGTTATTCTTGCCGGTTTGATGCCAGACCTCGATACGACCTTTAAACTTTGCCAGCACTCTCGGAACCAGTTGATTAATCGCCACCGCACCTCTACTGCCCCCCACCACCAGCAGCTTTAAAGCTCTGCCAGTCAGCTCTGCAGGTCTACCCAGGTCAGCAATATCTGTTCTTACAGGATTACCGGTCAGAATAAATTTTCCAGAGCCATTTACAGAACCAAATGCATCGGGAAAAGCCAGCAGCACTTTGCGGGCAATTCTGGACAATATCTTGTTAGTGAATCCGGCAATGGCATTCTGCTCATGGATCACCAGAGGGATACCAGCCAATCGCGCTGCTACTCCACCTGGTCCAGTCACAAACCCGCCCATACCAAGCACACAAACAGGCTTACAGCTACGTATTACTTTCAAAGCACGATGCAGTGAGATAACAAGCTTCCAGGGTGCTTTAAGCAAAAAGCTCAACCCTTTGCCCCTCAGTCCGGTGACTGGAATAAAACTAATCTCAAACCCATGACGCGGAACCAGCTCTGCCTCCATACTGTTGGGCGTTCCCAACCAGTGAATAGCATAACCACGCTTCTCAAGCTCTCTTGCCGTGGCCAGCGCAGGAAATATATGCCCGCCTGTACCGCCCGCCATTATCAAAACAGCAGGTTTATCAGTAGCACTCATGACGCCCCCCTGCTTTTTTTCTCTGTCTCGACATTAAACTGCCGTCGCTCATAATCAATTCGCAACAATAATCCAAAGGCCAGGCAGTTAATCAAAAGACTACTGCCTCCATAACTGATCAGAGGCAATGCCAACCCTTTGGTTGGCAGCAATCCGGTATTAACACCAATATTGATCAACGCCTGACTGCCAAATAACAAACCAATTCCGTAGGCCACATAGCCATGGAACAGTAATTTTTTCGCCTCAGCCCTGAAGCCAATCTGCATGGCTCTCCAGGATATAAACAGAATCAAAGTCAGGACAGAAACTGCCCCGAGCACACCAAACTCTTCAGCCAGAACCGCAAAGACAAAATCGGTATGAGCTTCTGGCAAATAGAAAAGCTTCTGCAGACTATTACCCAGGCCCTCACCAAACCACTCACCCCGTCCAAAAGCGATCAGGGACTGAGTTAACTGATATCCGCTGCCAAAAGCATTGGCCCAGGGATCCATATAAGAAGCCAGACGAGCCATACGATAAGGTTCAAAAACAATCAGGGCGACAATAAAGCCGACCAGCAGCAGGATCAGAATAATGAATTGCCAGAGCCTGGCTCCTGCCAGAAAAATCATTCCCATGGATGCGCCCATCAATACTACAAGGGCCCCGAAGTCCGGCTCCATTAACAGCAACACTGAAGAGACGAAGAGAATCGCCATAGGCTTGAGAAAGCCTGTCCATTTCGTTCTAACTTCTTCAAGTCGACGAACCAGATAGGCAGCCAGATAAACAACAATCATCAACTTGGCAGCTTCGGAAGCCTGAAGGTTGAAAAAACCAAGAGGAATCCAACGAACACTGCCATTAATCTCCCGACCTACAACCAGCACTATCACTAAGAGTCCCAGACCACCGAACAGAGAGACCCAGCTGTATTTTTCTACTGTCTTCACCGGGACTATCAGCATGATTCCCATCAAAAACAGGCCGGCACCCACAAACAAACCCTGTTTGATCAAAATGTAGAATGGGTTGGAATACAGACTGCCCGCCACTTCCATAGATGCGGAACTGACCATAATCAGACCAACGACCAGAAGCCCCAGCACCGCACCCAACAAAGACAGATCAAGAGCACTGCTCTTGCCGGTAAAGGGTGACGCTATCTCGCTGAGAAGCTTCTGGTGCAGAGTCATGCAAGCCGCTCCCTGACCAGAGCGGTATAAACATCACCCCGTTGCTCAAAACTATTGAACATATCAAAACTGGCACAGGCAGGTGCCAGCAGGACTGCATCCCCACTTTCACTGACTTCATAAGCGCGTGCTATGGCTGCAGCCAGGTCTTCAGCAAACTGAACAGGGATCACTTCACTAACAGCTATTTCAATGTCAGCTGCATCTCGCCCCATCAGCACGACTTCACGGCCATATTTTTGTAACGGCTGCTTCAGCTGATTAAAATCAGCTCCTTTGCCATCACCGCCCGCTATGAGAACAATTTTTCCGGTCAGGGTTTCCCCCAAACCTTCAATAGCCGCAACGGATGCGCCTACATTGGTGGCTTTTGAATCATTAATCCACACCACCCCATCTTTTTCTGCAACCCACTGACAACGATGCGAAAGACCCGTGAAGCGACTGAGAGCATCCAGCATTGACACCATGGGAATACCCACTGAATCACCCAGAGCGAGTGCAGCCAGCGCATTCACTTGATTGTGACGGCCCGGTAATTTCATGGCTGCAGTATTCGAAAGTCTTTCGACCCCTTTGCAAAGCCAGGTACCTTCGTCATCCTCAATCAATCCATAGTCGTGCAAATCCGGCTTACCAGAAGTGAACGCTGTCGCTGCAGTAGCCTCAGGAAGCAAGGGGACGGTCAATGCATCCTGTTTGTTGTATACAGCATGTTTGCAACCACGGTATATACGCTGTTTAGCCTTATGGTAATCCATCATGGAATCGTAGCGGTCCATGTGGTCAGGACTGACATTCAATACGGTTGCAGCTGCCGCCCTTAAAGTGTGAGTCGTTTCCAACTGGAAGCTGGATAACTCAAGTATGTAGAGGTCGACGTCCGTCCGTTCAAGCAGTTCAAGAGCTGGAGTACCGATATTGCCGCCAACGGCAACATTCAAGCCCGCTTCCTTAGCCATTTCACCCAGCAGGGTCGTCACAGTACTTTTGCCATTAGAGCCGGTGATGGCTACTACAGGCTTATCCACGTCCCGACAAAACAGTTCAATATCACCGATCGCTTCAGCCCCGTTATTGACTGCCTTGGCAATCTCTGGGGTAGCAAGAGCAATACCCGGACTGAGAATCAACTCATCTGCTTCCTGCAGCCAATCGACATTCAGCCCACCCAGGTGGACCGGGATATCAGGAAAAGAAGCTCTGAGCTCATCGATACCAGGAGGATTCTCCCGTGTATCCATCACTTTGAATGACCGCTGTTTTTCAGCAAGGTATCGCACACAGGACAACCCGGTCTTGCCGAGTCCCACAACTACTCTTGTACGATTTGAACTAATCAATGCTGACACGCGTATAAAATCCCGACCAAGCTGTGTTAACGAATCTTCAGTGATGCAAGACCAATGAGAACCAGAATCAGTGTGATGATCCAAAAACGAACAATCACCCTGGGCTCTGGCCACCCTTTAAGTTCAAAATGATGATGCAAAGGAGCCATACGGAATATTCTGCGCCCCGTTAACTTAAACGACGCCACCTGCAAAATGACCGAAACGGTCTCCATGACAAAAACACCGCCCATAATGATCAGTACGATTTCCTGACGAACAATAACCGCCAGCACACCCAATGCAGCTCCCAGCGCCAGTGCCCCTACATCTCCCATAAAGACCTGAGCGGGATAGGTGTTAAACCAGAGGAAGGACAGACCCGCACCGCCTATGGCAGCACAGAAGACCACCAGCTCACCCGAGCCGGGGACAAAGGGAATCAGCAGGTACTGGGCAAAGTTTGCATGACCACTGGCATACGCAAAAATAGCCAGGGCAGCAGCCACCAGCACGGTAGGCATTATCGCCAGACCATCCAGGCCATCGGTAAGATTCACAGCATTACTGCATCCGACAATGGTTAGATAAGCCAACACAATAAAGAAAGGACCGAGATCAATCACAACACTTTTGAAGAACGGGACAATCAGACTGGTCTCTACGGGTGATTTGGCGGTAGCGTAGAGAAAAACAGCCGCACTCAGACCACCCACAGATTGCCAGAAAAACTTCCAGCGTGCTGGCAAACCCCTTGAGTTCTTTTCGACCACCTTCCGGTAATCATCCACCCAGCCAACAATACCAAATACCGCTGTCACCAATAAAACCACCCAGATATAGCGGTTATTCAGGTTAGCCCATAACAAAGTACTGACGGCAATACAGACCAGAATCAGCGCACCACCCATGGTGGGTGTTCCCGCTTTGCTGAGGTGAGACTGAGGACCATCATCACGGACAGTCTGACCAATCTGGTGATAGCTCAGCCGGCGAATCATATGAGGCCCTAGCCAGAGCCCCATACCCAAAGCAGTGAGCACACCCAGAATCGCCCTGAGTGTAAGATATTTGAAAACGGCAAAGCCGTGATAGTATTGCGACAGAAAATCCGCAAGCCAGAGCAGCATTATCAGCGCTCTCCCTTATATTCTGATCCCACCAGGGATCGGACTACATCCAACATTTCCATTCCTCTCGATCCCTTGACGAGAACAGTGACAGAACAATTGTCCTGATGTTCTCTGAACGCCTGTATCTGGGTTCTTACCCAGTTCGAGAGAGCCTCTTTATCATCAAAATGCTGACCATTATCATTATTGAACGCGTTTACAGCGGCGATAGACGCCGTACCGTAAGCAGCAAAACAATCAATATTTCTGGTAGCAGCATAGTCACCCACATCAACATGCCGGGCTTCAGTCACCTCGCCAAGGTCCAACATATCCCCCAGCACCATAAGGGTTTTACCTTCACAATCAGCAAGCTGATCAATGGCTGCCAGGGTAGCAATTGGACTGGCGTTATAACTCTCGTCAATGACCAGAACACCGTCAGACAGAGGATAACGAGTCCCTCTTCGTTGATAGGGCCGAGCATTCTCCAGCCCCTTGGCAATAATGTCCAGCCCCAACCCAACGGCTAATGCAGCCGCAGCTGCACAGCAAGCGTTCTGAACCTGATGTTTGCCCCAGAAAGCCAATTGAACAACCGCCTGACTTTCGACCCCTTTCTGACTGACATGCAATCTAAAACTCATACCTTCCGAAGTCGAAGACACCTCAGAAGCAAACACATCCGCTTCTGGCTTATCCAGACTGAAAGACACCACTCTTCGACCAGACTGTTTCAAAGCCCTTTCTTGCCAATGCTGAAAGCTCGGGTCATCCAAATTCAATACAGCCGTACCATTTTCCTTGAGACCTTCGAGAATGAAGCCTTTCTCATGAATAACCCCCTCAAGCGTTAACAAATCCTTGAGGTGATTTTCTGCGGCATTCATGATGATGGAAACATCCGGTTCAGTCAGGCGAGTAATGTAATCAATTTCACCGGGAGAGCTGGTTCCTAATTCAATCACAGCATGCTGCTGGTCTTCTTCCAGCCTGAACAGTGTGAGCGGCACACCATAGGCATTATTCAAATTGCCTTCAGTGGCCAGAACCTTGCCTGCCTGCTCAAATACTGACGCCAGCATCTCTTTAACAGAGGTCTTTCCGCAGGTTCCGGTAACGGCCACCACCGGCGCATGAAAACCCTCTCGATTAAACTGGCCCAGTCGACCAAGAGCTTTTTCGGTATCCCTGACCAGAATCTGGGCAACTCCAAGCTCTTCAACAGGTTCCTGAACTACCACCGCAGAAGCTCCGGCGTCCCTGGCTTGTCTGACATAGGCATGGCCATCAAACCGGGGGCCCTTAATGGCAACAAATAGATTCCCCTGCTCAAGTGTTCGGGTATCAATGCTGATACCCGAAACGCGGGCATCACTGCCTGACAGAACACCGCCCAGAACTTCCGTTAACTCAGACAGGGTGAATGATCGAATCATAATGCCCCCTCCCTGATGGAAACGTATTCTGGTCGCCAAAGGTCCAGAGCCTTAATGGCCTCTTCGCAATCATCGAAATGATGACGAACCCCATTAACCTCCTGATAGTCCTCGTGCCCCTTACCCGCAATGACAACAATATCTCCGGGAGCAGCAGCAGAAACAGCCTGCTGAATAGCTTCAGCTCGATTAACAACAGAGGTCACACAAGCGCCGGACTGATCAACACCATCCAGCGCATCTTTAATAATTTCGTCAGGATCTTCACTACGGGGGTTATCACTGGTGACCACTACTTCATCAGCGCCTTTGATAGCAGCCCGGGTCATGAGAGGTCTCTTGCCTCTATCACGATCACCACCACAGCCAAAGACACAGATTAATTTTGAAGCACCATGCTCACGCAATGCTCTCAGTACACTGATCAGAGCATCCGGTGTGTGGGCATAATCCACCACAACCACGGGCTTAGAGTCGCCCCCTAACCTTTGTATTCTTCCTGGCACAGTACTCAGTTGAGGGATCTGTTCAAGAACTTGCTTAAGAGGGTAGCCCTGACAGCAAACAGCACCGATGACCGCTAAAAGATTCTCCAGACTGAAACGTCCAAGCTGGGGAGTCTTTAATAACCCTTTCCCCCAGGGAGTCACCAAATCTGCCTGAACACCTTCCGCATCCAGAACAATATTACGAGCAGAGATATCCGCTTGATTCGAGACCATGGAGAAAGTAAAAACGTCAGTATCATCGGAACAGCTGGACACCATCAGCTCACTGTATTCATCATCCAGATTTATGATGGCCTTTCTGACTCTGCCTTCAGCAAAAAGCAAAGCCTTGGCCTTCGCATAGGCGTCCATTGTCTGATGATAATCAAGATGATCACGACTGATATTCGTGAAAACGCCTACTTCAAACTTCAGCTGATCCGCACGCCCTTGATGCAACCCGTGAGAAGAAACCTCCATAGCCATGGAAGAAACATGGCTATCCACCAGTTCAGCCATAAAGCCCTGGGTAGAGACAGGATCAGAAGTCGTATTCAAACAGGGCTGCAATTGGGGAGGAACACCTTTGCCCAGCGTCCCCATCACAGCACAGGATTCACCCAGCAAAGAAAGCAGTTGAGCGGTAAACCAGCAGGTAGAGGTTTTCCCATTGGTTCCGGTAACCCCCATCAGATTCAGCTTTGAAGAGGGCTGCCGATAAAATCGATCGGCAAGAAAGCTTAAATGCCCCTTTAAATTTTCAATAAAAATAATGGGCTTGCCAGCAAGCATGTCTGTTTCAAGGTGAGACTGAACCATAGACTCTGCAAGCACTGCAGCTGCCCCTGCTGCCACAGCCGCATCAATAAATTCCCGACCATCAGAACTCAGACCCGGCACAGCCAGAAACAGCTCACCCCCGATCAGCTTGCGGCTGTCGAGGGCCAGTCCTGTCAGCTTTATGTCTTTATCCAGCGGAGTTTGATTCAGCACCTCCAGCACTTCATTTAAAGACGTCATTTGACACGAGGTCATGTTCCATCCTGTTTCAGTTTCATAACTCCAATCCGTCCCAGATTGGCTCTTCCAGCTGTCAGCACTTTGTCTTCACTGGGTCTGACACCCAGCATTCGCAAAGCCTGACCATTCACTTTAGAAAAGACCGGTCCTGCAATCACACCCCCGTAGTAATCTTTTCCTGAGGGGTCATCAATAATCACAACCGTCGCAATACGAGGATTTTCTACTGGTGCCACGCCGGCAAAAAGACCAACGTAACGATCTTCAAGGTAACCACTGCCACCGACTTTCTTAACCGTCCCCGTTTTGCCCCCTACATTGTAGGACTTAACGGCACCTCGCCAGCCTGTGCCACCTTTACTGACCACTTTACCCAACATGGCCATAACATCATGGGCCACCTCTTCATCCATGACCCTGACACCATCAGGAGCTACATCCCGTTTAATCAGGGATGCAGGTCTGAGAAGGCCACCAGATCCCAGTACTGAATAAGCCTGAGCTAGCTGCAGCGGGGTAACGGTGAGACCATAACCAAAAGAGAGCGTCGCCACCTCAATATCGCTCCAGCGATCTTTATAGGGAAGAAAACCCGCTCTTTCACCCGGAAAACCTGTACCTGGACTCTGCCCTACACCCACACGCCGAAGCAGATCCACTACTTTATCAACGCCAATATCGAGCGCCATTTTGGTCACGCCGATGTTGCTGGACTTTTTCAAAACCGTTTCGACATCAATCGTTCCATAACCCCTGACATCCCGAACCGCATTTCGGCCGACACGCAAATAACCCACACCGGTTTTAATCTGGGTATAACGATCATACTTTCCGGTTTCCATGGCAGCAGCCACAGTAAAAGGCTTCAAGGTAGAGCCCGGCTCCACCAGATCAGTCATTACCCGGTTTCTCATACGGTAGGGCTGCAGACCAGTTCGATTATTCGGGTTATAGGAAGGCTGATTAACCATAGCCAGAATTTCTCCGGTCTGAACATCAATCATCACCAGTGATCCCGCCGAAGCCTTGGCTTTTTCTACCGCGCTTTTCAACTCCCGGTAAGCCATGTACTGGAGTCGGGAATCAATACTGAGCATCAATTCCTTTCCGGGCTGAGCGCTTTCCACCAGTTCTGCCTCTTTGGCCAGACGACCCCGGCGATCTTTTAGTAATCTTCGGGTACCCTCGGTGCCGGTCAACCAGTGATCGTAACCCAGCTCAAGGCCTTCCTGCCCTTTATCATCAATACCTGTAATGCCAACCAGATGCGCCGTCACTTCACCCATGGGGTAGTAACGGCGTTGTTCATCAAGAATATGAACACCCGGCACTTTCAGCGCTTTAACTTTCTCGCCCTGTTCCGGCGTCATTTGTCGCTTGAGATAAATAAATTCTTTTGCAGCGCTCTTATTCACCCTGCCAGCCAGCCAGCTCTTATCGACTTTCAGAGCGAATGCCAGTTCATTCCAACGCTCTGGCGCTTTAATAAGCTCCTGAGGATCAGCCCAGACGGTCATGACAGGGGCACTTACAGCCAGAATTTTGCCATTCCGATCAAATATGACACCTCGGTGTGCCGGAATGGACTCATGACGGACAGACCGCTTATCTCCTTCATTCTGGAGAAAATTACGATTCAAAACCTGAAGATCTACGAGGCGATAGCAAATTACCAAACCGGCCGTTATAAACAACAGCTGCAGGAGTTTGATTCTCCAGCGGTAAGGCATGGCATTTTCTTTGCCAGTTTGTTTTTTTCTGCTGGCGCTGACTATCCTTGCTGCAGATTTCACGGCGCCACCATTTTGATACGTCCAGCGTCAGGCACTTCCATGTCCAACTCTTCCCTTGCAATTTTATCCACTCGCCCGGGATTGGTCAGGGAACTCTGCTCCAGAAGCAGCTTCCCCCATTCAACCTGAGCCTTGTTCCTTTGCTCCAATGCCCGTTGAAGCTCGTTGTGAAGCCGTCTGTTTTCATGACCGACAAAGCTCACTGCGACACCAGACACAAGTACACTGGCCAGCAGCAGAGCACTGACTAAATTGGATTTCTGAAACAACGCCTGCAGCGGTTTTCTATCCATTTTTCCAGCCTTGTCAGATCAGCTTCTCGGCAATACGCATGACCGCGCTTCTCGCTCTTGGATTCGCCCTAACTTCTTGCTCACTCGGCTTAGTCGCCTTACCTATGGGTCGTAGTCGTTTATTGAGCTGATCTTCCGTTACTGGCATCCAGCGCGGCAGCTCATCACCTTTGGCCTGTCTTCGTATAAACCTTTTGGCAATCCTGTCTTCCAGTGAGTGGAAACTGATAACCACCAGACGCCCACCTGGTTTAAGGACTTCCAGAGCAATATCAAGACAATCCACCAGATCGTCCAACTCTCGGTTAATATGTATACGAATTGCCTGAAACGCTCTGGTAGCCGGGTGCTTACCCTTCTCTCTGGAGGGGCTGGAAGCAGCAATAATTCCTGCCAGTCGCTTCGTAGTTGTAATAGGCTCTTCTTGCCTTTCCCTGACAATTGCTCTGGCAATTCTGCGCGAAAAACGATCTTCGCCGAACTCCCAGATTACCTTACTGATTTCTTGCTCTTCGGCACGGTTAATCCAATCTGCAGCACTCTCTCCCTGGGCGGTATTCATCCGCATATCCAGAGGTCCATCCTGCATAAAGCTGAAGCCTCGCTCAGCATTATCCAGCTGTGGCGAAGAAACCCCCAAGTCTAACAGGACGCCTTCCACTTTCTCGCCGTCAAGGGCTTCTTCCAGCTGTGCAAAAGAGCCATGGAATAAGGAAAAACGGCTGTCACTTTCAGCAAGCTGCTCTGCAACAGCAATGGCTCCGGGGTCTTTATCTATCCCCAAAAGCCGTCCCTTGTCTGAAAGCTTTTCCAAAACAGCGCGACTATGACCACCACGACCGAATGTTCCATCGACATAGATCCCGTCAGGATCTGTGACCAGAGCTTCAACCGCTTCATTTAACAGCACGGTAATGTGCTGATCTGATTGTTCTTGCAATGACATCTATCATGCCCGGGCTCTCACCCATTAAAGGGACAAAGACTGGAGCTCAGCCGGTACTTCACCGGATTCACTGGCTTCCTGAAGATAATCGTCTCGCCGCTGGTTCCAGCAGGCTTCGTCCCACAGTTCAAACTTTTTTCCCTGACCCAGAAGAATGCAGTGCTTATCCAAACCTGCATACTCCCTGAGCAAGGGAGGTACCAAAACTCGGCCACTGCCATCCATATCGATGTCGGTGGCATGCCCGATAAGAAGTCTTTGAATTCGGCGCGTCATTGGATGAAAGCTGGGCAAGGCTTCAATCTTTGCCTGAATCGCCTCCCATTCATCCTGTGGATATATCAATAGACAGGGCTCGTCGGTATCAATAGTTGCCACCATGCTGCCTTCACAGCGATCTCTCAACACCTGCCGATAACGGGTAGGTATTGCAAGACGCCCTTTAGCATCAAGGTTGATGGCATTGACCCCACGAAACAAAACAGTTCTCCCTGGTCAAGTCAGACAGAATGACAGGCCGCAGCCCGAAGAGAAAAAAGTGTTCATTTTCACCCCTCTTTCCCACATCATGCCCATTCAACTCCACAATTATCCACTTTACGCCACTGAAGCACACTATAGAAATCTCAAAAACCCACGTCAAGGTCAGAATCTGTCTGCTGCGTCAAAGAATTGACCAGTCCAGAGACCTCACAACCAGAGCTTTGCATCAAAAAAGTGCATGAAAATGAGCAGCTTGGGGAAGAGAGCTGTTTAAGCTCATGAAGCAGGAAACGCGTTTGAAAAAAATGTAAAAATTTCAAACAATTGCCTATCTGGATGCAGACAACGCCCAATCCATTGCAGACTGGATATTCACATCATCCGAGATCAGTTCAGGAAAAAACTCTAAACAGCGGAAGAAAAAAAAGCTCGAGTTGGCCTGTAAGCCGGGTTCTGTCCAACCTGTAAACAGGTCTGGGCAATCATTCATCTGGGATGCCTGTCACCAGACACCTCAAGCAACCTACCCGAATCCAGTGCGGGCCACACCTCTAGGATTCCTATTTGGTCTTGCTCCAGGCGGGGTTTACCATGCCGTGAACTGTTGCCAGTCACGCGGTGCGCTCTTACCGCACCCTTTCACCCTTACCGGCTACCTGACGGTAGCTTAGGCGGTCTGCTCTCTGCTGCACTTTCCGTAGGCTTTCGCCCCCCAGGCGTTACCTGGCGCCACACCCTTTGGAGCCCGGACTTTCCTCCACCAGATACTGAAACAGTATCCAACAGCGACTGCCCGGCCAACTCGAGGCGGCGAATACTACCGAATGATCCCGCTCACTGCAATTCGTTCATTTCCCAAAGTTATAAAAAAAGCCAGCTTCGACACATGATTCATAACGTTCCCGCTTCAGCAGGATCCTTATACATGACTAGAATTCATCCACTTAACTTTCGACATTAATTAAAAATGAACCTGCAAAAACATCTACCTCTGTCACTTCTCATGGGTTCAACTGCGCTTTTTGGAGCCAGCCACACCTTAACCCCGGCACCACCAGAGCAGCACAACGTTTCAATGAAGTTTGAAGCCACTGTAGAACTTACCAACCACACACGGGTCCACGCGAGCAAAATAGAGCTGGGAACTGAGAAGTGCCGTCCGATGACATCCAGCCAGGAAAGTCAGTTACATTTTGCTGAGAACGCTCTTAACCCCGCTACGCTTTCTGACTACAAATCAAAATACCTGTCAGACCAATATGAAATCTGTACGCCTTCTTCTCTATGGGTCACTGAAAAAGCCAACCTCATAACACAGGATTTCATCTACCTGGGACAGTACTCGCAAATACTGTTGCACCAAGGCACGCTTACTCCGCCCCCAGGGTCCTTTATCGCGCTTAGGCCCACCCTCAAAGCATCTTTTCCACGAATAGTTATGGAGAGTTGCTCCACTATCCAGGCCGAATGGATTAACATTCGCATCACCGCACAAGACAACCAATGGCTGCCACCTGCCTCCAAAACAGTGTTACTTAAAGCCATTCACTCCCCTTTCTGCGAAGAAATAACACCCGACTTTCGCATCGCTAGCAGCCTGACCCAAAAGTGGTCAATCGAAACCCGACAATCCGACTCAACGGAGTTTATTGCTGTTCGGGAAGACATTCCATTTTTATACAGCCAGGCGGCCTCTCCCTCTCTACAAAAAGAAGCAGAGTTCATTGATATGGAACTAAGAAGAGAGGCTTCGGAAAACCCAGGCAGTAATGCCGCCCAGGCTTTGGCAAAACTGGATCGTATCTCAGAACAGAATCAGTATGACGAAGCAGTCAGAGAATTAATTGCGCGAAGGCAACAAAACTGATTAACGGAAAAAGCAGATTTACCAGAATGAAAAGATAGAAGCATCAGGCTCCACAACAGAGCCTGAAAGAAGACACTTATTTCATTGAAAGCGACAATTCATACAGCTGTTTCTTGCGATATCCGGAAACATCTGCAATCACTGCCGCTGCTTTTTTAGGCGGCAACTCTTTCAACAACCGCTGCAGCAACTTCACCGTATCAGGATCCACTGACTCTTCTTTCTGCTCAGCAGCACCTTCCACCAGCACCACAAACTCTCCACGGCACTGATTGGAATCTTCTTGTAAAATTTTCTCCACCTCTTCAACAGTACCAGCAAGAACCGTTTCAAATGTTTTGGTCATTTCTCTGGCCAAAACAATGTAACGATCCTTACCCAGCACTTCCCGGAAGTCTGCCAGACTATCCAGAATTCGGTGCGTGGACTCGTACACTGCCCATGTATGCGGCATAATGCCCAACGCTTCGAGCTTTTTTTTCCTGCCGGACGATTTGGCAGGCAGAAAACCTTCAAAATAGAATCGGTCAGTCGGCAAACCACTGACCGATAGAGCCGCTACCAGTGCACAGGCACCTGGAACAGGTGCCACCTTAATACCCTGCTCCCTGACTGTTCGTACCAATACGAACCCGGGATCTGAAATCAGTGGCGTCCCCGCATCACTGATCAATGCGACAGAATCCCCTTGCTGCAATCGAGCCAGAAGCACTTCAGCCTGATGCCTTTCATTATGCTCATGACAGGGAATCATGGGAGTCTCGATTCCAAAGTGATTGAGAAGCTTACGACTGTGTCGGGTATCTTCTGCCGCAATCACTGAAACCTGTTTCAAGACCTCAATAGCTCTCGGCGTCATATCATCGAGATTACCAATGGGGGTTGAAACAACAAAAAGGGTGCTTTCAGACATATCCTGCCAGCCAGTCAATCGATCATGAAAACCATTCATAATCGAGGGAAATAAAGTCAAACGGCCATGAGTTTACTCTTTTCAAAGGCTTGTTGACAGATTCCTTAATGACTTGACCACTTATCTCTGTCCCATCAGGCTGACGCACAAGGCGTGTTGGGGTAGACTACTGTCATCAAAAACAGTTCGGTCGTTGACTCCGATTTTATGAGCCAGAAGTTTTTTATGAGCCAGAGCCTGCCCAAGCACAGTCTGATAACCACCCTGCTGATTAGCGCAGTGCTGGCAGGGTGCTCATCACAACCCAGCAAAGTGGTTGAACAGCCTCTACCAGCCTACGAACTCGCTCCCGAGGGAGCCGATCAGTTGCTGGAACGCGCCAAGCGCAGCCCATTTCCAGAGAGTGCCAAGCTGAAAATTCAGGCCGCTGACCAGCTAATCAATGATCAGATGGTCAGAGCACAAGCTATTCTGGACAGCCTGAATTACGAAGAACTGCCTGAACCCCAGAGAGCTGAAATGGCACTTGCAAGAGCTCGCATCGCTGAGCAGACAGGGCAAAACTGGGAAATATTTTTCTGGCTGGATCGAGCCTCGGTCATCAACAGCAGCAACACCCAACTCCGGGATCAAAGCCATACCCTCAAGGCCCGGGCCTACAACCGCTATAGAGAGTACGTTGCAGCCCTGGATGAATGGAGCATGCTGTCCAACATCAGTGAGCTTGACCAACAACCCAAAAACCGGGATGCCTTTTGGGAGACTCTGCTCAACGCCCCTGAAGAACGTCTGATTACTCTGGGCAGCCAGAGCAGCAACGAAGCCATGAAAGGCTGGCTGGAACTTGCCCTGGTTTACCGCCCCGGAAAATCATTGGACCAGCAGCTGTCTGATTTGAGCAACTGGCGAAGTCGCTGGCCAAGCCACACCGCTATCGCTTATCTGCCAAAGGATATCAGTGCCCTTCAGATAGCCAGCACCCAACAACCTGACAAAATTGCGCTTCTTCTTCCCGTCAGTGGACCACTGGCATCTGCTGGCAGAGCCATTCGAGACGGCTTCCTTGCAGCCTATTATCACGATCTTTCAGAGTCTGCAGAGACCATACCTGAAGTGACTATCATGGACACTCACGGCAAGAATGTCGTTGAGCTGGCCAATGATGCCAAAAACAAAGGCACTGAGCTGATTATCGGCCCTCTGGACAAAATCAATGTCAGCCTGCTGAAAGAGAATACGCCTGAAGGCGTTACCGTACTTGCGTTAAACACATTGGAAGGCAGTGGCAACCACTCTCTTCAAAAAGACAGTTTTTACGAGTATGGCCTTTCTACTGAAGATGAAGCCAGAGCCGTTGCCCGCCGTGGCATTCTGGACGGACATCGCCGTGTACTAATCATACGTCCGGAAACGTCATGGGGTGACAGAGCCACTAACAGCTTTGTTGCCGAATGGACCAAACTCGGTGGCGAAGTGGCCGGCATTTCTGAATTCAACAACAAAACCGAATTCAGCCAACTGGCTGGCCAGGCCTTACTGGTTGACGAAAGCCAGAAGCGAGCCAAAGAACTCAACAGAGTTCTCAGAGAAAAGTTAGGCTTTGAGCCTCGGAGAAGGCACGATGTCGACATGATCTACATGCCTTCAAACCCTAAAGAAGCCCGCCAGCTTAAACCGGCTCTTTCTTACCAGTTCGCTGGTAAACTGCCGGTTTACGCAACTTCCAGCGCATACACCGGCAGAGTCAGCCCAAGCAGGGACCAGGATCTGGACAACCTCAGAGTGCCCGTGATGACCTGGTACCTCCCAGACCAGAAAGGCAACCTTGAGTCCAACATCCGAGCCACATGGAGCAGCTCCAGGGGACAATATGGCAGCCTTTACGCCATGGGTGCTGATGCCTTCAAGTTGTATCCTCGTCTGCAGCAACTTGCCAGCCTGCCCGGCAGCCGACTGGAAGGACTGACAGGACTGCTCAGCATCAATAGCACTCATCATGTTGAAAGAGAGTTGTCATGGCAGGTTTTCCGCAACGGTCGACTGAGACCTCTCCCTATTCCAGTCCAAGACAAAGCCGATGTTCTGGCAGTTAAAGCTTCACAATAACAAAGGCATTTCTGCAGAAAACCGGGCTCTGAAATACCTCAGAGCCCGGGGCATGAAACTGATCCATAGAAACTATGCCTGCAAAGCAGGAGAGATAGACCTGGTCATGCTTGACAAAGAAACGCTGGTTTTCATAGAAGTTCGCTTCAGAACCCAATCACAATATGGCTCAGCCGCCGACTCAATCACCTCCAGCAAACAAAACAAAATCAGAAAGACCGCCGACCACTTTCTGGCTTACCACCGTAACCATCAACACAGGTTATGCCGCTTTGATGCTCTTCTGCTCAAAAATTCACCCACACACCATGACGCAAGTCAGGAAAAGCTTATAGAATGGCTTCAGGGTATTTTTTGATCCAACGCTTAACTAAACAACAGAGTACAGCTAAAACCAACTCACCCTCTATTTTCTCTCTGCATCAAACGCAAGGGTATAATAAAAAGGGGTAATGAAAAAAAAATCACGGTAAACTAACTGTTCTATTACTATCCCCCATGAATTCATAAGGCTTTCACGATTTTCATGATGCCCATAGCGAAAGAAAATGCCTATAGCAAAAGATACAGCGGCAAACCATTCGGGATTTTGAGACATGCATGAGCGCATCACACAACACTTTTCAGACAGCATTGATGCCAAGATCCGTGCTGCAGATAGCCTGCCTCCCCTGATCGCTCAGGCATCCGAAATGATGGTGCAATCTCTTCTGAACGAAGGAAAAATCCTCGCCTGTGGCAATGGAGGCTCAGCGGGCGATGCCCAGCACTTTGTTTCCGAACTGCTGAACCGTTACGAGCGGGAAAGACCTGCCCTGCCTGCCATGTCTCTGTGTGCTGACAGCCTGACATTAAGCTCAATTGCCAACGACACCAGTTTTCATGAGGTCTTTTCAAAACAGATTCGGGCATTGGGCCAACAAGGCGACATTCTGCTGGCCATATCGACATCAGGCAATTGCCCCAATATTGTTCAGGCGATACAGGCAGCTCATGACCGGGATATTCAAGTGATTGCCCTGACCGGCAAAAGCGGAGGGGATATGGCCAGATTACTGCACCCAGAAGATATTGAAATCCGGGTTCCAGACAATAGCTCCCCCCGCATTCAGGAAGTTCATACACTGGTCATTCATTGCCTGTGTGATCTGATCGATGAATTCCTGTTTTCCGGGGAATAATACGGACTCCATTTAATTCATCACCGACCGGGAGATTATAAGGTGAAGCGTTTATGCGCCCTGATTTTAACCAGCTCACTGTTTCTGCTGGGTGGCTGTGCAACCATTGTAGACAGCTTTAATGAAGACCCTATCAGCATGGACCCTACCGAGCGTTCATGGGGCAACTGGATAGACGACCAGACTATTGAAACCGTAGCGGCGGTCAATATCAATAAAGCCGATGAACGCTTTAAAGACAGCCGGGTAAAGATTGTCAGCTTTAACGGCACGGTACTACTGGTTGGTCAGGTACCCAGTGCTGAACTTAAGCGACTTGCAGAAGAAACCACCAAGACTGTCGACGAAGTCCACAAGGTTTATAACGAACTCACTGTTGGCAGCAACGCCAGCCTGCTTGAGCAGAGCAATGATTCCTGGCTCACCACCAAGGTGAAGACCAACCTGATCAAGAGCGAAGAAATCTCTGCAGATCGCATCAAGATCAACACCGAAAAAGGGACCGTTTATCTGATGGGACTTACCAGCCCACGGCAGGCACAGGTAGCGGTTGATATTGTCAGAAACACCGGCGGTGTTCAGAAAATTGTAAAAGTCTTCGAGTATATTCGCTAAGCAATTCAGTACGAACTGGCACAAACATTCTCAACAAAAACCACCCGTTTGTGTCAGTATTTTTCACCCACCTCCCTAAAACCCATACATTTAATAAGTTAAGTAAGAATGCTTACTTATATGCCCGATTGAGATTGCTATGATGCCATTCAATTTCTCCAAGACCTGCATTAGCCCGGAAAAATGATAAAGCCGCTTTGGTTATTGTAATGACGAGAGAAATACCGGAAAGCTTACTTTTGATGTGTACGTTAATAACACAGTGAGCAACAAGCTCGACACATTATGAAATTTCCGGGCTACTGAAAACAGAATCAAGGGTTAAGACGTATCATGAAAGGCATTCAAATCATCTCCAGCGAAAACAGCGCCCTGGTTAACTCCATCTGGCTGATTGATGCAGCCACTCAAGAAGCTCGCTTGATCTGCGCTAAAGGCGACGAGCTGGAAAACGACACCGTTCTGCCAGTAGAAAAACTGGGAACGTTCGAAAGTCGTGATATCGAGCTGACGTTTGAAGAAAAGACCATCCGTGAAGGCGGTCAACACCTGAACGTCAACGTTCTGTCCCGTGAAAAGCTGGAAGAAGCCGCCGCCAACCCAGAGAAATACCCGTCTCTGACCATCCGCGTTTCTGGTTATGCGGTACGTTTCAACTCCCTGACCCCAGAACAACAGCGCGACGTTATTACTCGCACTTTCACCAACGAAATGTAAATGCTGTTCCGGAGGAAAACCCTTGTTTTCCTCCCCCGCCTAAAAACCCTCCTATCTTTCTTCTTATTATTTTTGAGCGTTGCTTTTAATGCGCTATGCCGGTTGATTCATCACACAGGGGAGCTGCAATTTGAACTTACTACTGCTTAAATAAAAGCTCACACTGATTGACTGAGAATAAGATGGATCAAAATAAAGCCGACCAGGTCATCATCATCGATTGTGGTAGCAGCAAAACCATCGAGATACAAAACATTCTCTCCCATCTTGGCATTCCATCCCACATCACCCCCCTGAAAGAAGCCAACCATTCCCTTTTCAACAAAGCACCTGCTGTTATTATTTCCGGGGGTCCGCATCTGTTTACTGAGAGCCCTGAGAAAAAAAATGAATTGATGCAGCAATTTCAGTTTTTACAACAACCACTCCCACCCACTCTCGGAATTTGTCTGGGACATCAGGCTATAGCCCTGACATACGGAGGTGAAGTCTATCGAGACCAGGAAAGAAGAGAACAAGACAAGATTGTCATTCTGGATGACCACCCTCTGTTTGATAATCTTCCCACAGATCCCCTCTTCAAAGAGGATCATTGTGAAGGAATACAGACAGGTGAAAAGACAAGCGTTCTGGCACGATCAGAGTTTTACGACGTTGAGGCCATTAAAATCCAAGATCGCCCTATACTGGGTGTGCAATTCCACCCGGAAGTGTCCGGGGAAAATGGAAAGAAATTGCTCTCAAATTTTATGAACTGGGCATTAAAACAGAATAAAGCCGACTGAGTCGGCTAACCGGACTTTTCCAGTGCATGCCCTTTCCCTTTCCATGCTTCCTGACCACCAGGGTGACGAAAAACATTATGATACCCCAGGCGCACAGCCCACATGGCAGCGTTATGACCACGCAGACAGCTTGTTCTGCCACAGGTAAACACCAGAACCCTCCCTTTGTCATCCAGCAGCCGAACAAAATCCTCTTCCTTTAACCCATCCATCAAAGAATCATCCCAGCCATCACTCATAACCGCAGTTTTTGGAAAAGTGAAATTAACAGCACCTGGAATATGACCTTTTCTGTAATCTTCTGCCTTTCTGACATCTACGAGCAGAAAAGGCTCTTCAGAATCGATCATCTGGGCCAGCTCATCCGTTGTAATCAGACCATAGCCTGAATCCTCTGCCTGCCTGGCCAGATCGACACTGGTTTGCTCCAGCACAGCTTCCTGCTTGTATTTATCAACACAAGCTGAGAGCAACAAGGCTAATGACAAAAGCATGAACCCCCGCCACCTTGATAACAGGGGATTCGACAATCTAAATGCCATGCCCACCATAAACTTGTTTTACTCCACTTTCCCGGCCTGAAATCACTACTGACAAACTCAGCAATAAATATTATTTTTCATGAATCTCGAGGACTTCATCACCATTCACACTGGCTTCAAAACCATCCAGAGTTTCGTACTCATAGAAGCCGTCACTGTTCATGTGTGGTGTGTCTTTTGACGTAATTGAACGACCATCTTTGAGCGTAATAATGTGAGGGCTGGAACAACCAATCAAGAGAACGGCGATAGCTAAAGCAAAAATCAGATTAATGCGTTTCATAAAACACTCCTGTACAACCATCCCCACAGCTTAGAAAAGGATTTCGGCTCTGCAACCAAAATCCGGTATTTTCCTTACAAAGTAAGAGATCCGATCGAAATATCAAGAGTACAATCAAGGAAGAAGAACAAAGGAAGGAAGAGCGCACCAGGCGCTCTTTGAGTCAGAACTACATACCGTTTCGGAACGTTTTGTGATCAATAACACCGCTTTCCCGGACACCCTTGAGCCCAACCGCATACTCTTTCAGGACAGCCAGACTGTAATCCATACGCTCCTGCATATGCTGATCGGCTTCTGCATCTTCACCCGTCATTACAGAAGCAACATTACGGACAATAAGGTGATCCGGAATGTAACAGAGACGGCAGTTTTTATAACTGCTGGAGCGTAACTCTACGATGGGATAAGAGCCCCCCTGCCCTGCAGAGACCGCAGTAATTAGACCTGGTTTATGCCCCAGCTGCGCCGCCCCAAAAATCAGGAAAAAGTTTTTCAGACCTGAGGGAACCATACCATTCCACTCCGGCACCACCACAATAACGGCATCACTGGCGTTCAATGCCGCTCTCCAGGGAGCCAGAAGGGTCTTCCATTCCTCATTACCAGACCAAATGGATTCATCCCACAGCGGCAATGGATTTTCAGCGAGATCAAGCACATCAACCTGATCAAACAATCCCAATGTTTCAGCACGCTCTTTAAGCACATGACTGATACGAGTACTCTGGGATTCTTTCCGATGGCTTCCACTGATAATTGTCAGCTTCATCAGGACCTCTTGTTAACAATTCTGATTATTGATTACGGACAAATGATAACCAAAACCGCCCACTTAAGCGAAGCCAACTCTGCTCTAATGACAGCCAGAAAGGCCAAATCAACCAAAGCCGGAAATCAACGGACACCACAGATAAAAGCCGATGGAAAAACCGGTAAGAAAAAAGCAGGTGAGTGAAATAAAAAAACCGCCATAAATGGCGGTTGTAATTCCTAAAAAGCTGCTGGACAGAGAAAGAGAATAATACCTTTCCCTTGCAGCGACTATCCTTTATCCCATGGTTTTCTCAACCCGCAACGAACAGCAGAGTGAACAGACTGCAAAGCTTCT
>NZ_JBPCXO010000105.1:0-4564 GCF_051008435.1 Endozoicomonas sp. | reverse complement strand
TTTGGCCATTTTTTATGATTCTTTTCGTTGAATAGCTCGCTATTCGCCTCAAATAATCATAAAAACTGTCTCAAACCGGACTTTTTCTCGCTACGGTCGGCTAAGTCCGACAGACTCCTAGAACGCTCAAGGCTGTTGCCTCGTTCTACTGAACTTTATACTTGAGCGCTAGCCTCAGTCAGGCTCCAAAAGAATGACTCAAGCCTTCATCTATGACTTTCCTGCAAACTCATGCAGCGCAGGATAAGCAGCCTGGTCGAGCAATTCTGCCAGAGCAGCAAGCTTGCTCTGTAAGCTGTCTAAATCAGCACTGCAAACATTAATATGCCCCATCTTACGGCCCGGTCGCTGGCTTTTGCCGTACCAGTGAATATGACATCCCTCCACCACCATCACAGCTTCAGGAAGAGTATCTTCACCCAGGATGTTGATCATGGTGGTTTCACGGATAAGCCGGGTACTGCCAAGAGGCATACCACAAATGGCACGCAGATGATTCTCAAACTGGCAGGTTTCAGCCCCTTGCTGCGTCCAGTGTCCGGAGTTATGAACTCTTGGAGCGATCTCATTGACCAGCAAGGATCCATTGATATCAAAGAACTCCAGAGCCAGAACGCCGACATAATCCAGACGATCAGCTACCGCGCTGAATATCTGCTTTGCCTGCTCCTGCAATGCCTGATCAGTGATCGCTGTAGAAAGGCTCAAAACGCCATTGGTGTGAACATTTTCTGCCAGAGGATAGGCCGCAACCGTTCCATCTGCACTTCGAGCTCCCACCAAAGAGACTTCACGACCAAAAGGTACGAACTCTTCTGCAACAATGGCCTGGTTCTTAGTAGCAGCTATGCATTCGGCCATTTCTGCCCAGATTGCATCGGCCTGACCGGCTTCTTTTAACCGCCACTGACCTTTTCCATCATAGCCGCCCAGAGCGCTTTTTAGCACCATGGGCACACCCACATGTTCAATCGCTTTCTGGAAATCTTCATAAGACTGGATGACAAAATATCGGGCGTTTTTTACGCCTGCGTCGTCCAACAGCTTTTTCTCGATACGGCGGTCGCCACCCGCTTTTATGGCTTTTGCAGAAGGAAGGAATTTACCGCTTTCTTCGCAGATAGCCAGAATATCAAGAGGAATGTGCTCAAACTCTGCAGTAATAACATCGGCCAGCCTGATGGCCGATGCCAGGTCATCCACTACCGCCTTTCCGTTAACAATAGGCATTTGAGTCAGAGGGTGAACCACTGATTCGCTGCCAACATCATAGGCAGAGATTTTAATGTTCAGCGGTGCGCCAGCCAGTGACATCATACGAGCCAACTGACCTGCCCCCAGGACTAAAACATGCATCAGATTAATCCTCAGCTGGATTGGGATTAGCCAGAACAGTATCGGTTTGTTCTTTGCGGAAAGCTTCTACTTTAGCCATAACCGCTTCATCGTGCGTTCCGATAATTTGAGCTGCCAGAATACCTGCATTGGCGGCGCCCGCTTCACCAATCGCCAGCGTACCTACGGCAATGCCCTTGGGCATCTGGGCTATGGACAGCAATGAGTCCATGCCTTTCAGTGCTTTGGACTGAACAGGTACACCCAGGACAGGTAAGCTGGTAAATGCTGCAGCCATGCCTGGCAGGTGGGCTGCACCGCCTGCACCAGCAATAATGACTTTAAGGCCTCGCTCTTTTGCACCCGTGGCGTAATCAGCCAACAGCTGAGGAGTCCGGTGCGCAGAAACCACTTTGGTTTCATAGCTGACCCCAAACCGATCCAGCATTTCTGCTGCCAGTTTCATTGTTGGCCAGTCTGACTTCGACCCCATAATAATGCCGACTTCCATCTCAAACTCCTGTAAGCCGTGTGATTCTTGGTAGATGATTCGGGTAGATTATAAGAAGAGTTGTACGTTTGAGCGAATAAGCATTAAAAAATCCTTTAATAATTTCTAAACCAGCAGGTAAATGATTATTTTTTGTTCAAAAAACGCTTCATCCTGTCCGGATATAGCCTCCGGGAACCGATTCAATAAACCCTTCCAGCTCCATTTCGGTCAGTATCACAGAGACTTCATCAAACGAGAGGCCTGATATCTGACAGATCAAGTCCACACTGACGGCTTCTCCATTCAGGCTCTCCAGAATCACTCTTTGCACTCCCGATAAATCAGAGCTGATCGGTTCAGGCTCGTCTAAGGACTCCACAAAGGGCCTGAGATAGTTCTGCAGCTCAATCAGAATGTCTTCAACTGATTCAACCAGTACAGCCCCTTCCCGAATCAGTTTATGGCAGCCCCGACTGAGAGGGTTTAAGACTGAGCCCGGTACCGCAAAGACCTCTCGGCCCTGCTCAGCGGCCAATCTGGCAGAAATTAGCGAGCCACTGTTAAGAGCCGCCTCAACCACCAGCACTCCTGAGGACAAGCCACTGATGATGCGATTTCTTCTTGGAAAATGCCCGGCATTAGGAGCCGTCCCCAAAGGAAATTCACTCACTACTGCCCCCTGCATAGCGATTGCCTGATAAAGATCACCATGACTTCTTGGGTAAACCACATCCACTCCGGTCCCCAGCACCGCAATTGTGCTGCCATAACTGCCCAGTACGCCTTGATGGGCCGCTGCATCAATACCCAGGGCCATGCCACTGGTGATAATCAATCCTTTTCTGGAAAGATCTCTGGCCAACTCCTGAGCCAACCGCCGAGCCTGGGGCGTTGGTCTTCGACTCCCTACCATCGCCAGCTGGGGTTCATTCAATAAATCAATATTTCCAATCACATAAAGCAGGGGAGGGGGGTCGCTTAATTCTTTAAGAGCAGCAGGGTACTGAGAGGATTGCAGGGTAATAATGTGATGAGCTTTACTGGATTCCAGCCAGTTTCGACAATGGTTCAGACGCTCAATAATCTCCGGTGTCTCGGGATTAGCAGACAGCTGCGCCGCCAGTTTTTCCGGTAGCCCTATTCTCAGCTCTTGATAAGAGGCAGAAAGGATGGCGTCTGCAGAACCAAACTCCCGAATAAGAGCATTGAACCGAACGGCTCCCAGGCCGGTCTGAAACGAAAGCAGCAGCCATTTGCGTAGCTGCTGCCAGTTGGAATCTTGGGATGGCTGAGTCATTGCACCTCAAGGGCTTTTCAGAGTGTCTCCTACACCTATTTCTTCATAGGCAGTCAGCACAATACCATAGCTCACTTTTTCGAAAGGACGATAAATCATGATCATGCCAGCCTTTTCAGGAGGCAGCTTGATCATTTCACCACTGATCTGATCCTTTACCATCAAGTTCTTGTAGGCATTGAGAATATCGCCCTGACGCAGGCCTTCACGGATACCACGATTAACAATCACGCTGTTGAACTGACCAACTTTCTTCACACCATCAACAACAGAAACAATTTTACCTTCCACTGGAGCATCAGGTGCTCTTGGGAAAAAGGTGGTTTGCATGCTGAAAGCGTCGGCAGGAACAACCTTGTCACCCGGCCTGACTTCCTGCTTACTGGTTTTGATGTTAAGGCTGGCGATGCCATCATCCACTTTCAGCAAAGAGGCATCTGCTACTTCATGACCAATAATGCCAAGAACTTCGCCACTGTCGGGATCGGTCAGAACTTCTCCGGTACGAAGAATATCCAGATTTTTATCCAGAGACCCTATCCGTCCACGGGCATAAACCTTGTCTCCAGCACCAGTGATAATGCGTTCTTGTCTGGAAGCAAACACATAGGGAGCTCCATCTAGCTCCTGCTTGGACGCAAATACCCGGCTGTTTCTGAGAAAAGCATCAATTGCGCTAAGAGGAATAGCAGGAATAGCCGCTTCAGCAGGCAGTGTTCTCACTTTGGGGCTGAGCTTGATGGTTCTGCCACTTTCGCCACGACGGACAATCGTCAGTCTTGGGCGACCATCGATGTAAACCAGACTGACCAGATCGCCTGGAAAAATAAGGTGAGGATTATGAATCTGGGGGTTTGCATGCCAGATCTCAGGCCACAACCAGGGGCTTTTCAGGAAACGATTGGAAATTTCCCAGAGCGTGTCCCCTTTCTTGACCAGGTAATCCTGAGGAGAATCCGATTTGATCGGACTCTCATAAGCCATCCCTACTGACGACAGGCAGAGCAGAAGAACGCCCAGTACTATGCTTCTCATTGGTTCCCGATCCTTTGCGCTTGTTGTTGGTTTTATTCCAGCAGTTTACCAACTGGCCCTGTCATCGGGCAATCCAACTCTTCAACATGAAGAACATCCACCCGCAGAATTGTGACTCATCCTCTATATTTCACTGCACTCACGGCTGATTAAACGCCAGACCAGGGACAAGACTGATTAATTATTGTTCTCGACCTGCCTCCACCTTTCTGTAACAAACTCTCCTGACCAAACCTGAGCACTATCCAACCGTCTGATTTTTGCCTACATTAGTGTTGCTAGGAGTCTGTCGGACTTAGCCGACCGTAGCGAGGAAAAGTCCGGTTTGAGACAGTTTTTATGATTATTTGAGGCGAATAGCGAGCTATTCAACGAAAAGAATCATAAAAAATGGCCAAATCAGG
>NZ_JBPCXO010000104.1:0-13897 GCF_051008435.1 Endozoicomonas sp. | reverse complement strand
ACAACGACCTCTGTCAAATGAAGAAGTGGACTTTTCGACCCATTGATCGCAGTACGCCTGACATGTTTCCTGCCAGTGTCGATGACTACTTGCCGGAACGGCACCTTGCTCGCTTTGTTGTAGAGGTCGTCGAACAACTGAACCTTGATCCATTCATCAAAGCCTATAGTGGGAAAGGCTCTAAGGCCTGGCATCCATCACTCATGCTCTCCCTGTTGTTTTATGACTATGCGACAGGAGTCTTTTCCAGTCGGAAGCTTGAGAAGGCTACTTACGACTCCATCGCCTTTCGTTACATCTGCGCCAATGAGCACCCGGATCATGACAGTATCAATACTTTCTGAAGCCGCTTTCGCAAGGAGATCAGTGAATTGTTCACCCAGATTCTGATGATTGCCAAAGAAGCCCAGTGGCTGAAAATGGGAGCCATCAGCCTGGACGGCTCCAAGATGAAAGCCAATGCCAGTAAGCACAAGGCTCTCATCTATGACTACGCCTGCAAGTTGGAAAAGCAGCTCAAGGCTGAAGTAGACGAACTTCTGAAAATGGCAGAGAAAGCCGATGCTGAAGAGCAGCCTGAAGAGCTTTCTATTCCCGAAGAACTCCAGCGACGGGAAGACCGGCTGGCCGTTATTGCCAAGGCGAAAGCTGAAATAGAGCGGCGTGCCGACGAGCGTTACCAGCAAGAACTGGCAGAACACGGGGAAAAAGTAGCCCGCCGGGAAGCCATCAGGGAGTCCGGTAAAAAGCCCCGAGAGGCAAAGAACCCAAAGCGCCAGAGGCGGGTCCGAAAGGCAAAGATCAGGTCAATCTGACAGGCCCCGATTCCCGCATCATGCCGACTTCAGGCGGCAGCTTTGAACAGGCCTATAATGTTCAGGCAGCAGTTGACGTTGAGAGCGGGCTGATCGTAGAAAAACACGTCACCCAGGCAACAAATGACAAACAACAGATTGAGTCAGCCCTTGAAGAGCTGGCCACTCGTGAAGACGAGCCTGGCAAGGTTGAAGCGATTCTGGCAGATACAGGTTTCTCCAGCGAAGGCAATGTGTTTGCTGTGGATACCTATGGCGCTATTCCTTACATAGCAGAGAAGCGGGTTGCCCATAACAAACCCTTAATGGAGCGTTTCAAGCCCGATGACCCCATGCCTGAAGGCGACGATGTAACGGCATTAGAACTGATGCGCTGGCGATTGCAAACCAAGGAGTGACAGTCTATTTATGCTTTACGCAAAAGCACTATTGAGCCGACCTTCGGAATACAGAAAGAAGTCATGGGCTATCGCCAGTTTCTGGTTCGTGGCTTTGCAGCGGTGACTGCCGAGTGGGATTTGCTATGCACTGGCTTCAATTTGAAGAAGATGTTTACCATGGCGATGGCCAACATCAGCAATGGGTTAATTTTGGTACAGATTCTGGCCGCCTACAGAACGTTTTGGGCGTTGTTTTGCTATTTGCGGGAAAGTATGACGATGGTAAGAACAGCTTACACAGAAGTTTGAGTGACCAGGAGGATAGCCAGACAGCTTCCCTCACAGAAATTGCCTCAAGACCGACAGGCTCCTAGTGCTTCTACATCTCGAAAGCCAATCAGGTTGCCAGCCTGTGATGGGTTGTCTTTGAAATCATCATAACGCAGACCTGATCCTCCCGTGTTCATATTGATTCGGGAAAAGGTGAGCAAAGTATGATGACTGACAGAGTCTGAAAGATCTGATCCCCAACCACTGGAGAAGGTGACTTTGTCGGACTCGGTGTTATCCCGCCAACCACCGTTGTCACTCAGGCTGAGGTTATAATTGAAATCATGGCCATTTTTTGAAGTGTTTCCGTCCAGAGTTGCCCGTTTCCAATCGTCTGAACCTGCCTCAAGTCCCACGGTTGCATTGTCTTCTCCAGAGAACGGACCACTCAGAACATTCACCACACCGCCAATGGCATCACTGCCATAGAGAGCAGATCCGGGTCCTTTGGTGACCTCTATCCCCTGGCTGCCAGCAACATTCACTTCGTAGAGACTGTTGTGATTAAAGAAAGCCGGTGAGCGCACAGGAACCCCATTCTCCAGAAAAAGGTAAACCGGCGTTGTTGAAATGGGCTGACGAATGGCAGCCATATGACCTTCTCCCGAGCTGCCAATCTGGACAATGTTTACACCGGGAATTCGGTTCAGTAACTGCTCCGGATGCGTGGGCGAAATGGCCTTGATATCGTCTTCATTCAGAACACCGATACTGGCGGCAGTATCCGCCAGGCGGGCTTCTTCCCGGGTGGCGGTTACCACAATGGTTTCCAGAATATCGACTTGGTCATGACCCTGTTCTGAAGCCGGGGCTGGAGAGGTTATGAGTGTTCCGGCAATCAGAAGTGGATAAGTGCTGTATTGAATAGGGAGTGCTCTTTTTTTAAGAGCAAAAGGAAGACCCCTGCTGAGTATTTCCATGAAGGACGGCATAGTCATCTCGATTGTATTTATTGTTATCGTTCATCAAGATTGTAAACAGCCATGCTTCTGAGACAGGTGTGATAAATCGTCGCAGTTTTCTTAAAACATACGTCTCTTGATGAGTATCTCAGGAGTCCGGTTTCAGGATTTGTACAGAAAAACGCTAAAGAGAGGTTGTTTGAGAATGAACAGCCAAGAGTGGAAGGCAATGGTTTAGAAGAGTAGAAAGGGCGGAGTGATTCCGCCCTTTAAGGTGAGATTCAGAAAACAGTTCCTGAGGTAAAAGTTATTTACCCTTTGTCGGAGCTGACAATCCACATGGCATAGAACTGGGCACCACCGCCATAAGCATGACCCATAGCGGTTTTAGCGCCAGGTACCTGGTGGTCACCACATTCACCACGAACCTGCTGGGCAGCTTCTGCGAAGCGAATCATGCCAGAAGCACCGATGGGGTTAGACGACAATACTCCACCGGATGGGTTCCAGGGAGTGTCACCGCCATCAATCAATGATGTGACGTTGTCCATGGTCAGCTTCCAACCTTCACCCTCTTCGGCAAAGCCCAGGTTTTCCAGCCACATGGGTTCATACCAGGAGAAAGGCACATAAACTTCAGCACAGTCAATCTCTTTGCGGGGATTGGTGATACCGGCTTGCTGATAAACGTCAGCAGCACATTGACGCCCCGCCAGAGGGTTCACCTCTTCACGTTCTGCGAACATGGTGGGCTCGGAGCGCATGGCGGTGCCACGAATCCAGGCAGGCTTCTTCGGAGACTGTTCAGCCAGTTCTTCGTTGGCAATGATCATTGCACAGGCACCGTCGGAAGAAGGGCAGGATTCCAGCATACGAATGGGATCCCACAGCATGCCGGACTGTTCTACCTGCTCTTCTGTAATCTCACCCAGCTTCAGGTGGGCGAGAGGGTTCAGTGCGCCATGCAGGCGGTCCTTGGTAGCAACCCGGATACCCGCATTATAAGGAGCGTTACTGCGTCGGATGTATTCACGAATAATAGGGGCAAAGTAACCACCGGCACCGGCATTCAGGTGAGGTGAAAACGGCTGTGGGTTAGACAGTGCCCACATGGCATTGGATTCTGACTGTTTCTCGAAAGCAACGGTCAAAATACGCTTGAACATGCCACTCTGAATGTAGGACGCGGCAACGATTGCAGTGGAGCCCCCCACAGAACCTGCCGTGTGCACACGCAACATGGGTTTGCCATTACAGCCCAGGGCGTCAGTCAAATACGTTTCAGGCATAATGATGCCTTCAAACATATCGGGCGCTTTACCCACAATGACGGCATCAATGTCGTCCCAGGTCAGTTCAGCGTCTTTTAATGCATTGACGGCGGCTTCGCGAACAAGGCCTGCAATAGAAACGTCGGATCGTTTGGTCTGGTATTTGGTTTGTCCAACACCGACCACTGCTGCTAATTCAGCCATTATTCTGCCTCCAGTACCGTGACCATGTTGTGCTGCAAGCAAGGTCCGCTGGTGGCATGAGCAACACCGCGTTTTGCTTCCCCATTAATAATGCGACGGGCTACTTCACCAATACGGTCAAGGCCTGCGGCCATCATCACATTACCGGCCAGAGGGCCACCGGAAGGATTGACCACGGTATCATCACCCAGGCCCAGTGCTTTCTTCAGGATGATTTCCTGATGACTGAAAGGCGCATGAATTTCAGCGATGTCGACCTTTGCTGAGTTAACCCCCACCGCTTCTGCGGCAATCGTTGTTGATTCGGAGGTTGTCAGATCACGGGCACCAAAGTTATGGGTTTCAATACGATGATCCATCCCTTTGATGATTGCGAAGGGCAGACCCCACTCTTTCGCTTTTTCAACCGTGCAAATGATCATGGCAGAAGCACCATCAGAGACCGGTGGGCAGTCATGCTTGCGAAGCGGAGCAATATACTCGGGCTCTTCCAGTAGTTGTTCTACGGAATAATCACCGGACAGTTGTGCTTTGTCGTTCGATTTGGCGTTGGCACGAGAACGGCTGACCACTTCAGCCATGTCTTCTTCTGTCAGAACACCCGCGTCCAGCGCGGCTCGGGCCTGCATAGCGTTCAGACTGACCACATCTGGCCAGAGCGGTGAGTAGTAGTAAGGGTCCAGCTGTTGCGAAAGAACCTGGGCCAGTTTACCGGGGCTGGATTTGGCAAAACCATAGATCAGAGCAGAATCAGCCGCCCCCATCTTAATTTTCAGGATACTTTCGTACAGAGCCCAGGCGGCATCCATCTCAACGTGAGATTCCTTAATAGGTGGCACAGCACCCAGGGCATCCACACCGGCTACGAATGCAAAAGCGGCACCCTGCAGGTAGTCACAGCTGCCTGAGCAGGTGAAGTCGATATCATGAATATCTTTCAGTCCAGTATCTTTCAAAACCTGTTTGACCACAGGCATGATCAGCTCGACTTCGTTATTGGCACCGGCATCCCGAACGATAGGATTCTGAGCATAGGCTACTACGGCTATATCACGCATCTTTCTTCTCCCCCTTTTTATGAGCTGAGGGCTCTAACTTACCAATTTCTTCACGAGGAATGTCAGGCTCGTCAATGGGCTGGAAGTAAGCAATGCTCTCCATCGCATGAGTCCATTCTTCTTCAGGCTTCCATACAGCCTCTACACGCATGCCGATGCGAACGTCGCTGTTATCACAGCCGCTGACAATGTGCAGGAAGGATTGATGAGCGTCGTCCACCATCAGGTTTGCCACTACGAAAGGGGGCTTGATCGGGTTACCGGGGATGGGAATGGAGATAATGGTGAAAGATTGAACCGTGGCTTTGTTGGTCAGCTCTACGTTTTCATCGTTCGCCACACCACAGGCCGGGCATGATCCACGAGGAGGAACATAAACGGCGGAGCAGTCGGAACACTTACCCCCCGTAAGCTTGCCTTTCTTGATGTTGGAAAGGAAGGCAGCTGTCGCTTTACCAGCAGTGAAGTTGTATTCCAGATAGATGGGAGATTCCACACCGGTAATGGGTTCAAGGTCGGCAGCAACTGCGGGCTTCTCTGCTACTTTTCTTTCGCTGTGGGCACCAGATCTTTCGCTGTGGGCACCGCTGTCTTCGGACAAGGGTTCAAAGCAGGCAATGTCGGTGATCAGACCCTGGGTTTCATCGGCCCAGCGCAGCTGAACTTTCATCCCGGTGCTCATGGCATCCTGACTGCCAGCATCCACCATATGGAGCATGGGGATATCGGTGCCATCCAGTTGAATCAGGGCAAAAGCGAACGGTTTCTTAAGAAGATGTTTTTCATTAGGCTCATTGACCCATGACCAGGTTTTGACCACACCGGTTTCAGCTACATCCACAAAGTTTGTGATGGCTTCTGCGGTTTTAGGATCGAACTCCATAGGCGGTACGTAAACTTTACCGTCACTGGCCTTATTACCTATCAGTTTACGGTCGCGCAGCCCGGTCAGAAACTGACCTACAACAGGGCCGGTAGAGCGGGTATAGGTATAGCCGAGCGTAAATGCCTGGCTAAGCACCTCTGGCTCATTTTGCGGCATATTTATCACTCCTTTTTGTTATTGTTTTTTTTGCTTTTATCCTGGCAAAAGTAGTTTTGACAGGAATAGTGGTGATGTTGACAACGAACGGATTATGGGTGTCTAAACAGGTGCCAGGTTGCCCCCCTGAAACTGCGTTCTCCCTCAAAAGTGGCACCTACAGACTTGGCTAAATTGATTGAAGGCGCATTATTTGAATGAATAAAACTGATTAGCTTCAATTCAGGCAAATGCTTTCTCCCGGCTCTTTGAACAGCTTTTACTGCTTCACTGGCAAAACCTTTTCTTTGGTGCTGTGTAGCCAGCGCATATTTAATCTCTGGCTCGGGCCAGTCATTGGGATACCAGAAGCCTGTGGTGCCCAGTACAGACCCGCTACTCTTTTCGATAACAGCATAGGGGCCGTAACCCCGAACACTCCAGTGGCCAATCATACTGCAGAGTGTTCTCCAGGTTTCACCTTCCGATAAAGAGCGGCCTGTCGTATACCTGGTTGCTTCAGCGTCTGAGAAATAGTCATGAAGTTCTTTCCAGTCACTTTCTTGAAACTGTCTGAGTATCAAGCGTTCAGTTTCCAGGCTTTCTGGTACCAGCATATCCATGTGCTCAGGGTCCTTTCTAAATTTAAATTCTTTGCTAGTCTTCTTGTGCTGATCATATTCTCAGAAATTACCAACAAGAGAGGTTTTATGTCACTTGCTGAACGGGTAGACGCTCTTGAAGCCAGACAAAGCGAGTTTGATGGAATCGTGCTCGGCGTCGAACGCTCTATTGACCTTTTAATTACTGAGCTTCGCCAGTTTCAGAGCAAAACAGGTGTCCGTTTTGATGAGCTGGAAAGCCGTTTTGACTATCAAAACAAACGGGTTAGTCATATTGAAATCAAGCTGGCAGAGCATGACGAATGTTTCCGTCAAATTGATTCGAAACTCGTGGAGCATGATGAACGTTTCCGCCAGCTCAGCTCGAAACTGATTCAGCATGACACACGTTTTGATGAGCAGGATCGTGCTATCAAGGTTCTTCAGTCTGATGTCTCCACGCTTAAGTCTGATGTCTCCACGCTTAAGTCTGATATGTTAGAAGTTAAACAAATGTTGGCTACCGTACTTGAAAGGCTGTCCTGACATTTTTTCTGATGCTTCAGGAGTTATTTCCTGAAGCAATCCTTCCCATTCAGCTCAAAGCCCCTTCTTTTCTTAAATGTTCAATTTTCTCAGCCGAGAAGCCCCATTCGTTGAGTACACTGTCTGTATCCACTCCGGCAGCTTTTGAACCGTGACTCACCTCGGAAGGTGTGCGGCTAAAGCGTGGGGCGGGTGCAGGTTGTGTCATGCCATCAATATCGATATAGGTGTTTCGTGCGACATTGTGTGGGTGCTGTGGTGCTTCCAGAAAGTCGAGCACCGGTGCAAAGCAGACGTCGGTACCTTCCATCAATTCACACCATTCTGACTGAGTCTTGGTCTTGAAAATGACTTCCAGCTTTTCCTTGTATTCAGGCCAGCGGGCAGCATTGTGCTGATCGCCAAAAACACTGGGATCCAGGTTGGCTTTTTCAATCAGCAGGCTATAGAACTGTGGCTCAATGGAGCCCAGTGAAACGTATTTGCCGTCCTGGGTTTCGTAGGTGTCATAGAAATGAGCACCACTGTCCAGCAGATTGCTGCCACGCTGGGTGCTCCAGATGCCCATGGCATGGAATGAGTTAAACATGGACATCAGTAGAGCAGAGCCGTCAGTCATGGCTGCGTCAATCACCTGACCTTTGCCGGTCTTCTGCGCTTCCAGTAGTCCAGCCAGCAGACCCACTGCAAGGAACATGGCACCGCCACCGTAATCCCCAACCAGATTAAGAGGAGGAACGGGTTTTTCGTGTTTGCGACCTGTTGCGTATAAAGCGCCGGTCAGGGAAATGTAGTTAATGTCATGGCCAGCGGCTTGAGCCAGAGGACCCGTTTGTCCCCAACCGGTCATACGACCATAGACAATCTTCGGATTACGTTGCTGACAGTCTTCAGGGCCTACGCCCAGTCGCTCGGCAACACCCGGTCGAAAGCCTTCAAAAACAGCATCAGCACCTTCAACCAGACTCAGCAGGGTTTCCAGACCTTCCTGGCTTTTCAGGTTCAACGCTATGGATTTTTTCCCGCGCCTGGTAACGTCTGGCGCTACATGTTCGGAGCTGGCTCGTTCAACGACAATGACTTCTGCACCCATGTCAGCGAGCAGCATGCCACAGAAAGGACCAGGGCCAATGCCTGCGAGCTCGATGATTTTAAAACCTGTCAGGGGACCCATTGCGTACGTCTCCAATTTTTATAATTATTGATAGTGCTCATGGCAGCTATAGGGCTGTTAAACCCTCGCTCTTGCGAGCGAGGGCGCAAGCGAACAAGCTTATACGAACAGCTCGCCTTTCTCAGCCTTCTCAATCGCAATGGCAGGAGGCGCAAAGCGATCGCCGTATTTCTCCGCCAGTTCCGTCGCCCGATCTACGAACTTCTGGGTACCGTAAGTGTTAACGAACTGCACCAGTCCACCGGTCCAGGCGGGTGCACCGATACCCATGATGGTTCCGATATTGGCGTCTGCAACGGAATGAACCACACCTTCCTGCAAACCTTTCAGAGCTTCGATGACCTGACGGAACAGCAGACGGTCTTTGACATCTTCATTAGGGATATCAAGGTCTTTTTTGTAGTACAGGTCGTACAGTCCAGGCCAGATTTCCTTGCTGCCATCTTCGCCATACTGATAGAAACCGCCACCTTGATGACGGCCACCACGACCGTGCTCTTCCACCATGGTGGACATGACTTCACGCGTGATTGAGCTGTCTCCATGGACATCAAGAAGGCCCAGTTCTTCAGCAGAAGCACTGGCTTTCAGAGAGGTGCTCAGACTGACTTCGTCGTAAATAGCCAGCGGGCCCAGAGGCATGCCAATAGAGTTAGCCAGGTTATCCAGAGCTACTGGGTGGAAGCCTTCTTTCAGCAGCTGAACCCCTTCATCCAGATAGCTACCGAAGGTACGGGAAGTGAAGAAACCGAAGGAGTCATTAACAACGATAGGGGTTTTCTTGATCTTCTGGGAGTAATCGAAGGCTTTAGCCAGGGTTTCCTGACTGGTCTTGTCTCCACAAATGATTTCTACCAGAGGCATCTTGTCTACGGGAGAGAAGAAGTGAATACCGATGAAGTTCTCGGGATTCAGGCTGGCTTCTGCCAGGCGTCCAATAGGCAGGGACGAGGTGTTGGAACCATAAGTGCCGTTTTCTGCCAGAAAAGGTTCAGTCTCCTGAACAATCTTCTTCTTCAGATTAATGTCTTCGAAAACCGCTTCGATGATCAGATCGCAACCCTGCAGGTCTTCATTGTTAGCAGAAGGTTTGATCAGGCTCAGGATGCCTTCCTTCTTTTCTTCAGTCATACGACCACGGGCAATACGCTTGGACAGCACTTTGTCCGAGTAGCCTTTGCCTTTCTCTGCGGATTCAATCGTCAGATCTTTCAGGACTACTTCAATACCCGCCATGGCAGATACCAGAGCAATACCCTGACCCATGACACCAGCACCCAGAACACCTACTTTCTTAACGTCGGTTTTCTCGATACCTTTTGGACGACTGGCGCCTCCATTGACCTGATTCATCTGGAAGAAGAACGTGGTGATCATGTTCTTGGCAACTGGCGTCATTACCAGTTTGGTCAGACCACGGCTTTCTGCTTTCAGGGCACCGTCAAAACTTAGGCGGGCGGCTTCGGCTGCGCAGTCCAGAATAGTTTCTGGCGCTGGCATCAAGCCTTTGGTTTTTTGCAGCAGCATGGCTGGAGACATCACCAGCAGCTGAGCAACCTGTGGGTTGTTGGTGTCGCCTCCAGGAATCTTGTGACCTTTGCGATCCCATGGCTGGCTTTTCGCTTCTTCGTTGTCCTTGTTTTGTGCAATCCAGGCTTTGGCGTGGGAAACCAGTTCTTCTTTAGTATCAACCAGCTCGTTGATCAGGCCAGCTTCCAGAGCCTTGTCCGGAGTAATTTGCTTGCCTTCCATGATGTAAGGCAGGGCATTCTGCAGACCCAGCATGTTCACAGTACGAACGATACCACCGGCACCGGGCAGTAGACCCAGGTTTACTTCCGGCAGGCCCAGCTTGACGCTGCGATGATTCCAGGCGATACGGTAGTTACAACCCAGGCAGAGTTCAAAACCACCGCCCAGTGCTGCACCATTGATAGCTGCTACTACTGGAACAGGCAGTTTTTCCAGACGACGGAAGTGACCTTTTACCACTTCCAGGCCAGTCATGTAGTCTTCTTCATCGCCAGGCTGAGCTTCAACCAGCTCGTTCAGGTTGCCACCGGCAAAGAAGACATCTTTGGCAGATGCAAACACGACACCGGTCATGTCGGTCTCTGCTTCCAGACGGGTTACGGTGTCCTCCATCGTGCCACGGTATTCTTCAGTCATGGCGTTGACTGAACCTTCCATGTCCATGGTGATGGTGACGATACCGTCGGCGTCTTTTTCGTAAATAAATCCGCTCATTGTTTGAATGCTCTCTTCTTATTTTTAAAAACGTTTTTAAAAGCGATGGTTAAACGAGTTCAACGATGGTGGAGATACCCATGCCACCACCTACGCAGAGAGAGATCATGCCGCGCTTGAGGTTACGACGCTCCAGCTCGTCAACCATGGTGCCGACCAGCATGCCACCGGTCGCACCCAGTGGGTGACCCATGGCGATCGCACCGCCATTGACGTTGGTTACGTCGTGGGAGATTTCCAGTTCGCTCATATAACGCAGGGCAACAGAAGAGAAGGCTTCGTTGATTTCCCACAGGTCAATGTCACTGGCTTGCAGACTGGCTTTTTTCAGAGCCTTGCGAGCCGCTGGAGCAGGACCAGCCAGCATCAGTACAGGCTCAACGGCCAGCACAGCAGTGGAAACAATACGGGCACGTGGCGTCAGGCCCAGATCTTTACCTGCTTTCTCACTGCCTACCAGAACTGCTGAAGAGCCGTCTACGATGCCAGAAGAGTTACCAGGAGTATGGATGTGGTTAACTTTAGAGACCTGTGGGTACTTGCTGATGGCGACATCGTTGAAGCCAAACTGACCTGGCATTTCAAAGGCAGGTTTCAGTTTAGCCAGGCCTTCCATGGTGGTTCCAGGCTTGATGAAGTCGTCTGTATCCAGAACGGTTACGCCGTTCATATCTTTTACAGCCACCACGGACTTGTCGAAGTAACCGTTGTTACGAGCGTTAGCTGCACGACGCTGAGATTCTACAGCGAAGGCATCGACTTCTTCACGGGTATGACCATCCAGAGTAGCAAGCAGGTCAGCTGCAACACCCTGGGGAATAAAACCATTCTTGAAAACAAACTCAGGGTCAGCACCCATGGCACCACCGCTGGAGCCCAGAGGAACGCGAGACATGGACTCAACACCACCGGCTACGACCAGGTCTTCCCATCCGGAAGCCACTTTCTGGGCTGCAATATTGACTGCCTCAAGACCAGAAGCGCAGAAACGGTCCAGCTGAACACCTGCAACACTTTGATCCCAGCCTGCATTGGCCACGATCATTTTGGTGATGTCACCCCCTTGTTCACCCACAGGGGTTACACAACCAAACACTGCGTCGTCTACATAAGAGGTGTCCAGATCCAGACGGCTCTGCATGGCTTTCAGGACCGATGCACCCAGATCAATTGGCTTGACTGTGTAGAGGCTACCGTCTTTCTTACCCTTACTCCTTGGAGTGCGTACGGCATCATAGATATACACTGGATGGGGCATGTTGGGTATCCTTTAAGTTTTTCTTGCTTTTATATTCCGGGTAGCCGGGAACCTTGATTCTCTGGTGTGTCCTTTACCTGTCCGGCTGATTTCCCTGCTGCTGTCACTTGCAGCTATCGACTGTGGCTCATTCTGCTCTGGAACAATTGACTTAACAATGACGAGAGCAGTCATAAAAATTGACATTAGATGACTGTTTTAATTTAGAATTCAGGTTCTTCAGAGGAAGAATGCTTGGAATTGTGGCCCTTGAGAGGGAACCGATACCAACTCTTTTCAGAGTGTAAAGAATGAAAACAATTACAATCAGCTCGGCTTACGTACGTCAGACTCTGGATGGTGCCAAGGCGCTGGGCTATGACTTGAAGAAACTTCTGCGTGAGTGTGAAATTCCATTGCAGGTACTGACTGAAGATCGTTCAAGGGTGGAAGCGGCCCAGTACTTCAGGCTGGTCAACAAGTTAACCTTATTGCTCAACGATGAGGCCATGGGTCTGTTAGGTAAGCCGCAACGCATTGGCGTATCTACCATGATGTGTAATGCCGTGATCAATTGTCCCACGGCAGGAGAGGCCTACGAGCGTTCAGTAGAGTATGCGAATCTGCTGGAAAATGGCTTTAATCATCGGCTGACATTAGATGACAATTTGATTACCCACGAAATTGCCCGTCGTTCGACCGATGCGGTGACCAATGCCTATATCGTTGAAACGACTCTGATGTCTTTCCATCGTTTTCACAGTTGGCTGGCCAATGAGAGGATGCCCATCGTCCAGGTCACGCTGGATTATCCTGCCACGGATTATCCGGAAGAGTATCAGTTTCTGTTTTTCGGGGCTGCTGTCCTGTTTAACCAGCCAAAAAACTCGATTGTTTATCAACGCCATGCCTTTGATCTGCCCAACCGGCAAACCTATCAGTCCCTGCAGGCTTATATGGAACGCGCGCCAATGAATCTGTTTGAAACCCGGGTCAGTGACAAGCAGGTGGCAATGAATGTCAGAAACCTGATTGAAACCAGCCTCAGGGAAAAGGAAGAATTGCCAGAGATTGAAGTGGTAGCTGTGCATCTGAGTATGCACTCACAAACCCTGCGTCGTGCATTAAAGAAAGAGGGAACGGTATTTCAGGACATCAAAACTCAAACTCGAAGAGACATTGCTATCCATCTGCTTAACCAGAAGCGGCTATCCATTGAAGAGATAGCCGCGAAAGTGGCGTTTTCAGAACCCAGCGCCTTTATTCGTGCCTTTAAAAGCTGGACCGGTCTCACGCCTTTGACCTACAGGAAAGGTTAAAGGAAAGTCAGACTTTTCACTCATTGACCCAGCATCCACCAGCCCGACGAAAAGCAGCTCTTTATGGAAGACACTTATCATCTGGATGAGGAAGGTCGGCTTGTGGATATTTCACGGGAATCGGTGGTGGATCAGAGTCAAAACCGTCATCAGCAGATGCAGTGGAGACACTACGAAGGACTGATGTCTATCTTAAAATAATCTCAATCCAGTGCATCGGGAAAGAAAATCATCAGACCATGGCTTTCTTTCCCAGGGCCGATTAGTCACCCTTGTATTCCGGCTTGTCGGACCAGTCCAGTGGCGGAAAGTCTTCCGTCACCTGCATATCCGGACATTCCGCCTTGACCCGGTCATACTGAGCCTGGGCTTCCGGCGACAGTGTCAACTGAATGCTGTTGATAATATTATCAATCAGTTCATCCATAGGCTTGTCGTCGATCAGGTGGGCTTCTTGTTCAGCCCCTCCTTGAAAATACTTATGCCTTCCAAAAAATAAAGCCCCTAAATAACGATCACCCAGTGGGAAAAAAAACAACGCTCAGAAGCTGTTTTCTCATACACCGGTGGAAGTTCATCAAACTTTACCATTGGGACATCCAAATGACTCAATACCTTCCAGTTGACTGGTGCTGTCCAGCGGGGCTTTGTACTTAAAGGAATTTTATGGCTCTTTTGAATTTCAAGTGGGTAAGCAGGATTCATTCACTCGGGTGAAATTCAGCTTGCCAGTCAGTAAATAAACCATAATTTTAAAGTGCGGTTTCTTATAGCCTCTTGCCTTTCGCTTG
>NZ_JBPCXO010000103.1:0-1549 GCF_051008435.1 Endozoicomonas sp. | reverse complement strand
AGGCATATGGCGGGGCGAGATCTTGGTAAACGGGAGCCTACGGAATCACTCAAATCTCATGCTGGGAAATTTGAATTATTGGATGCAACCTGATTGTCAAGTGAGAAAAACTGCAGAATCGAGTGATAGGTTTATCGATGGGAAGGCCTACTTATTTTGGTACGGCTTTGAGACTGGATGTGGTTGAAGCTTCACCTGTTGATCTGGGTAAAAGGCCAGGAATATTTGGTGCTGTGCTGCTTGGTTATAATGTTTATGCACGACTGTTGAATGCCAAGCAGGTTAGGATAATGAATCCAATCAATGAACAGGTTAAGGCTTACTACGAATCCTTCGGCTATCAGTATGTTACTGAAGGTGATTACTTGTTTATGGAGCTGAACTAATGACAGAAACAGGCAACGACAAGATAACTCGAGATGATGAGGACAAGACTTCTATAGAGGAAGTCAGGGCGAAGGCCAAAAAAGACTTCGAGAAAACTAGAAAGCTTTCTTTGGATGAACCTGAGGTTTTAGTATCAGGCGATATGAAAAAAGCTACTTCAGGTGACGATGATGAAAAAGAATAAAAGCAAGCGAACCATGACCGAAGAAGAAAAGCAAACCCACTTCATGGAGGGTGAGACTGCTGTTTCGGATGCCTTTATCAAGGCTCGACAGTTTGCTGCTCAAGAAAAGGCAAGGCTGAAGCTCAACAGGAAACGCTGATTATCTCTATGACATGTCACCATGGTGACAGTCTTATCTTATAAGGCTGTGAAAATGCTCACAGTCTTAAACTATCGACCAGATCTGAAACTTTCTAGAATTGTACGTATAAAAATCTTGCTGTCGCCAGCGGTCTTCACATAGCCCTGGAACTCCTCCCCTCACCCCAAAAAGGCTGGCAAGTAAATCTATACACCTGGAACTCGCTCTATAAAATCCAGCCACCGCCTCTGTCCATGATAGGTTGGATGACTTGGGGATAGGCCACAGAGTTTCTGGTTATTCCAGATCGTCAGTTCAAACCGATTTGAGTAAAGCCTTCGATGCTTTTTGGTATCGCTTCACCAGCCCCAGAACACGGCCCTATGTTACTGAGCTTCAAGTGTTAATTGCTTTGGTTAATATCTTAGAACTCCTTCTTATAAGTTCATTACAACCAGAAAACAATTTTTATTTAGGCTGCCACTGTAATTCCTAAAAAGCTGCTGGACAGAGAAAGAGAATAATACCTTTCCCTTGCAGCGACTATCCTTTATCCCATGGTTTTCTCAACCCGCAACGAACAGCAGAGTGAACAGACTGCAAAGCTTCTTAGGTTTATCACTCAGCAGCAAGAGCAAATTGCTCTTCTGAAAGAGCATATCGAAGCTCTTGAGGCAGAGATACGGCAATTGAAAAAGCTGCCGCCAAAACCAGACATAAAACCGAACACCAAGCCGTCTGATGACGAAGCCAGCGGCGGGATTGACTTTGATACATCGACTCAAGAAGATGGCAGTACAGAAGATGGCGACCGAAAACGCAAAGTCAGCAAGCCGGATGAGCGCACTCGAAACCCG
>NZ_JBPCXO010000102.1:0-7730 GCF_051008435.1 Endozoicomonas sp. | reverse complement strand
CGGTTTGAGACAGTTTTTATGATTATTTGAGGCGAATAGCGAGCTATTCAACGAAAAGAATCATAAAAAATGGCCAAATCCGGCTTTTTCGCAGTAGGTCAGTGGTAAGTCCGACAGGCTCCTAGGGAGCAGTCTCAGAGGGCTGACTGACAAAGAGGAGTGTGAAGGATTTGAGGCGTTACTTTATGAGTGCGCTGAACAGACGGATTATGAATATCTGACTTCAAGTGGCTCAGTTCCCAGTGACTCTTCCAATGCCAGTTCTGAGCTAAAAAAGATTGTCAGTGTTCAGCTGAACAGAGTGGCCCATGGGGATAACTTTCATGGTACACAGTCAGACTCCTGCTTAAAAGCAAAACTTCGTCATATTCAGCTCTGGGGAACGGGAGGCTATTCAAGAAATGTGGAGTTTGTCAGTTTCATGCCCTACATGGCAGGTGACTATTTCGCTTCCAGATTGCCCTACTATGAAGAACCCACCAATCTCGACTTTCTTCTGACTCATGGTGTCCAATCCCACGCTCTTTCTGAGTATGTAGCGTCTCACCATGGAGCGCTCGATGCGGATCTACTGTTTTTTCTGATTTTTGGTGATGAATGGGACAGCACACTGGATCGGTATTCCATCGAAGAGCCTTTTTGTCACAAGTGGAATGATGACTGTCTTCTGGTGAATTGGCCTGTGCCGGTATCCCCAACCTATATAAATCGTTTCCTTTTATTGGGGCAGTTCTCTGAAGTGATTAATGAAGTATTGTCAGAAGGCTGTGAGGAACGAGTTCGAAAGCTGGCAGAGATTCTCGGTTGTACCGGCGATCATGAAGAGCAGGTTGCTTGCCTGAAAAGGTCAAAAGACGCTTTAAAATGCCTTGAAATGACTATTTTTGAACATCAACAGAAGCATCTGAACAGACAGGCAGAACAATACGGTATTGATGTTGATCAGGCTCATCAGGTGACGGCCTCTGAACCTGACAGAGCGTATTCGAGTTTGTCAGGTGGTAGTTATGATCAGAAGTCTGTTCGCCTGGATCGGGTAGAGAAAGCTCTGGCGAAAGGGTACCAGGTTATAGGAGTAAAAATTGATAATGATAATGTTCGAGGACCCTGTTACCTCTGCAGTGTCAAATCAGGTATAGCGCGTGAATCTCTGGCAGCCTTTAAGGCTTTTGCAATCGTGAAAGGTCCAGCCATGGAGTTTCCCGAATATATCTACTGAGTGTCACTCCTTCGTATCATTTAATTACTGACGTACAGTGCTCAGATCTTTTATAATTCTCTTGCCTTTAAAATAATAACAATTCTGGAGATAAGCTTTGTTGATCCTGTTACTGCTGATACCTGTTGCGACAGGCGTGCTTCTTTTCTCTGCTTATTCATCTGCCACCCGCTTACCCAGAAACAGACCTGATCGATTCTTATCGGAAAAGAATTCGGATCATAAGGTTATTGCCTGTCTGGGAGACAGTCTGACCCATGGTACGGTTTCTTATAATTATGTGGAAGCTCTGGAAAAGTCGTATAAAGGAAAACAGGTTTCATTGGTGAATGCCGGTGTTAACAGTGATCTGGCCTATAACCTTTTACAACGCATAGACCCCGTCATTCACTGTAAACCTTCTCTTGTCACCGTATTGATTGGAACCAACGATGTGAATGCTGTGCTCTGTGAAAACGGGCATGAGCAATACAAAGCCAAACAATTACCACAGCGACCTGATATTGAGTGGTATGAAGATCAGCTTCGTCAGACAGTGCAGAAACTAAAGCAGTCAACCTCGGCAAGCATTGCATTAATTTCACCACCGATTATGGGTGAAAACATGACCGGTGAGACTCATGGCAAAGTGGGGCAGTATGGTGAGATTGTCAGAAAGATTGCGCAGGAAGAAGCTGTAGAATACCTGCCATTGTTTGAAGAAATGACAGCTGTCGTGAAGCAAGCCGGAATGCAACAACAAGGGTTTGCCCGTCAGGACTGGGCAAAGACAAAAGTAAAAGCCGTATTCAGGCGTTTTGTACTGGGTCAAAGCTTTAACAAGATAGGCCTATCCATGGGCTATTACCTGCTTTCCGATGGTATTCACTTGAATGAAAGAGGAGGGGAGATACTGCAAAGACTGGTCAACGGCTTTATCGTGGAGCATTTAAAGGACTGACAATGAGAAGAAGGAACCGAACAAGATGCCCGGTTCCCGTGGCTTTTTAATGGGTCATGGCATCAGCGACTTCGCGATACATGTTGTTGATGATCTCTGGACCATTAATTCTCTGGTGTCCCTGTCGAACAATGATCAGATTTTCTGAAGGCGAGACAATCACGACCTGGCCATTATTGCCCGATGCTGCATATAGATCAGCAGGTGCATCCGGGAAGATAACGCCTGTTTTTGCCGCGTGATTATTAATGGCAGGGTGTCGCCAAGTGTCATTGGGGCCGGTGTTTAACCACCACAGAAAGCCGTAAGCAGCATTGAGTGAAGAGCCTGGCGATGTTGCTTCGGTAACAAAGTTCTGGGATAGAATCTGTTGACCGTTCCAGTTACCCCCGTTCAGGAAAAGGTACCCCAGTCTTGCCATATCCCGGGATGTGGTTCGCAAATGGGATGGCATGATCATCTGCCCGCTGTTGTCGGTAAAAACAGTGGTATTGATCATGCCCAGTGGGTTGACGAGTTCATTCGTTGCGAAAGAAGCAGTATCTTCATTGGTAGCAACACTGACGACCCTGTCCAGACATTGAATGGCCAGTCCATTGTAACGCCATACTGTCCCGGGGGGGTGTTGCTGTGAGCGATTGATGGCGTGTCCTGTCATATCACTCTTACCCACAGAGTTTTCTTTTCGAAAGTGCCAGAGATCGCCAAAGGTGCTGTAGTATCGTCCTGAGTCATTGGCGAGAAGCTGGCGGACAGTCACGGGGTCGCTGGCTGTACCCTGCCATTGTGAGATGTAGTCCGAGGCTTTGTCGTCAATACTCAGAAAACCCTTGTTCTGGGTAATACCTACCACTGCAGCGGTGAATGATTTAGTGACTGACCAGATATTCTTTTGCGGGTCATTTGCGGCCAGTCCATTCCAGTATTCTTCCCAGACGATGTAACCATCGCGAATAATCAGAAGGCTATCCGAGTTGATGGACTCTGCATAACTAGAGGTATTTTGCAGCAGGTTTGAATCAAAGCCATGATTTTCCGGGGTATCCGATTGCCAGGTAGGCACAGGAAAGATCGGACCTTGTGCGAAGGAAGAAGTACTGAACGTACAAGCGATAGATACAGCAATAACAGACTTTATTATTCGGTCGCTTTTTTTATACAACAGCTCTTTTAGAGATGACATAGCTATTTTAGCTCCAGTCATGCTCACCTTGTTCAGTGCTTTTGGCGCTCTTGAATCAGGCAGCCAGAACCCGAACTTCAGGTGATTTTTATTTATTGTTTTCAGTCCCATCTCATTTCTTTTGCTTGTTTACTGGTGCCGTAAACAAGCAAAGATGAAACTGCTCTGAAGTGCCGATTAATTTGCTGGTTGCATAATCTCTCTGCCAAAAAGCGACAGTTGTATTATATTTCCAGCTCAATAAGCACTTACTTTCAAAAGAGGCTGCACTGAAGTAGTGCAATATTGAAAGATTCATATAAATGAAACAAAAGCTTAAAATTCATTCAATCGTTTGACTTAATTTTTGAAAAAAGAGGGATATTTTTTTGAATAAGTGTGCGCTGGTTCAATAATATGAAGACTTTTCAGTGATGGACGGATGATCATTCCTGTCAGCTTGATATTGATCCATACACTGGTTCAAAGATAAGCAGAAGAGCGACGGCAAGTGGTGTTCATTATTGGAACAGGGTTGCCAAAGTTGTGCGGCAGGGAGGCCAAAAGAGTGCACAGAGGATGGTTGTTATTTAAGTGAACAGAATGAGAAGCAGGAAGAAAGCCGGAATAGAACCGGCTTTCAAAAGCAATCAGGCTCTGCTGATTAACTCTACGTCAGGCAGCGGGTATTCATCCACAACCACTTTTTCAACAGAGGGCATCACTTCCGCTTTGCCTTTTACTACTGTCTTGCCGTCCTGATTGACCACATTAGTGGAAACCGTTGCACGCTTGCGACGTTCATTGATCTCTACCACTTCCAGCTCGACCGTGACGGTGTCACCAATTTTAACAGGACGCATGAATTTCACTTCCTGTGACAGGTAGATGCCACCGGGTCCGGGCAGTTTGGTGGCCAGAGCGCAGGAGATCAGGGATGAAGTCCACATTCCGTGGGCAATGCGTCCCTCAAACTGGGTAGTAGCGGCAAAATCCTTATCCAGATGCACCGGGTTGGTATCGCCGGATACTTTGGCAAACAGCAGAAGATCCTGTTCGCTAAGAGTACGGGTCAGTGTTTCTTTATCCCCGATTTTAAGCTCATTGAATGGGGTGTTTTCCAGTTTACGCATTATCATTGGCCCTTAAAGGCAAAACTACATAGAAAGTGCGGTAGTAAAGACTACCGGCTGACAATTCCACAAAAATTGAGTATGAAAATGCTGTTACTCAGGATTCTGAGACCACGGGAGTGGTGTTTTTCTCTGGGCAGCATTCCCGGCTCATAGCTGTTTGATTAATCCATTGTAACAGGCGTGTTATCACTTGCTGAGAATTCGTTTCGTTCAGCATTTCGTGACGGCCTTCAGGATACAGGCTCAGTGTGACATTTTTTAACCCGGCTTTCCGTAATGCTTTGGTAAGTTTCTGTTGCCCCTGGGGGGCACTGACAGGGTCTTTTTCCCCTCCCATTACCAGCACAGGCAGCTCCGGCTCTATCTGCTTGAGATTGCTGATGGCGCTGATATGAAGCAATCCCTTGAAGAGATCGTGCCAGAGCTGATTGCTGCAGGAGAAGCCACAGAGTGTATCGGAGATATAATCATCAACAGCCCGGGGGTCTCTGCTCAGCCAGTCAAATTCAGTACGGTTTGGCTTGAATTGGCGGTTATAGCTGGAAAAGGTTAATTGCTTGATCAGGGGACTTATGCCTTTTTTGCCCTGCCTGAGACATTCGGCCTTGGCAACCATCAGGCCGGCTTCCAGTAACAGCTTGGGGGCATAATTTGAGCCAGAGAGGATCGTACCGGCCAACCGGGGAGTATGATGGATCAGATAACTCTGAAGAATATAGCTACCCATACTATGGCCCATGAGCACAAGAGGAGCACTGGGGAATTTCTTCTGAACAAACTCAACGACAATTGCCAGATCATCCACCACTTTATGCCAGCCGCGCTGCTCTGCGAAATAGCCTTCACCGTTTTGTTCAATACAGGCGCCATGGCCTCTATGATCATGGGCGAAGACTATGAAACCCGCCTGGTTCAATTCTGCAGCAAAAGAGCGGTAACGCTGTCCGTATTCAGCCATACCATGACTGATGTGAACAATGCCTTTTCGACTCACACCATCGGGAAGTTCGTTCCAGCAATAGAGAGGAATGGTATGGTCGTCGCTTTTAAGTGTGTGTATTTTCATGCCGTGGAGCTGCTCTCTTTATTGTTGATCTTCTGCTCGTTAGCCGTGGGCATTGGATAAGTCCCTGTATTTGATATGCGGTAGAGGGTTACTCTGAGGATGCATAATCAATGAACACTTTATGGCAAAATTGAAACAATTAGTAAATGATTTCCCGATTTTTTCTAAAGACTCTCTATCCGGAAAACCGTAAAACTGGTAATCTCCGACACCCCATTCTGGGTGAGAAAACGCCTCGCTTCGAAAGAGAAGGCAGGCTGATTTAGCTGTGACAGATTAGTGGTAACTGACTTAGTGATGTTTTTGGCAACTTTAGGGCAAAACAAACCGGGCTCTCTTGTACAGTGGAGGTGGTCTCTGTGATTCACAGTGGTTTCTGGAAAGACAAGTACCCTGAAGACGTGCCATCCGAAATTGATACCGGGCAGTACCGTTCCATTCTGGATGTGCTGGATTACGCCACCCGCAGATACGCAGACAAGCCAGTTTTCAGCAATCTGGGTGAAAGTATCACTTACTCAGAGCTTCATGAGCTGAGCGGCTGTTTCTGCAGCTATCTTCAGAATCATACCGATCTCAGGCCGGGTGATCGCATTGCCATCATGCTGCCAAACCTGCTGCAGTTTCCCATTGCTGTTTATGGCGCTCTCAGAGCGGGCCTGGTGGTTGTAAACACCAACCCGTTGTATACCGAGCGGGAGATGGAACATCAATTCAGTGATTCCGGTACCAAGGCTTTAGTTGTTCTGGCCAATATGGCGCATATGGCCGAGAAGGTGGTCTCGAAAACATCCATTGAAACCGTAGTGATTACCGAAGTGGGGGACATGCTGCCACCGTTGAAGAAAACGGTAGTCAATCTGGCAGTTAAGTACGTTAAGAAAATGGTACCTGATTACCATATCAAAGATTCAGTCCGTTTCAGCAAAGCCATGAAGCTGGGTACCCGGAACGCTCCTCACGATGCCCGCAAGGAAGAAGATGAAGTAGCCGTTTTGCAGTACACAGGCGGTACGACAGGTGTTGCCAAGGGAGCGATGCTGACTCATCGCAATATTCTCAGCAACATGTTTCAGGTTAAGGCCATGGTGGCCCGTAATCTGGATGATGGCAAAGAGCTTCTGATTGCCCCTCTGCCTCTCTATCACATTTTCGCGTTTACCGTTCATTGCATGGTGGGCATGCTGGTGGGTGCTCATAATCTGCTGATCACCAATCCCCGCGATATGAAAACCTTTATGAAGGACATCAAAGGGCAGCCATTCAGTATGTTTGTTGGCCTTAATACGCTCTTTGTCGGTCTGATGAACAACCCTGAGTTCCGTAAAATGGACTTCAGCCATCTGAAAAATACGGTTTCGGGGGGGATGGCTTTGCAGATGGATACGGCCGAGCGCTGGGAAAATCTCACTGGCTGCAAAATCTGTGAAGGTTATGGCATGACAGAAACCTCACCGGTCGTCACCATTAATCCTCTGGATCGCATCAAGCTTGGTTCTATCGGTATCCCAGTACCGTCCTGCGAACTGAAAGTGATTGACGACGACGGCAATGACTTGGGACTCAATGCTGTGGGAGAGCTGTGTGTAAAAGGTCCTCAGGTCATGAAAGGCTATTGGGATAATGTTGACGCCACTGACGAAACCATTGATGAAAAGGGCTGGCTGAAAACAGGCGACATCGCCCGCATTGATGATGAAGGTTATGTCACGATTGTGGATCGTAAAAAAGACATGATCTGTATTTCCGGCTTTAATGTTTACCCGAATGAGCTGGAAGAAGTAATGGCCATGCATCCCGATGTCGATCAGTGCGCCGCTATTGGTGTTCCCCATGATAAGACCGGTGAAGCCATCAAAATGTTTGTGGTTAGCTCCAATCCGGCCATGAATGAAGAGCATGTGACCAAGCACTTGCGCAAGCACGTTACCGGCTATAAAGTGCCCAAGCAGATCGAATTCCGCGAGGAGCTGCCAACGACGAATGTTGGTAAGATACTTCGCCGTGAATTGCGCGATGAAGAGCTGAAAAAGAGAGGCCATTAATCGGCTCCTATTCCTGGTAGCCTCATTCTTATCAGTGGGTTTGAAACAGTATTGAGTAATCTATGATTATCTATCATAATCTCATACTATGGATAAGAGATTAGTCAAGATTGGTGAAGCAGCTCGCTTGCTGGGTACTGACCACTCAACATTGAGGAAGTG
>NZ_JBPCXO010000101.1:0-5623 GCF_051008435.1 Endozoicomonas sp. | reverse complement strand
TATGATTCTTTTCGTTGAATAGCTCGCTATTCGCCTCAAATAATCATAAAAACTGTCTCAAACAGGACTTTTCCTCGCTACGGTCGGCTAAGTCCGACAGACTCCTAGAAGCCTCTGAGTAGATGTTTATGACCATGGCTCAGGGGTTGAGTCGTTATAAGTGGTTGACGGAGCAGGGTGTTTTGTGGAAAATGCGCTGCATCCAGACGAGACGTCTGTTTAGTGGTGGGCCCTGTCGGTCCCCTCGCAATGGTCAACTGTGAACTCCGCCAGGCCCGGAAGGGAGCAACGGTAGCAGTGACACCATGTGCCGGGGTGTGGCTGGCAGGGTTTGCCTCCATCTGTATAAAGCTTTTTAGTATTACCTGATCCGCTTTATCCTGCCTTTGTAATATCTCTTTTCTGAACCCCCTGAACCGTGCATTCTTTCCTTTTCTTGGTTAGCATAGAGTCTTCAATTTCTGTTACCGGAATTCAAGCTTTTCAATGAGCTATCAGGTTCTTGCGCGCAAATGGCGACCTCGTTCTTTTAAGGAACTGGTAGGCCAGACACACGTATTGCAGGCACTGGTCAACGCATTAGACCAGGACCGGCTGCATCATGCTTATTTGTTCACTGGCACTCGGGGTGTGGGTAAGACCACCATTGCCCGTATTCTTGCCAAATGCCTCAACTGTGAGACAGGAGTCAGTTCTACCCCCTGTGGGGAATGTGCTGCCTGCTGTGAAATTGATGAAGGTCGATTTGTTGATCTCATTGAGGTGGATGCGGCTTCAAGAACCAAAGTGGAAGACACTCGGGAGCTGCTTGATAACGTTCAGTACGCTCCAACCCGGGGTCGTTATAAAGTTTATCTGATTGACGAAGTGCACATGCTTTCGGCGCACAGTTTCAATGCGCTGCTTAAAACGCTGGAAGAACCTCCTCCCCATGTAAAATTCCTGCTGGCTACGACTGATCCGCAGAAGCTCCCGGTGACCATTCTTTCTCGCTGCTTGCAGTTTGGATTGAAGAACATGACACCGGAACGGATTGTCGGCCATCTCGAAAACATTCTCGGTCAGGAATCCATACCTTTTGACGGTCCGGCACTTTGGCAGTTGGCCAGAGCGGCAGATGGCAGTATGAGGGACTCACTGAGTCTGACCGATCAGGCTATTGCGTTTGGTAATGGTCAGGTCACCGAGCAGGAAGTCAGTGCTATGCTCGGTACGATTGATCAGGGGCAGGTCATGAAAATGGTCAAAGCCCTGTCTTCAGGTGGAGCGCCTGAAGTATTGGCGGCTGTGGCCAGTCTTGCTGAGCATGCGCCGGATTATGCCGCTGTACTGGATGACATGCTTTCCATGTTGCATCGTATCGCTATTGCCCAGGCGGTGCCTGAGGCAGTGGATAATAGTCAGGGTGACCGTGAACAAGTTCTTGAACTGGCGGGCCATATGCTGGCTGAAGATGTTCAGCTGTATTATCAGGTAGGCCTGGTAGGAAAAAGGGATCTGCCCTTGGCACCGGAGCCCCGTGGCGGCTTTGAGATGGCGTTACTCAGAATGCTGGCCTTTAGACCAGAGCCTGTGGCCATTCAGACACCGCAAAGTACCAACCGCGAAGTGGTCGCTCAATCAACAGCCTCAGAGCCTGTTGTATCTTCACCTGATCCGGAGCCTGAGCCTGTCCATGTTGAGCAGGCGGCGAATCTGAAACCGGATGCGACAATACACCAAGTAGCTGGCTCTGCTAGTCAATTACCGCCACCGGTTGCTGATGAACCTGTTTCGCAGGTTGATGTTGTGCAACAGCCTGTGTCGGGTGTCGTAGATAATCCATTGCCGGATGATTTTGCACCAGCACCAGCACCAGCACCAGTATCAGTACCTGAACTTGAACCTGAACTGAATGCTGTGGCCGAGCTTCCACCTCCGGTACACGTTTATCAGGATGCAGAAGAGGACGATGATGTTCCTCCACCGGTTTCAACCTATGAAGCCTATGCATCGGAACTGGCATCAAAAGTAGCCACTGAGCCAGATCCTGAGCCTGAGTTATTAGAAGCAGAACCGGTTCAAAACCTTGCACCGGATGAGAGGGTTTCTCTGGCAGACCTGGATACTCAATCCTGGGTGCCGGTATTCAGAAGTTTACCCCTGGGAGGGGTAACTCGAACTATTGCTTCACATTGCGAATACGTCAGCCATTCAGCAGGCAGAGTTGATCTGCGTCTGGATCGTGGAAGAAGTACGCTATACAACGACACCCACCGTCAAAGGGTTGAGAAGGCTCTGAGTGATTATTTTGATCAGCCTCTCAGACTGCAGGTAGAAATTGGCCAGGTTCATGCAGAAACACCGGCGGCCTGGCGAGAGCGCAAAATTGCCGAAAGAATGGCTGAGGCACGCACCAGTATCTTTAATGATCAGCATGTGCAAAGCCTGATCAATCAGTTTTCGGCGGTTGTCATTGAAGACAGTATCCAGCCTGTGGGTAATGTCATTAAGTAATGGATGGGTTGCCGGGTGTTCCGATCATCCGGTCTTGAATATCCCTATGAGGTTGGCTGGGAATAGGTAGCTCGCTCTATTGAACTTATCTCGAGCGCTATTCTCGTTCAGCTTCCTGGTTCATCGCTTTTCTCAGTTCATGACTGTTTTGAGTCGATGGGCAAATGTTAACGTAAAGGAGTTCTTATGTATAAGGGCGGTATGGGTAACCTGATGAAGCAGGCCCAGCAAATGCAGGAAGACATGCAGCGTATTCAGGAAGAGCTGGCTAACGCTGAAGTCACCGGTGAATCGGGCGCAGGTTTAGTAAAAGTGGTCATGACCGGTCGTCATGATGTCAAGCGGGTGGACATTGATCCCAGCCTGATGGAAGAAGACAAGGAAATGCTGGAGGATCTGCTGGCAGCTGCTGTCAACGATGCCGTGCGCAAAGTGGAAGAAAACAGCAAAGATAAAATGAGTGGCCTGACTTCGGGCATGGGTTTACCCCCCGGTTTCAAAATGCCTTTCTAAACAGCTGCGATGCTTTTGGCTGAAGACATCTTTGAATAGTCGTTTGATTTCAGGGCTTATCGAAATAAGGTAAGCCCTGTCAGGAGTTTGAGTGCATTTATGTTCAGTCCTTTGATCAAGGAATTGATGGAATCTCTGCGTTGTCTGCCCGGGGTAGGTCCCAGGTCCTCTCAGAGAATGGCTTTACATCTGCTTGAAAAAGATCGGGATGGAGCGCTTCGGCTGGCAAAAGCTTTGACCGAGGCGGCAGAAGGCGTAGGGCGTTGCACATTATGCCGAACATTATGCGAGAGTGAGTTGTGTGATATTTGCAGTCATCCAGGTCGGGAAAAGGCAACGCTCTGTGTGGTGGAAAATCCTTCTGATGTCATGGCGTTAGAGCAGGCTGGAGGCTTTTCGGGTCGCTACTTTGTTCTTATGGGGCACCTGTCACCTATTGATGGTATCGGACCTGATGAAATCGGAATTACTGAATTGTTGCAGAGAGTGGCTGACTACCAGGTAAAAGAAGTGATTCTTGCCACTAACCCAACCGTTGAAGGTGAAGCAACTGCTCACTTTATTGCAGAAGAGCTTAAGACTATGGGCGTGGAAGCCAGCCGGATAGCCCACGGTGTGCCGCTGGGAGGTGAGCTGGAATATGTCGATGGAGGCACTTTAGCCCACGCATTGGCGGGCCGTCGAAAGCTGGAGCTCTGAAGCAGACTAAGTATTCTGGACGAGGTTCACTACTTCGGGCAGAAGTATTGAATGCGCTTGACGCTGCCTGTGGTTTTTTCTTCCCCTTTTCGTGTTCGGGTGTATTGATCTGTACTCATCCACTCAATGGTTTTCTGGGTGCCGGTAACAGAATCTGGAAAATAAGTGTTGATATAGAGGGTGAAGCCTCCGTTGTCTGTGCCAAAAGCCATCTGCCAACTTGGATCCTGATCAAGCTGCACCCGATAAAAACAATCTCTGCTGAAGCTGCTTGCCTGTAGCTTCCCGTCTTTGGCTTCCTCAATCACTTTTTTGGTGGAATCCTGATCAGGAAAGTCCTTCCACTCTACATCCAGGCACTGGCTCAGTATGGTATTGGTTCGTATCACACTGGAACGGCCATCGGCTTTATGAATAACGGTGGTGTTTTTCCTGTTGGATTGAATATTAGCTTCAACAACGGTTTTAAGACCGTCGAAATCTTTTGGGATAAGCTCAAGCTGTGATTTGTCATAGCCGGTGGGTAGAAAATTATAAAAAGTCTGTTCTTCGCTCACCCAATGGAGGCAGTCAAGATTAAAACTGCTGTTGTTATTTAAGCTTATTTTGGTGGGTGTAGCCGGGCACCACCGGCGAATGCTCTCAAAGCCAAGGGATTGTGTGCTTGTGCTACCACTGCTTTCTATGATCAGTGAGTTTTTCTGAGCCGAAGAAATTTTGAGGACATAGGCCTCAGCATTCTTGAGGCTGCCAAAGGGTGTGAGCAGTAGGGCATCTTTATTAACGGCGGCTGCAAAGAACCAGGCTTCCTCCAGCTCAACCTGATAGCGGCATTGAGGGTTGAAGTCTTCCGGGTTGTCGGTAGCTATTTCCACCCAGGGAGAATCATGGGGAATCCATGCAGCGAAAAAACCAAGTACAGTAGAGAGACCAACAGCCATAGGGATACACCAGAACTCCGTGATGTATCCATTCTAGCTACTGATTCAGAATATTGCTGATTGAGTCGTTACCAGTTGTAGCCCAGTGTCACAACATGAAAATCAATGGATTCGTTCAAGCTGTGTAATCCGGCGTTGGAGTAATGATACCAGCCATAACTCAGCTCAAATTGCTGTTCAGAACCGAACTCAACACCCATCATGGCGCGGATTTCAAACTGCCAGTTCCCCCCCATGTTAATAGGGGATTTCTTCTCTTTTTCCAGATCCTTTTCAGACAGGTAGGCAGCACCCACCCCAAGATCTATAAACGGATGAAAGCTGGCATTGGGCATAAATGCCATTCTCAAAACCGGAGAAAAGCTGATCGCTGTAGCCTTATCTTTACCGTCGGGGCTAGGATTGTCATTTGCTGTGAGGTTGCTTTTCCATGAGCTGGCAGCCAACTCAAAGTAGCTGCTAAGGAGCATACTATCAGACTGGTAAAAGTGTTTTTTCCAGTCCCAGGTGATGCCCAGACGCAGATTGGTGTAATCCGCAGAGCGGCCTGAGACAACAGTCAGGTAGTTGCCGTAGGTGACATTGACGCCATCAGGGACAAAGTCCTCAGCGTGAGCGCTCTGTGTCTGGATCAACAGCATCGGTGATAAGCACAGGCTGGCAATTGCTCTATTCATACACTTCCCCCTGGATATTGTTATCTTGGTGGCGTCCATGCATGGGGTATCGCTCGACAAAGTCGGAACTTTATACAAGGCCTGCAGAGAGTTTATTTTTGGGGAGTGAGACTAGAGAATAGGGCTGAAATCGGTTGCAGGATTTTTATGCAGACCGAATCAAGCAGTGTGGAAGGGTTTGAAACAGTATTGAGTAATCTATGATTATCTATCATAATCTCACACTATGGATAAGAGATTAGTCAAGATTGGTGAAGCAGCTCGCTTGCTGGGTACTGACCACTCAACATTGAGGAA
>NZ_JBPCXO010000100.1:0-13748 GCF_051008435.1 Endozoicomonas sp. | reverse complement strand
AGATTGATTCTGCCGAATGGCTGAAAACCATGAGTTGGAATAATCGCTTCTATCGAGCAGTCGGCAGGTTGGAGTCAATGAAGAGCTACGCTCGTGAGATGGGACAAAAGTGGGTGCAGGGGTTGTTCTCTTGTAGTCGTTTATATCCTATGAATGAATGCTGACTGTAAGTCTTTTTTGGGGCTATTTATATATCTCGATCTGTGAGTAGCGATTTAGCCTGTCTCTTCTTCTGCCTTGTCCTGGCAATCACCTTATCTTATGTTTTTCAGATTATATAGACCTGAGGTCAGAGGTCTTTCTAGCTGTATTCAGAAGAGATGAAATTTTATATGGGTGTCCTTAAATTCCTTTACCTTAATTCTTCCTTAAATTCTTCTCCAAATTCTACCTCATCTCAAGTTCTTGCCTATCGAGCTCAAAATATCCCCATAATTACTATACATAAAAAAGACAATAACCTATTTTAGGTATATCTGTTATTTTATTATATCTATACATAAATAATGATTATGTGATTTTTGTGTATATTTCGTTGAGGTTGCCGAATATGTTTGCGGGAAGAAAAAAAGAGATAAAACAACTACTTGATAGCTTTAGTCGAAGGAAGGGGACACTCAATGTTATCCGTGGTCGAAGACGAATTGGTAAGACCCGGTTGATTAAAGAGCTGCCAAATTTTGGTAAGAATATAACATTACGATACCTGACATCATCCCCGCCTGATGCAAAGGTTACTGATGCTGAAGAGCGGAGGCAGTACGCTGAGCAGGTAAAATCCCAGTTCGAGTTAACCTATATGCCTCCTCATTCATCGTGGAGGGAGCTGTTTGCCTTTATCAGTGACTTGTGTAATGAGAAAAAAACGATTTTAGCCATTGATGAAGTCAACTGGCTTGCCACCAGATCTCCTGGGTTTGTATCCGTTTTTTTTGAACTCTGGGAAAACCAGTTTACTCAAAAGAAAGAATTTATGATCATTTTGTCAGGCTCTTTGTCCTCATGGATTGAAGAGAATATCCTGATGAACAAAGGTTTTGTTGGGCGTGTTTCAGTTGCCATCACGCTCAAAGAATTGGCACTCAATGAATTACCAGAGTTTTTTGGTTCAAGAATCAGGAAAACTCCCACTATTGATCTGGTCAAAATGCTAAGTGCTTCTAAGTGCTTTAGGTGCGGTGCCAAGATATCTGGAGGAACTTGATCTTACGAGGGCTGCTGAGGTCAACCTATCTAAATTGGCTTTTGAAGAAAATGGTTTTTTATACGACGAATTTGAGAAAATGTTTTATGACCTGTTCTCCAGAGAGAATAAATTTTATCGAAATATTCTCAAAACCATTGGTCAGTCAAGACAGCTGTTAACTGCACGAGAACTGGCAGATAAAATGGGTTTAACTTATTCAGGTCGCTATACGAAGGCGATTGAAGTCCTTGAAGAGGTTGGTTTTATCAAGCGACAGAATACTTGGGATATATCAACCAGAAAGGTAGGTAAGAAGTATGTCTTGAGAATAACTGATAACTACACGGTTTTCTATTTCAGAGCTATATCTAAAATCAAGAATCAGGGGCTACCACAGAGCTCTTCCCCAAAACATCTGTCATCATTGCTGGGGTTGCAGTTCGAAAACCTGGCGTACAATAACATTGCTTTTATACTCGACAGGCTGCATATAAAGGTAAGGGATGTAACTTTTGCTGGACCCTATGTTCAGACAGCAACAGCAAGACGTCAGGGCTGTCAGGTGGACTTGTTGATACATGTCAGAAACAGAGTATACGTTTGCGTATGTAAGCTGCATTCAGGAGAGGTTGCCCACTCTGTTATAAATGATGTAAACGATAAAATTGCCAGGTTGCCAAAGGTAAGAGGTATTTCTTTTCATCCTGTCCTTATACATGCCAATACTGTCGCAGAGAGCATTTTGGAAGAGGATTACTTTGACGAAATAATTGATCTCGGGGAGGGGATATTTTCTTAGTGATAACAATTGCTTTGTATCCGGCCAAGCTAAAGGTTAATTTAGACTTCTTTAAATAATAAAAATAATCAATATGTTACGAGTTGTTCTGGCAGTTTGCGTGATTTATGGTCTCTGGAATTGGTGGAGTGAGCGTCCAGTACCTCATGGGCCTGGAGTTCTTGCGCCTGATGATCCGATTCAAACACAGCTCAGTGATTCTGAAGTGTTCAGTTATAAAGATTATCAGGTTCAACCTCTTGCTGATTTCAAGGTTCAGGCCAGAGTTCTGGGAACGGAATATTATTACGCAGGGAGAGAGGCTGACCTTTCCCCAATGGATCTTGCTCTGGGGTGGGGCAGTATGTCGGACTCCAGTGTCCTGGATCTGGTTGATATAAGCCAACGAAACCGGTTTTATTATTGGCGTGTTCAGCAGTTCCCGATTCCACGAGAGCAAATTGAAACCAGTAGTGCCAATATGCATATGATTCCTTCCAGTCCTGAAATTAAAGATTTGTTGTCGTCCTTGCGGGTTGGGCAGGTAGTGACGCTTAAAGGTCGGTTGGTAGAAGTCAGTGGGCAGGGAGGATGGCAATGGAAAAGCTCATTGAGTCGGGATGATACAGGTAAAGGGGCCTGCGAATTGCTTTGGGTTGAGTCGGTGGCAGTCCGTCTGGACTAAGTGTCTTGAAGGTGGATTTTTTCTGGTGTCTTGAATATGATTCTTGTGTCGTGTGTACACACTTTGATGTCAGATTGTAATCTGACCAGAAAAGATAAAAATAAGAAAGAGCAGGGAGCGTTATGAAAAGCAGTACCCGTCAAAAGGGATTTACGCTGATTGAAATCATGGTAGTCGTTGTCATTCTGGGCGTATTGGCGGCCATGGTAGCACCAAAAATTCTCAGCCGGCCGGATCAGGCCAAAGTTACTGTAGCTAGTTCAGATATTGAAACCATTGCTCAGGCTCTGGAACTTTTTCGATTGGATAATGGTTTTTACCCAACCACTGATCAAGGGTTAGAGGCGCTTTCATCGCGCCCAAGTCTTACGCCCGAAGCCAAAAACTGGAATCAGGAAGGTTATTTGAAAAAAACACCTCAGGATCCCTGGGGTAATGACTACATCTATCTTCAACCAGGCAATCATGGTCGTTTTGATCTTTATTCCATGGGTTCTGACGGTCGTGAAGGTGGGGATGAGTTGGCCAGAGATATCACTAACTGGGTAGAAGGCAGTTAACGTTTTATGTCGTTCACTCTGTTAGTGATCCTTCAGGGTTAAAGGTTAATGACTAAGGACGACTTTGAAGAACAAACTTTTAAGATTTCTTGTTTATCCATAAGGCGGGAGCCAGCGGTATGGATACCACAGCCAAAGCGTATGTAACCGAGTCATTGCCAGTAATACGGCGATTGCCGTTCCTGTTCGCCAAAAAGCATGGGTTGTTGCTGATTGTCGAAAACGAGGAACCTGTTGTTTGCTTTCAGGGTATTCCTTCTCTGGAAGTGTTGTCTGAAGTCAGAAGATTTGCCTGTTCAGATATCCGTTTTAAGCGGGTGACTGAGGAGCAGTTCAAGGAAGTGTTAGCTTCTACTTATCATGGCGACAGTTCTGAAGTATTGCAGGATGCAGCAGGCATCGGCGACCACCTGGACCTGACTGATCTTGCAGAAGCGATCCCGGCTACAGAAGATCTGCTTGAACAGAGTGACGATGCGCCTATTATTCGTTTGATCAATGCCTTGTTAACAGAAGCTGTCAAAGAGAATGCATCCGATATCCATGTAGAGTCTTTTGAAAACTATCTGGTAGTCAGAATTCGTATAGATGGTCTGCTAAAAGAAGTTCTGCGCCTGCAGCGAGGGTTGTCTTCCCTGCTGGTATCACGAATCAAAGTGATGTCCAGACTCGACATTGCTGAGAAAAGAATTCCTCAGGATGGTCGTATATCCCTGAAAGTGGCGGGTAAGGAGGTGGATGTCCGTGTGTCCACACTACCATCCAGTAATGGTGAAAGGGTCGTACTTCGATTACTTGACAAAGCGGCTGGCCGACTGGACCTGACCCATCTTGGTATGTCAGATCAGAATCTTGCCACTATTGAGCAGCTGCTTGCCAGACCTCATGGCATTCTTCTGGTGACCGGGCCCACTGGTTCAGGTAAAACCACTTCCCTATACGCCAGTTTGTCCAGACTGAACGAAACCCAGCGAAATATCCTCACGATTGAAGATCCAATTGAATACAACCTGGAGGGTATTGGTCAGACACAGGTCAACAGCAAGGTCGATATGACCTTTGCCAGGGGGCTTAGGGCTATTCTGCGACAGGATCCGGACGTGGTGATGGTGGGAGAAATCAGGGATGCTGAAACTGTAGAAATCAGCGTTCAGGCCAGTCTTACCGGCCATCTTGTGCTTTCAACGTTGCATACCAATACCGCAGTGGGAGCCCTTACCCGCCTTCAGGATATGGGGGTCGAACCATTCCTGTTGTCATCCAGTTTACTGGGAGTGGTATCCCAGAGGTTGGTGAGAAAGCTGTGTATACACTGTCGTGAAGAGCATTTAGTCACCAGTGAGGAATTGGAAAGACTGGGTGATCGATACAGTGCTAAAAAGAAAATTTTCAAAGCGAAAGGCTGTGATCAATGTAATTTTACAGGCTACCGTGGGCGTACTGGTATTTATGAGGTCGTCCAGGTTGATGAAGAGGTTCGCCGACTGATCCATTCTAATGCAGGAGAGCAAGTGATTACTGATTATGTACGTCGCTTCTCACCGGGTTTGCAAAGTGATGGGTTCAGAAAGGTGGTTGCGGGTGAGACTACCTTGGAAGAGGTGTTAAGGGTTACCAGGGAAGACTGATCATGGCAGCGTATGAATTTATTGCATTGGACCGCAATGGTCGCCAGGAAAAGGGAACCCGTGAAGCGGACAGTAGTCGCCAGGTCAGACAACAACTGAGAGAGCAGGGCTGGACGCCGTTGTCCGTTGATCCGGTGACTTCTCCCACCCCCGGTCGGAGTGATCAGGGTTTCTTGTCCGGTTTATCTTTACAGCGGGGGATGTCTGCTCTTGATCTGGCCACATTGACCCGCCAGTTGGCTACATTGATCCAGGCTTCAATGCCCGTGGAAGAAGCCCTGTTGGCAGTGGCTGAGCAGCAGGAAAAGAAATTTCTGAAAACTCGATTAATGGCGGTGCGATCCAGAGTGTTGGAGGGATATACCCTTGCCAGGAGTCTGGAAGCTTTTCCAGGAGCTTTTCCTGAAATGTATAGGGCAACGGTGGCCGCTGGGGAAAAGTCTGGCTTTCTTGACAGAGTGTTGAGCCAGTTAGCTGATTACACCGAAAACCGTATGAGCTCAATCCAGAAGGCTCGCCAAGCGCTGATATACCCAATGGTGCTGATTCTGGCTTCTCTGACTATTGTCAGTTTCCTGATGGGATTTGTGGTACCGGACATCATCAAGGTGTTTATGGATACCGGTCAGGAGCTCCCAGCGATCACGAGATTGCTCGTATCAGCCAGTGAGATTTTTCAGAGTTACTGGTCGGTAATGCTGGGTGCAGTCGCTCTGTCACTATTTCTGATCAGAAAAGTACTTCAAAAACCAGCTATACGACTTCGTTTTGATAAATATCTGCTAAAACTGCCGGTTGTGGGGCGTTACAGCAAAACACTAAGTTCCGCCCGTTTTGCCAGTACACTCAGTATTCTTACTCGCAGTGGCGTGCCTCTTGTGGATGCGTTGGTGATAGCAAGTCAGGTGGTCAGTAATCTTGCCATACGACAATCGGTAGATGGTGTTGCGCAATCAGTCAGTGAAGGCAGTAGTTTGTATAAAGCTCTGAAGAGTACGGGCCATTTTCCACCATTGATGTTGCACATGATTAATAGCGGTGAATCTACAGGCGAGTTGGATACCATGCTGGAGAGGACTGCACAGAGTCAGCAGATGGAGCTGGACAGCAGGACTGCGATCGTACTGGGCCTGTTTGAGCCTCTCATGCTGGTTGTGATGGGGGGCGTGGTCATGATGATTGTTATGGCTATATTGCTGCCGATTCTCAATATGAATCAGTTACTGGCCTGAAGGGGTTTTAGTAGAGGTTGGTTTGTGAGTGACGACAGGAAGTTAAAGGGATTTACGCTGGTTGAATTGCTGGTGGTCATCTTGATCATAGGTGTGTTACTCGGAGCGGTTACCTTAAGTAGTGGTGTGATTTCAGGTTCACCAGTCAGCGATCAATCTGCGCGTTTGCAGGCGCTGTTTGCCCAGATCCGTGATCGAGCACTGATTGAAAACAGGGAGTATGGTTTTTCTCTGGGCAGAGAAGGTCAATATCAGTGGTGGGTGTTGGAGGGTAGCAGACAGTGGCGGGTGTTGGATGAGTCTCCCTTTCAACCCTACTTACTGACAGACAGCATGGCTATGGAGTTGCAACCCGGCAAAAAAGGCTGGTTGTTACCTGATCAGAATGAAGACGAAGTTTATCCGGAGATTGTTGTGTTTTCGGACAGACAGATTACACCTTTCAGGCTTCAGTTGAAGCATCGTCAGGGGAAGGTGGTGACCTTGGGCACGGACGGTTTTTCAGATGTTACAGAGCAGATGTAAAGTAAAGGGATTTACGCTGATCGAAGTGATGGTCGCTTTGGCTATCTTTGCCACGGCTGCATCAATGCTGATGCTAACCGATGGTAATGCTGTTCGACAGACTCGCTATATACAGGACAAGGTGCTGGCAGCACAGGTCGCTGATTTTTATCTGAATAAGGTGCATGCTTCCCAGAGTTCTGATGAAAACAGGCTCTATAACGGCGTCAGGCAATATGCAGGGCGAACCTGGCGAATACAGTCATCTGCTGTGCAGGCGGGTCGAGATGGCTTCAGTAAAATAACAGTAAAAGTGTATTTGGGTCAGGAAGAACCGGCAAGTGATACGACGCCGGTTTACCAGCTTTCAACGTATTATCGGGGAGTGGCTGGATGAGCAGAGGATTTACACTGCTGGAATTAATGATTGCTGTTCTGTTGTTCTCTTTGATCAGTACGGCGGCTTTCAAGTTGTTTTCGTCAGTGAATATGGCTTATGAGAGCACCGGTTCTTCATTGCAAAGTCTGGCCCAGTTGCAGCGGTCTATGGTGATGCTGGAGCAGGACTTGTTGCAGATCACGGCAAGGCCGGTTCGTGATGAATACGGTGATTCTAAAGCGGCCGTTATGGTGCCTGGTTCTTCTGCACGACTGATCGAGTTTACCCGCTCTGGATGGAAGAATCCGGTCTATGAGCAAAGAAGTCGGTTGCAGAGGGTGGCTTATGCGCTGGAAGGGCAGCAACTGGTACGTTATTTCTGGTCAGTACTGGATCGTTCTCAGGTTAGCGAGCCTCTGCGACAGGTTATGTTTTCTGGTGTTGAATCCGTCAAAGTGCGTCTGCTGAATCGTCAGGAACGATGGGTTGAAAGCTGGAAGCCTGAAGATAAATCGGAACAGCCGATGGTTCGCTGGCAACGATTACCAGTGGCTGTTGAGTTGACACTGATCAGTAGTCAGTTTGGAGAAAGTCAGGTTTTGACGCCTTTGTCTTCGCCGGGTGAGTGGCCAGAGGAGCATTCTGGCTGATGACGTTAATGAGAAGACAAAAAGGCGTTGCTCTGCTCTATGTTCTGATGATTTTTGCAGTGATTACAGTCATGTCATCCAGAATGTTGTCAGACCTCTGGCTCCATACCAGTCAAAATACCAGTTATCTGGAAAGGGTGCAGGCAAAGCAATATGCTTTGGGAGCAGAACAGTATGCTGCTTTTCTACTTGAAGAAGATGCCAAAAGCGATAATGAGCAGGGTGACCTGTCTGATAATGAGTCAGAAGTCTGGAATATTAAACAGGTGGCGTATGAGGTAGAGCAGGGAGCGCTATCCATTAATGTTATTGATGCCAGTAGTAAGCTTAATTTGAATGGCTTGCTTCTGGATGAAAATAAACGACGGCAGTATGCAGAGGTTATCAAGAGGTTGCTCAGAAATCTTGAGCAGAAGCAGGATCTGGTAATGGCTATGGAAGACTGGCTGGATGACAATCAGGAGCCATTAGCTCAGGGGGCAGAAGATAATACTTACCTGATGGCTGCACCTGCCTACAGAGCGGCAGACACAGAGTTTGCGTCGGTATCAGAGCTGAGGCTGATCGATGGGGTCAGTCATGAAGTTTATCTGAAGCTTCTGCCTTATTTCACGGCATTGCCGGTCAACAATAGTGTGAACCTTAACACTGCTCCGGAAGAAGTGTTGCTGGCACTGAGTGATAATTTAACCGAAGAAGACGTTTTGGGTTTAATTAATTTGAGAGCGGATCAACGGCTGGCCAGTATGGAGGACCTTCATGTACTCACTGGTTTAAAAAATAAGTTGGGTGCACAAAAAGCTTTTCCTATGGCTTTTAACTCTCATTATTTTTTAGTGTATGCCCATGCTCAATATCGGGATACAGACTATTACCTGCAGAGCCTTCTCTATCGTAGTCCTGATGGCAAGGTATCTGTTTTGGAAAGGGAAGTGGGGCTCAATCCTGATTGGAAGTTAAAGGACGAAGAGGTGTAAATATGGAGTCTTGTCTACTGATTCGTCTACCTGATCAGACTGTTGGAATAAGTGAGAATACAGAGGTTTCTTGGCGGTATATTTCAGCAGAAGACGATGTGCCACCTGTGAAGGGAAACGAACTTCTGGTTCATTTAAGCGGGCATCTGTCTGAGTTGACGAAAACCAAGAAGGAGGGATGTAAAGTTGTAGTCTTTCTTCCAGACACGATGGTCAGTCACCAGCAAATTTCTGTCACTAAAAGTCAGATTAGGCATCTCGACAGGGCTCTGCCCTATCTGGTTGAAGAAGATAAAGCGGATGATATTGCTGATCTTCATCTGGCCAGTGTTGAGCAGTATGGGGAAGGGTTGCTAACAGTAGCTGCTATCACTCATTCTCAAATGCGTGACCTTCTGGAAGTTTTGCATGATGTTGACTTGTCTCCTGATCATATAGTGCCTGAATCTCAATTGATTCCGTCTTCTAATGAAAGCATCAGTCTGTATTTCTCCTCAGATCAAGCTTGGGCTGCCATGCCTGGGAGACCTGTTATTTCAGTGGGTTGTGAGACATTGGAACTTGTTATTGTTGACTGGTTAAAAGAAGCTTCTCTCAGAAATGAAGAGGGAGAGTCTTTAGCAATCAAAATATATAACGTTTCAGGTGACTTGCCAGTAACTCCCTCACTATTGTCGATATCTGCACAACTTGAGCAGGCAGGCTGGAGTGTACAAAATACAGATCTGGAGATTGAGGCCACTGACTTTTTGATAGGGTCATATAAGTCACGTTCAGCAGAAGTTCTTGATCTACTAACAGGGCCTTATTTTCCAGAAGGTCGCAAGCGAACCCTTGCCTCACGCTGGAAGCCTTATCTGCTGATGCTTTTTCTGGTTTATGTGGCTCATATAGGCATTATGTCGCTGGGTGGCTTTGTTTATGGCACGAAGGCAGGAGACTTCTGGCAGAAGAGTGCAGCTTATTATCTAGGCGTTTTCCCTAATGACAAACAGGTGGTTCGAGCCAGTGAGTCCAGTTGGGGAGGGGTTAATATCCGCAGTCGTTTAGAGAGTCGCTTAAAAGCTCCTGATCAGGGTGCAGACACATTGCCTCTGGTAGAACTGCTGCATCAGGTTTCGTCAACGATTGGTGGATTAAGTGAGCCTGGGCTTAAAACCATTGGATTTGATTACAACAGGGTCTCGGGACGATTGACCATGGAAATGCGTTCTGATGCATTAGCTGGAATGAATAAGTTCTTATCGTCCCTTAAAGAGGAAGGGTTTAATGCGCGAATGGAGAGCGCAGATAAGATAGAGGAAGAGGTCAGGGCAAGGGTGGTTATTACGATATGAAATTAGTCAGTTTCGTCCTTGGCAGGGTTACTTCCATAGATTTATTTCAAACTGGGCTCAAGAAGTATCAGCTATTGTCTGAAAAAGATCAGCGGGCATTGCTATTGCTGACAGGTTTTTTTGCGCTGTTTATTCTCTATTTTGTTATCTGGGCGCCCATAAGGGGGTGGAGTAACGACAGGGCTCTGGACTATTACGAGCAGAAAGAGGTACTTACGTGGGTTAGAGGTAATATTTCGCGTTCAAGTCATCAAGCAACGGTTCGAGTGCGTGAAGTGGATTCCGGGTCTTTATCGGCTCAAGTCTCAGAGGCAGCAAGAGAGTCTGCTATATCAGTGTCCAGAATGAGGCCAGATGAAAAAGGGTTAAGGGTATGGATTGATAAGGCTCCCTATCAGAATCTTATTCAGTGGATTTTGGAGCTTGAGCAGGGTCAGGAACTGATGATTGATCAGCTTCAGATCAATCAAACGGATAATCAGGGGCTGGTGAAAGCTTATCTGTTTATCAGTGTGTGATTATTCATACAGAGTATGAAAAAAGATCTGCTATAAAGTATGATCCGAGGCTTATTAATAATAAAAATGTCGTATAAGTCAGGGATGTATTATGAAGCAGGGTTTTAGTTATTTCTGCTCCACGCTCGGGGTAACTGTTTTAAGCTCAATCTTTTCTTTATCGCTATCCGCCTCCAGTCTTGATGATTTTAATAAGAAACCGTCAGAAAAAATGTGTCTTTTCGTTGAGGAAAGGCCCGATTACGCTGATTGTTTTCTGTCCGTTGACGATATTCAACTGAGTGATTATCAACTGGTTTCTCTTGATTCGGCGGTTAAGTCAGAAGACTTGCGGGAGTCTGTATTATCGATATCTGGAAGCATTCTGCCGATAAAGAGCTCTCTCAAAAGTGATAATCTCCTGATATTTGGACAGGGGATAGAACGAAGTGAAGAGATCAGGTTATGTCGTCTGATGAGGCAAAACGGATTTACTGTTTCTGTGTTACAGGAAGGTTCTCTTCCTCTCTACAGAAAACCTTCAATCAGGGTCTCTGAGCGCATTAAAATTACTCAGCCTGCCGTGATTTTGAAAGAGTTGATGAATGCTGATCCCATTCTTGTGCTGGTGGACCAGGTAATTCCTGATGAACTGGCAGCCTATTCGAGTTCTATTTTTCAGGTGAGCTCTTCTGACACTTTCTGGCAGGAGATGGCAAGCCTGCAAGCAATGAATAGTTTTGATGGGCTCAGACCCATTGTTCTGATTGATACTGATGAACGTTTTTCAGATTCATTACTGGCTCGTATCTCTGGAACTGATCTTGCTGGTATTTATCTTATGGATGGAAGGATTGATGACATTGTTTCAGTGATGGATCAAAGGTTGCTGATTGAGTTGTCGAAAAAAATGGACTTGAGCAGAAAGAGATGTAACTGATGAAAAAAGCAGCTTTATCGGCACTGTTTCTTATATTTGGTGTGGCAGTCTTGCTGGCAATATTTAAAAAAGCTTCTGATGATGAGCTGACTACTCCGCATTATCCTTTGAAAAAAACGCTTCGCTACAGCTTTGAAATTCAAAATACTTCAGTTGAAGTTTTTCGTGGCGGTTCTATTTGGGCCTATGCGCCAGTCTTGCAGACTTCGTTTCAGAAGGTTGATGGAGTCACTGTCTCAGGTGCTGAATTTGAAGTGGAAAAAGATCATTTAGGGAATCAGACTCTTAACCTGAAATTGCCTGCAATGGCACCCGGTGGTCGAAAAACGGTGACTGTTACTGTTTCTTTAGCTATGTCGGATGAAATACAGCCGCAGTCTGATAGTAGGAATATTGAGTTTCTTGGTTCAGAGCCCTTTATTGAAACAGATAGCCCAGAAATTAGGCAGTTTGCATTAGGTTTTTCTGAAAAATCACCATTAGAATTAGCGACAACTATAAAAACGACAGTTGGCAACCATATAGAATATTCAGGTTATGTCAGGGAAAACCTTGGAGCTCTTTACGCTTACAGAGAAAAACGCGGTGACTGCACTGAATATATGAGTCTGGCAACGGCGGTATTTCGTGTAAATAACGTGCCTGCAAGAGCAGTAGCAGGTTTTGTTGTTGAAGAGGGTTCCGCTTTACTGTCCTCCAGTGATTACCATAACTGGACAGAATTTTATGATGGCCAGGGTTGGCAGATACTGGATGCTCAGAATCAGATCCTGGCAGAAAAGCAGGACCAGTATATTGTGTTCAGGATACTGTCTGGCCAGGGGGATGAGCAGGATGCTCGCTTCAGTGAGCGTTTTATCTCTCCTCATGAGCAGCTAAGAATTAGACTGATTTAAACGAAAGGATTTGGAGAAAGTGGTGATGTTGTACAGGGTTGTATCGGGTGTAGCTTTGAGTGCTTTTCTGGCGGGGTGTGGTCAGGAAAGCTCTGAACCCAATGTCAGTTATGAAGGCAGTTACAGTGTGAACTTGCTGGTTTCCAATCCAGTTCCAGCAGATCTTGATCAGGCTGCTGTTTTTGTCAGCCTGCCAGCTACTGCCTTTGAACAGCACTCGATAAAAGTCGAGTCTCAAGGTGAATTGTTTTTACAGCAAGATCAAACTCGTGAAACCCAGGGGCGCATCAATCTTAAACCCATGTTACGTGGTGAGAAAAGGCTGCTTCAATATTCTGTGCAATTTGACCGGGATTATTATGAGTCTTTCAGCTATGAAAGTTGGTTGAATGAGCCTCTGGAACCCTTTTATCCCAATGCTTCCTTTCAAGCTGAAGAAGTTAGCGAGATAAATCTTCTGACATTGGAAGACAAGTTACCTTCTGATAATGATCTGGTTTCCAGCCTTCAAGAGCATCTGGATGACTTGCCAGAGTTTGAGCTGGATTCATTCAAATCAAATGCTGGCCTTGTCAGGCTATCTGCATTACACGATCAGTTGAGTTTACTGGGTCGAAAGTCTGTGCTTGTGTCTGGTATAGCCTGTTCTTCTGAAAATATATGTGAAGCAAATCGTCTTAGCTACGTTCTGGTTTTAGAGAATGATGAGTTTTATCCAACTATTGATGGTTATTTCCTGCCATTCAACTGGATTAAAGATACATCAGAGCTGGTTAGATCCGGGCAAACTCCTCAATTGACAGGCATGGGCGTTGAAGTAGTCCATCAGCCTTAATTTCAATAAATTTTTTACGCATGGGCAGGATGTATCCGTCTTCTTACCCATGTTTGAACGTTATACAAAAATAATAATTCAGGTTATCAGGGACGCAGCATGAGTGTGGCAGGGATTCAATCCATAAAGCAGTGGGCGATTGCAGCAGTAGGTACTCTTCTGGCAATGCCAGTAGTGGCCATGGAAGTAGAAACCCATGGAGGAACACTGAGCGCAGACACTGTGTGGAAAGCTGATGCTATCCATAAAGTCACCTCTACGATTACCGTGCCTTCCGGAATTACCCTCACAGTAGAGCCAGGAGCCATAGTTAAATTTAATTCTGGCCAGGCATTGAATGTTAATGGTGTTCTGGATGCTACAGGTACTGAAGAGAATAATATTATTTTCACCAGTTATCGGGATGATATTGGTGGGGATACGAATGGTGATGGGCCTTCTGTTGGTCAGCCTGGGGATTGGTATAGAGTCTACTTTGGCGATTCGGTAGTTGATAATTTCACGAAACTGGAGCATTCCAGAATTCGTTTTGGTGGTAGTCAGTATTCAGGGCGCCAGAATGAAAGTGTGTATCTGGATCGAGCCAATATTACGATCAGCAACAGTGAAATTGTCGATGGGTTTTGGAATGGACTGTATATATACAACTCACACCCTTTAGTTG
>NZ_JBPCXO010000099.1:0-9104 GCF_051008435.1 Endozoicomonas sp. | reverse complement strand
AAAGAACGGCCCAATTATTCGATGAATTCGATTAAATAGGTCAACTATTCTCACGAATCCATCGAATAATTCGACTCGTTCTACTGAAATTTATGCTCGAAAGCATAAGTCCGACAGGCTCCTAGGCAATAAAAATAACCAGGCGGGAGGGAGAATGACCGTTGCAAAAAGCAGACAAAAAGGACTGAGTACTTTGGGCTGGCTGGTAGCTATACTGGTCGGTGGTTTTATGATCATGTTGACTTTCAAAGTGGCGCCCATCTATCTGGATGATTACGCCGTTGCGAAAGTGTTGACTTCTCTGGATACCAAACCGGGAGTTGAGGAAGCTGGTGTACCGCAAGTCAGAGAATGGCTCAATAAAGGGCTTCTGACCAATCGGATCAAACTGGCCAAGGGAGAATCCAAAGTTCTCCGGGATAAAGGTAAGTCGGTAGCGATTGAAATTAATTATGAGCGCCGATTACACCTGATGTACAACATTGATCTTATATTAACTTTTGAACATAAATGGAACGCTAAATCTCAGTGAAGACTGATGAACTTGCCCGGCTGGAGCGACGGCTGGGCTATACATTTTCTGATCGCAGCCGGCTTGAACTGGCTCTGACCCACAGAAGCTGTGGCAGCCGCAATAATGAACGACTCGAGTTTCTCGGGGATTCCATTGTTAACTTTGTCATCGCAGAAGCTCTGTTTGAGCGCTTTCCCGATGCCCGGGAGGGACAGCTCAGCCGTCTTCGTGCCCGAATGGTTCGGGGAGCAACACTGGCCGAAATTGGTCGTGAATTCCAACTGGGAGACTGTCTGCGACTGGGTTCAGGTGAGTTGAAGAGTGGCGGTTACCGTCGCGAATCTATTCTGGCAGATGCGGTAGAGGCGATTATTGGTGCCATCTATCTTGATGTCGGTATGGAAACTTGCCGTGAGCGTATTCGCAGCTGGTTTACTGATCGACTGGCAGGCCTCTCGATTACTGACCAGCAGAATAAGGATCCTAAAACCCGTTTGCAGGAGTTTCTGCAGGCCCGTCAGAATCCTTTGCCGAAATATCGTGTATTGAATATCGAAGGCGATGCTCATGATCAGGTGTTTACTGTCGTCTGTGAGCTGCAAAGCCTGGATATCTGCAGTGAAGGTCAGGGACCAAGTCGTCGTGGGGCAGAACAACAGGCTGCCCGTTTTGCATTGGACAAACTGGGAGTAGACAGCCAATGAGCTCAGCCGTGACCGGATCTGAAGCAGTATCTGAAGGTCAAATGCCCATAGCGAAAGAAAGGTGTGGCTATGTGGCTATTGTCGGACGCCCCAATGTCGGTAAATCAACGCTTCTTAACCATATTCTGGGTCAGAAGCTGTCCATTACTTCCCGCCGTCCCCAGACGACCCGTCATCAGGTCTTGGGTATTAAGACGGAAGATAATGTACAAACCATTTTTGTGGATACTCCCGGTATGCACAAAGTGGAAAAGAGGGCTATCAACCGTTATATGAACCGTGCTGCCAGCAGCGCCCTGACAGGGGTTGATGCGGTTATATTTGTTGTGGATCGCCTGAACTGGACTGAAGAAGATCAATTGGTACTCACTAAGCTGAGTCATGCCAAGTGTCCTGTTATTCTGGTTTTGAACAAGGTAGATCGCCTCAAGGAACGCAAAGAAGAACTGATGCAGTTTCTTCAGGAAGTGGCAGGCAAGGCCGATTTCAAAGCCATTATTCCGGTTTCAGCCCTGCACGGTAATAACCTGAAAGAACTGGAAAAGTTGATTGATGATCTGATGCCGGAAGGCATTCATTTCTTCCCGGAAGATCAGGTCACCGATCGCAGCTCCCGTTTTATGGCTTCAGAACTGATTCGTGAAAAGATTATGCGTCAGTTGGGTGATGAACTGCCCTACGAAATGACGGTTGAGATTGAAGAATTCAAGCAGGAAATGCGTCCGAAAGGACCATTGCTGGTCATCAGTGGCCTGATTCTGGTAGAGCGCACCAGCCAAAAAGCCATTGTCATTGGTGACAAAGGTGCCAGGCTGCGTCAGATTGGCCAGGAAGCCCGAATTGATATGGAGAAAATGTTCGACAGCAAGGTGATGCTGAATCTCTGGGTCAAGGTCAAGGGTGGCTGGTCGGATGACGACAGGGCTCTGAAGAGTCTGGGTTACGACTTCGACTGATGAACGAATTGAGCGCAGCCTGGATGCTGCACAGCAGGCCTTACAAGGAACGTTCTGTTATTGCTGAATTTCTGGTGAAAGATCATGGTCGTATAGCCATGGTCATCAGAGGTGTTCGCCAGGCCAAATCCCGCTCCTGGGCTGTTCAGCCTTTTACCCGGCTTTATGTCAGCTGGCGGGGGCGGTCAGAACTGAAAACCCTGAGCAGTTTTGAAACAGCAACCGCTATTCATCTCAAAGGCAAGTCACTCTATTGTGGTTTTTATCTGAATGAGTTGCTGATGCGCTCGGTTTTGCCGGGCCAGCATATCGAAGGGCTGTATGATCTGTACAGTGTTGTACTGGAGCAACTGACATCGGATGCACCTGTGCAACCTCTGCTAAGAGTTTTTGAGTTGGAGCTTCTGGAAATGACGGGCTATGCACCGTCGTTTACTTCGGATGCTGCATCAGGCGCTGAGATACAGTCTGGTCTGCTCTATGAATTCAAGACCGGGGTGGGCTTTTTACCTGTTCTTACCCTGAGGGAAAAAGACCGGTCCCGCTATTTTTCCGGAGAGTTGCTACTGTCACTGGCAGAGAGGCGTTTTGACAACGCTCGGCATTTTCCGGGTTATAAACGTTTAACCCGTCTGGCACTGACTCCCCTGTTGGGAGAGAAACCGCTTAAAAGTCGGGAATTATTCCGTATCAGGGAGAAGTCTGTCTCATGATTCCTCACAACCGCATCCTGCTGGGTGTGAATATTGATCATATCGCTACTATCCGTCAGGCCCGGGGAGGCACCTATCCTGATCCGGTGCAGGCCGCTATTGAGGCTGAGCAAGCGGGAGCTGATGGTATTACCCTGCATCTGCGTGAAGACCGCCGTCATATTCTGGACCGGGATGTCAGGTTGATTCGCAATGTGCTCCAGACACGAATGAATCTGGAAATGGCTGTCACCGAAGAAATGCTCACTATTGCCGAGGAGGTTTTGCCTCAAGCGGTTTGCCTGGTGCCAGAAAAGCGCGAAGAGCTGACCACAGAAGGGGGACTTGATGTGGTCGGGCATAGGTCGTCAATTGCTTCAGCCTGTGCTCGAATGGCAAAGGTTGGCATTGAAGTCTCTCTTTTCATTGATCCCGATTTGGCTCAGATTGAAGCCTCTGCAGAAGTGGGCGCTCCCGTCATTGAACTTCATACCGGGGCCTACGCCGAAGCCGAAGCACCAGAAGCGATGGAAGCTGAGCTGGAAAGGCTGAAAAAAGCTACCGTATTTGCCCTGTCCAAAGGATTAATTGTTAATGCAGGTCATGGTCTGAATTATCAGAACGTTGAGCCTGTTGCTGCTATCGATGGCATTAATGAGTTGAATATTGGTCATTCCCTTATTGGTCGGGCTTTCTTTACCGGTTTGAAAACAGCAGTAAAAGAAATGAAGACATTAATGCTGAGAGCTGCTCTCCATAAATGATTGCAGGTATAGGTACGGATATCGCCAGTATTGCGCGATTTAAAAAAATCCTGGAGCGGCGATCAGAAGCATTTTCTCGCCGCATTCTCACGGATTCTGAGCTGGAGATCTTTCAGTCTCATCCTCAGCAGGCAGCCTGGCTGGCCAAACGGTTTGCGGCAAAAGAGGCTGCTTCCAAGGCTCTGGGAACCGGTATTGGCAAGGTTTCCTTTCAGCATCTGGAAACGTTCAGTGATGAGTTGGGCGCACCTCATATGCGATTTTTGGGTTATGCCCTGGAGTTGCAAAAGGAGAGGGGAATCAAGGCCGTTCATCTGAGTCTTTCTGATGAAGTTGAGCACGCCCTGGCCTTTGTTGTTCTCGAGAATTGATCGAGCATCGCTTCCACTGTCGTAGATAAAACTCCAAAAAGAAATCGTGTTTTGTTTTGGGATTGAGGTATCGATCCTCGGTTTTCGTGTGTGAGAGGCTACATCAGTCTGCCATTAGAGGCAGAGTGGGGTACAGATGTCGCCCATGACCCTTGTTTGATTGAATGATCAGCCAAACAAAGGTCATCAGGCGATATCTGAACAATGGAAAGTCAATCAGGCTATGGCCTCGGCTTCCCTCGATAGTTGCCATTCCAAAAGCTCTTTAATGGCTTTAATGACTTCCTCAACACCATGAATGATATTGGGGGAGTTCAGGTGGGCGGTTTGTTTGAGACTGGTTTCCAGCTCCAGACAGGCTTCCAGAAGTTTGGGTACGGCACAATAGCGACTGGCACCATGCAGTCTGTGTACACGTTCCAGCAGGGGGTCATGGAGATTGTTTCGAAAACTTTCTTCTATGGTTTTCAAATCATCAGGCAGACCATCCAGCAGCATATCCAGCATTTCCCGCGCCAGTGCCTGGTTGCCTGCGGCAAGCTGAATGCTTTTCTCTTCATCAACCGGTGACGATGTTGGTTGTACCTGCCCTGGCAAGCCCTCTTCTGCCGGTTCATCCGGTGCCTGTACCGAGTTACCTGTCCAATGACTGATAGTAGACACCAGCTGGCGAGTATTCACCGGCTTGGTCATATAGTCATCCATACCGCTTTGCAGTATCTGCTTACGTTCTTCAGGCAGAGCATGAGCGGTTACGGCAATGATCGGAATGCGTTTGTAGATATTATTGATGTTCCTGATCCGCTGTGTGGTCTCAAGTCCATCAATCTCGGGCATCTGAACGTCCATCAACACCAGATCAAACGTTTTCTGGTGACAGAGTTCAATGGCTTCAAAGCCATTACTGGCAGTCGCTACGGACTGATCCATCTTCAAAAGAATGGTTTCCAGCAGTTTCAGGTTAACCGGGTTGTCATCGACAACCAGAATGTCCAGTTGCTTCTCGAACACCGCTTTTGCAGGTTGCATGACATCCGGGCCGTGTGAGGTTTTCGATGTCATCCCCTGTATGGCCAGCAACAGTTTGTTTCTGGCTACGGGTTTAAGCAGACAGTGAATGCCTGATGGCAAGTTTTCCGGGTGCTTGCTGCTGCCAGCCATGGCAAGAATGAGTACCGGACTCTGTTGAAGATAATTCTCGGCAATTCTGATGGTGCGCTGCAGGTGGTCATCCCCCTGGCTTAATAGCAGAAGGTCGTGATTGTTATGCTTTTCTATGTAGGGTTGCAGTTCCATTAAAGACTGAAATGAGGTGACCTTTAAACCCAGGCTCTGTGCCTGGTGTCCAATGGACAGTCTGGAGAGTTCCTGAGATTCATAAAGCAGCACATGGTTGCAGCCGGGTATGGGCTCAGGCTGAAACAGTACATTCTCGTCTTTTACAGGCCGGGTTCTGATGGTGAACCAGAAAGTAGAGCCTCTGCCCAGATCGGAATCAAGACCGATTTCGCCCTGCATTTGTTCCACAAGACTTTTGCTGATGGCAAGCCCAAGGCCAGTGCCTCCCGCTTGTCTTGTTCTGCTGGAATCAGCTTGAGAAAAGGCTTTGAAAATACGAGAGTGTTGTTCGGAAGTCAGACCTGAGCCAGTATCTGTGACGGTAAATTTGAGAATGTGGACATCGGAGTCATCAACCTGTTCGAGCATGACTCGAATGGCAACGCTGCCGTAATTGGTGAATTTCACCGCATTGCTGACCAGGTTGGTCAGAATCTGGGAGAGCCGTTGCTTGTCACCAATAATTTCTTCAGGCGTATCTTCATAAACAAAACTGACTAATTCCAGGGATTTCTGGTGAGCAGCGGGTGCCATAATGGCAAGGACATCGTCGATGACTTCACGGATGCTGAGTTGTTGGTTGTCCAGCTCCAGCTTGCCAGCTTCAATTCTGGAAAAGTCGAGAATATCGTTCAACATGGTCATCAAGCCCTGGGCGGACTTCTCGATGGTTGATAAATATTCTCTCTGTTGTGATTTCAGCTCTGTCTCAAGTAATAGCGCGGTATATCCGGAAATGCCGTTGAGTGGCGTGCGAATCTCATGGCTCATATTGGCCAGAAACTCACTTTTACTGCGGCTGGCTTCCAGAGCTTCTTTACGGGCCAGGTCCAGTTCAACATTCTGGATCTCGATGGTTTCCAGTGTTTCCTGCAGCTCATTGGTCGATAGATCTACGCTTCTTTGCAACTCCTCTCTCGAGTGAGCCAGTCTTTCCAGTAGCCTGTTGATTGCCAGTTCCAAGGTGGCATAGATGCTCCTGGGAGACTCTTCAAGTCGGCTATTCAGATCTTGTGCATCAATTTCATCCATCGCATCTGCAATGGATTGCATGGGGTTGAACAGAGAGCGGGAGAGCTTCATACAGAGCGAGAAGGCGACACCGATGGCCAGAGCCAGCAAAATAATGCCCAGTAGGGTAGCTCTGTATTTCTGGATACGAGTTTCTGAATACGCGTATTCCAGTTGAAGCCAGCCAATGGTTTCGGACGAATCGCCATTGAGCCGAACGATAGGGGCTATTGCCCTTAATGTGTCGTGTGTGGTGTAAAGAGAAACCGATCCGGGAAGCGGCTGGGCCATACCGATAGGCAGCAGATTGGGACCGGCATGAAGTAATTCTTTGCCGTTTCTGTCCAACAGGCTCACTGCTCTGATATCCGTATCATCCAGTGTCTGAATGGCCAGATCCTGGGTGCTTTGCATCTCACTGCTTTCCATGGAGTAAACTACAAGCGTCGCTAGCCTGCGAGTCATTTCCTCAGCCTTGGTAATCAGCTGTTGATCAAGCTCGGTAAATCGCGCCCATAGATAAAGGCTGCACATTAGAACAGAGATGAGAGCGCCTGGTAGCACTGCCAGAACCAGAATTCTGCGCTGAACAGTCTGGGAAGTTGTTTTCATAATTAATCATTGTACAGACTGGATTATTATCATTTATGCTGAGGGCCTGCCCGAGCCTATACGGGTCGCCCTAAAGTCCAGAAAGAGCGGCCATATTGTCCAATAAACTGGCTTGAATAGGTCAACTATTCGCACAAGTGTATTGGACAATCTTTCTCGCTCTACTGAACCTTATGGCAGACCGATAGGCTCGGACAGACCCTTGACGCATCATAAGAGTTATACGTACATTTTGGAAGTTTTGGTTAAGAGTCTTTTGTTAAGGAGAGTTATGGATTACCCCACAATCGAGTCCCTGGTAGGCAATACTCCGCTGATTCGGCTACAAAGGCTGACTGCTGGACAAGGCAATACCATTCTGTTGAAGATGGAAGGGAATAATCCTGCTGGATCAGTCAAAGATCGACCGGCGCTCTCCATGATTGCCGAGGCTGAAGCTGCCGGATCGATCTCCCCAGGAGACACCCTGATCGAGGCAACCAGTGGCAATACTGGCATAGCGTTGGCCATGGCGGCGGCGATCAAGGGTTATCGAATGATTCTGATTATGCCGGATCACATGAGTGAAGAGCGTAGGGCGGCTATGGCTGCCTATGGTGCTGAACTCAAACTGGTCAGTCAGAAAGAGGGTATGGAAGGCGCAAGAGACCTGGCTTTAGAAATGGAAAAGGAAGGGCTGGGTAAAGTCCTGAATCAGTTTGCCAACCAGGATAATCCGCTGGCGCATTACCAGGGTACGGGCCCTGAAATCTGGCAGCAGACCGGTGGAGAAGTAACCCACTTTGTCAGTTCCATGGGCACTACGGGCACCATTATGGGAACGTCCAGATACCTGAAAGAACAAAATTCGGATATCCAGATTATTGGCCTGCAACCGGCTGATGGTGCCAGTATTCCAGGTATTCGTCGCTGGCAGCCTGAATACCTGCCAGAAATATTCGATGAGAGTCGTGTAGACAGAGTCATGGATATCAATCAGTCCGAAGCGGAAGAAATCATGAAAACCCTGGCAACAAAAGAGGGTATCTTCTGTGGAGTATCCTCCGGAGGGGCTGTGGCTGGAGCTTTGAGGCTGGCTGAAGAAGTGGAAAATGCCACTATTGTTTGCATTATCTGTGATCGTGGGGATCGGTACCTTTCAACCGGGGTTTTTAATTCCTGACCTTGCTTTATAGTTTGTTGGGTGGCTCGTCCTTTGAGTCACCCAAAGGCAGTGGGTAATCTTATAAGCCAGTAAAGATACGATCAAGGGCGGACAGGATACTGTTGCGCTCATATTCCACATTAGCAACTTGTTCACCTAAGGCTGTGACGGGTACCGAGGCCAGCTGAGGGATGATTATGAGCCATTGTTCTCCGTTCACTTTAACCTGAGGGCAAACGCTCAATGCATGTTCAAACTGACTTGAATGGCTCAGCGGAGCTACTATTTGGCTCTTTTGGGTGGGTATAAGATCTGATTGCAGAACAATCAAGTAAGGATATTGCTCTATGCTATCGCCTGCATTGCGACAAATATCGAACTGACTCATCAAAATAGCCTCATACCGTCACTGAACAGCCCGTGCTTTTCTGCATGCTCATCCAATTCTGCGGCTGCTTTCCTGTAGAGTTTTTTCAGCTTCTCTTCCTCCAGGCTTTTGACTTCAGCCCTGAGCCCATGTTCTGCTGCAGCGGATATATTTACATTCATATTACGAGCTTGTTGTAGTAAAGCCTCATCGATTGTGACGGTCGTAGTGCTTTTGGCCATGATGATTCATTCCTGATATATATTGATACTAAATATAGTAGATAAATATTTTTATTCCTAAAAGTATTTATCTGACTGTACTTTGATAAAACGGATTGAGAGGGAGGTGGGCAAAAGTATCCTGACATTCAGCTGTAATCTCTCATACAAATGTTTAAAAATGTGACCGGTTTCTCTTGAACTATAAACATCGTGTGACGTCTAATAGTTGCCATTAAAGGATTAATAAAATAATACAGGGAGTAGACGACCGATGGATGGCGTACGCAGTTCGGATTCAGCCGTGACCTGTCTGGTCATGCTTGCCCGCTTTCATGGATTGGCCGCTCAGCCAGAACAGATCAAACATCAGTTGGGTGATTCAACCAGGGCTATTGAAGCCATTGATA
>NZ_JBPCXO010000098.1:0-5586 GCF_051008435.1 Endozoicomonas sp. | reverse complement strand
CTGCCAGCCTGCTGCTGTGATGTTGATTGTACCTCGCCAGGCTTGGCACAAGAGTCACAGTAGTAGACTGGTTCCGCAGTCCACAAGAATCTTCCTTCGTCAAACGCTAAAAACTGCAGAATCGAGTGAAACACACAGGGTTGCCAGAATTGAGCCCGTCATTAAACGACGGAAGTTTTGCCTGATGCCCATTTGATCAATCCTGTTCTATTCGTTATTTACTGATCGATTACAGACATCCTAAGTAATAACCGTAAACGCAAAAAGCTTACGGGCATAAAGGCTTTTTTGTTCATAAAGTTCACGGCCGCATCTATTTAAACTGATGCAGCCGCAATCAAGAGAGGATTATAGTTTGACTGCACCCAGAGGCGAGGTATCGCTGGACAGAGAATAGAAGTTTTCAATATTAGGAAACAGCTTGGGTAAATCCTGCTTTTTCAAGCCAAACCACATGGCCAGTTCCGCATAGAGCTGACCCGTAGACGTGCTTGGAATCAGGATGCCATCACTGACTTCCAGTTCACCACCCAAAGCCAGTGATGGATACTCTCCTAGCACTTGCCCACCATGAATGTTCTCACCCATAATCATGGTGTTTCCGCCCCAGCCATGATCCGTACCATTGCCATTAGACGTCAGGCTTCGGCCAAAATCAGAACCCGTAAAGGTAATGACCTGATCAGCAACATTCAGCTCTTCCAGAGCCTGCTGAAACTCAGACATGGCCTGACTGACAATTTTCAGTTTCCGCTCATGATTTTTCAGCAGTTCATCATGGTGATCCCAGCCGATATAACGCAGGAAGAAAGTTTGCTGAGGCATACCCAGACGGTCAGCCGCTTTGATGGTTCTGGCTACCATTTTCAAGTCACGAAAGAGCTTTTTGTCAGAAAACGTTGTTCTGACCCTGATATCTCGGGTGGCTCGACTGAAGGTTTCATGATGCTTCTGGGCCTGGCGAGTGAAAGAAGCATAAGTCTGCTTGAATGGATCTTTATAGGATCGACTCAGAATGCTATCAACGCCGGCTTCCACCAGTTGGTTGAAATACTGCATGGTCATATCAGATGCAGATTCTGAATCCTTGAACACCATGCCCACACTGCCTTTATCGGTAATGGCATAACTGGTCCTATCCAGACCATCCTGCATCACATTACTGCCGGTCATAGAGACATTCATAGGCAACTGGCTGTCAGAAGCTCCGGCCTGTAACTTGTCAGCAAAGGCACCAAACCAACCACGATTCACCCGGACGGGAGGTTTGCCAGTGACGGAACTGATCCGAGTGCGACATTAAACCAACCGGTAATTGAGCGGTACTTTCATTAAATGATTTTTTAGTCACTGGCTCGATCATAGGTCCAATGTTGGCAATAAACGACAACTTTTTGTCATCAAAAAGCTTCTGAACTTCCTGCATGGCACCGTGCAAGCCAAAGTCCTTGTTGTTTTTGTCAGAATACCCTGGCAGTTTCAGTAAGCTTTTTTTCTCCAGTGCCAGATTGCCACTACTACGCTGGTAGTCACGATAATCATCAGAGGAAGTAGGCACCAGCATATTAAAACTATCGTTACCGCCATCCAGCATGATAAAGACCAGAGCCTTGTTACGACTGGTTGACTGTCCCGCCGCCATCACTGAACCACTGACCCCTGAAAATAACAGGCTTGAACCGGCCATCATCAGTCCTGAATTCTTCAAAAAATTCCGTCTTGAATGATTCACCGTTTTCTTTTTCATGCTGACGCCTCCAGAATGGCAAACTGCGGGGAGATAGCAATCATGAACGCTACGGTCTGAACCACATAGGCAGCTTCTCCCGGATACTGGGAAATGGTCTCTTTAATTTCATCTTTCACCTGACATCTGTCGGTACCACAGAGCACGGTACTCATGTGGGCGATCAAATCATCAAATCGCTTCTGTCTGGCCAGCTGAAATTCGTAGCGGAAATCGGGTCTCATTCGGCTTCTGCTATCTGAAAAAAGATTATCTTCATCCAGTTCAGGGACATTCTTACGTGAGCTACTGATCTCGGTGGAAACCACCGGGTAATACTCACCGAAGAACCAGTTGTACATCATGTTGATCCAGGCAACGGAAGTCGCTGAGTTGAGCAACTCAAATTCTGGTGCCACCTGTCCGGATTTTTCTATTGGGCCATGAGGTGTGTAATCGGGTTTGTAAAAATTGAACACCGTTGGCGCAGCCATGGGCAGCTGAGCAGTGGTTTCTTTGATGTCCGTGCCTATCATCCATGGCCTGCGCTCAGGCGTATTGATATCAAAGGCTCTCAGCAGCTGGGTGACCTTGAAGAGAGGCACCTTCAATTTCATGGGCTTAGATGCCTCCGGATGGGTCAGAATCTCCCGGATAGTCGCCTTCATATCGCCTTCTGAACCAAACTTCTCAGCTACAGCTTTCACATATTCCGGGCTGGGGTTAGAGGTGACCAACTGCTGGATCAGTTTATGAGCAATAAAGGGTGCAGCACTGGGGTGAGAAACCAACAGTCGCGAAACCTTCCGAACCTCTCTCTGTCCGTTCTCTCCTCCAGGCAGTTTGATGTGTCCGTTCAGCAGTTCTTTGTTTCCACGGTCATGATACTTTTCATCCACAACCATGGGACGAGCCATATTTACAAAGGGGATCGTCTTGTAAGTTTTACTAACACTGTCGTCGAAATCGATTTGTGTACCGTGAAAGTCAAAGAATGAAGTACGCCACTCAAAGTCGTAACTGGCGGCTTTCAGACCGGTAAAAACCCGCGCCAGCTCTTTGATATCTCGATTATCGTAAGTGGGTATATCCTGTCCTTGCTTATCTTTCTTACGACTGCCATCCCGGTTCAGCTCGAAAAGCCCAATACTGAACAGCTGCATAATCTCTCTGGCGTAGTTTTCATCCTGGCGTAGTTTTCATCAGGGTGAATATGCTTCTCGGGCACCGCTTTACGGTTGTTCATATGAGACAGGTAGAAGCCCATGCAGGGATGAAGAGAAACTTCCGCAAGAATGTCTGCATAGCTGCCAAATGCGTGACGATAGAAAATATCGTAGTAGTTGGCTAAAGCCACCGAATCCAGATCCAGCTGCGAGTTCTGCGAAACCACCAGAACTTCACTCAGGGCCTGAGCTATTCGATGTCTCAACAAGTTGTCACTGTCATAACTGGCAGAAAGAACCCGGTCCCACCAGGCCATCTGGAAGTACCATTCATAAGGAAGCGCTGGATCATTACCGTCGCCATTGATGGCTCGCTCACCATGTGCTTTCTTCAATTTATTACGGAAATATCGCCAGATTTCAGTCGTCTTGAACTCGTACCCTTCCTTGATATCAACCGGTGCCTGAAGCTGTTGATTCAACCACTGCTCTTTACCAAGCGTCTGAACATGTTCAATGGTTTTCCTGTCTGCGCCAAGGGTAGCCTGCATCAGAAAACGTGAAATGTCGTTTTTATTGTCAGCCAAACTCTACATCTCCCTTCGTATCTATCAGGGTTTTCTACCCTTCGCTTCGTGAATCAAAAAAGATTATTTCGATACACTTTTGTCTCGAAATAGATTAAATAGATATCGAGAAAGTGTGTCAACCCACAGAAAATGAATATATGGTTTCAATTTAGTGATCGTTTGAAGAGCTCTTAATAGTCAGCTCTACAAACTGACCATAAGAGCTACAGGGGAAAGTTATTCGACGAAGGGAGCATTTTTGCCGTGTCAGGAGCCACAAAGACTTTTTGAATGTTTATTGTTCTGAGTGCTTCTTAAATATCTGGTTGATTTGTGACATTTGCTCATCAAAGTATGGATTCCAGGTCAGGCGGGCATGGGTTTTTCCCTTCTCCCGGTAACCCCAGGCCGAGTACCAGACTTCTTCAGCAATCGGACAGTTTTTAGCAGCCTTCCCTAACTGTCCATTATTGCACATACGATAACTGCCGTTTTTTCCGTAGTAGGGGTTCCCGGGAACAAACAGCGGTGCCATATGGGAGAAGTTACTGATCCTCAGCTCCGGAATGCGAGCCTCAAGTACTGAAACCCTTGGATCTTCGGATTCAGGGTCATTGCCATACCAGATAAATCGACTGTCCGGATGGGTAAAGCGTGATTCAAACAGCTCCAGAACACCTTCAGAGTTGATCACGCTGTCGTACTCACTCATCACCATAAACACAGGTCGATCAAACGCAGTAGCCTCAAGATCTTTACGCACCCTTTTGCTGGTTCTGTAATATTCTCCAGCACCCTTCACAGCCAGAGAGTCATATCGAACGTAATTCTCTGTCTCATCGATATCCGCCCAGTCTTTAATCTTGGCCAGATAAGGTGCCAGTGACACCATGGCACTTTTGGGCTTAAAACCAGGAGAAAACAACAATAACCCTTTAACATCCTCCTCCTGCTGCAGAGCCAGACTGGTGACCAGATTGGCTCCTGTGGAGAAACCGCCTAGCCAGAGTTCATCCACTTCGCCCTGTAATTGTTTAGCCTGATATTCGACCAACTCCTGCCAGGACTCCATGGTAACGGGGATCAGATCGGCAGGTTTAGAACCATGACCCTGCAGAAGCACCACGCGCACCAGAAAGCCCTGTTTAGCCAAGGCGGGGGCCAGATCTACAAAGGAATACGGAGAGTCACCCAAACCATGCACCAGCAATATGCCTTTTCGCTTTTTACCCTGCTTTAGTGGCTTGATTTCAAACGGGGCATTGGCATCCAGTTCTACTTCAGGGTTGTCCGTGGTAAATGCTCTGTTTTCACGCAACCAGCCCCTGGTGGACTGCACATATTCCTCAAAGCTTTCCTGTTTGAACTCGGGAAAATCTGCTGAAGCTTTGAAGGCCGATGTATCTGGCACTTGTACACAACCCGCCAGAAACATGGATACGGTAGCAGAGATGGCACAATGAATTTTTCTTAGCCCGATCATTTTCTAGTGGTCATCCGGATGACTAATCTCAAAACAGTCACTCTACCTCACAACGGGTTGTTTCAATACTCTCAATAACGGGCAGTGGTTTGAGTGATTTGCAAAGCCTTAAAAAGACCGGTCATCACCAGCAAAGTTTTATAGTTGGATGGGTACATTTTTTCACCGCAACAAGAAGGCGCGGTAGTCGTATTGTCTGTTGCTTCATCGGATTCAGGAATGCTGGAAGAGGACGATTTTCTCCTTAGCGCACCCAATGGATCCTGATCGTTCCCAATCGTGACTTGCGATCTTCTTCTTATCAGTGCTTTTCTTGGCTGTCCTTCAGCCATCCATAGCAGATATAGCTGACCCTGTAGCTCAAACTCAATACCTTGCATGATCCCTCCCCGACTCAACAGAGTAACCCTCCATCTACAGTCGGTACTGAATAAGAGGTCAAGATAACCCATGGCGGATGCCTCTTTCTGACACTCTTTGGGACAGTACCAACTTGTGTGCCATGGGTGCACCTTGCCCTTAAGTCCCGCTTAACTTTGAGGTAATGAGCGAGCAGGCTGTACTTTTGGTAAGAGAGTACAGTTTTCATACACTTTGCAGTCTAATCTACAGCATCAGCTTGTGTTCATAATTGTTCCGCTT
>NZ_JBPCXO010000097.1:0-2778 GCF_051008435.1 Endozoicomonas sp. | reverse complement strand
ACTTCCTCAATGTTGAGTGGTCAGTACCCAGCAAGCGAGCTGCTTCACCAATCTTGACTAATCTCTTATCCATAGTGTGAGATTATGATAGATAATCATAGATTACTCAATACTGTTTCAAACCCCTGAACTCCTGGTAGACCAGACGACTGACAGCCGTCGTCCAGGCCTGCTGGCTGCTCTCACTGCGCCCCTGGTGGCTATTGCTATGCTGGCACTTCGCCCCATTGCAGGTATTGCCATTGACCCAATGATTGCCCTGCCACTGGGTGGTGCAGCCGGTGCCCTGGCCATGGGTCGCTTCAAGGACATCAACACTTTCGCCATTGGTGGTCTGCAACGCATGAGCGGTGTTGCCATCATGCTGATCGGTACCGGTACACTGGCCGGTATTATCGCCAACTCAGGCTTAAGCGACTCTCTGGTCGAGCTATTGAAAGCTTCCGGACTGCCCGCTTACCTGCTGGCACCTTTCAGTGGCATGATGATGTCAGCGGCTACAGCTTCTACCACAGCTGGTACAGCAGTTGCTTCCAATGTCTTTGGACCTATTATTCTGGCTCTGGGTATTCCCTCACTGGGTGCAGCAGCCATGATGCACTCAGGTGCAACAGTTCTTGACCATATGCCCCACGGCAGCTTTTTCCACGCTACCGGAGGCAGTGTCGGCATGAATATTCGCGAGCGACTGAAGGCAGTTCCCTACGAAACCCTGATCGGTTTCAGTATGGCTCTGACGTCTACCATTATTTACGGCATCCTGAAGATCGCCTGACAGGGAAGAGTAAAGTCTGATGAAAATTGTCATTGCCCCCGATTCCTTTAAAGAATGTCTGACCGCCGCTCAGGTAGCCTCAGCAATTGAAACTGGCTTTAAAGAGATTCTTCCTGATGCAGAGTACGTCAAGGTACCTGTTGCTGATGGTGGAGAAGGTACCCTCCAGTCGCTGGTTGATGCCACCGGTGGACGCCTCATAGAAGTCCCTGTGACGGGTCCTCTGGGTAACCAGATTCAGGCAGAGTTAGGTGTCCTGGGTGACGGTAAAACCGCTGTCATCGAAATGGCCAGAGCCTCTGGATTGGAATTGGTAAGCCTTGAACATCGTAACCCAATGATTGCTACCACATACGGTACCGGGGAGCTGATCCACAGTGCACTGGATATGGGTGTTGAGAAAATTATCGTCGGCATTGGCGGCAGTGCCACCAATGATGGCGGAGCGGGTATGATGCAGGCCCTGGGCGTTCGTTTATTGGACGACCACGGCAAGGAACTGCTCTACGGCGGTGGTCAGTTACACAACCTTTGCAGGATCGATACCACTAAAATGGATCAACGCCTGCAATCCGTTGAGTTTATTGCAGCCTGTGACGTCGATAATCCTCTGACCGGCGAAAACGGAGCCTCAGCTATTTTTGGTCCTCAGAAGGGGGCTACAGAAGCAATGGTGAAAGCACTCGACCAATCCCTGGAGCATTATGCCCTGATCATGGAACGTGACCTCGGTGTCTCCGTTCGCGATGTTCCTGGTGCTGGAGCTGCCGGAGGTATGGGCGCTGCCTTGCTGGGCTATCTCAATGCCCGACTGGAGCCCGGTATTGAAATTGTGATGGACGCTGTTGACCTGGCTGAAAAAGTCAAAGGGGCCAACCTTGTCATCACAGGTGAAGGCCGTATTGATGGCCAGACAGCACAGGGCAAAACTCCTGTGGGAGTGGCCCGTATCGCCAAGTCCGCTGATCTTCCGGTGGTGGCACTGGCCGGATCCGTAGGTCAGGGAGTTGATGCTGTTTATTCACAGGGGATTGATGCCTTATTCCCTGTGGTACACGGAGCAGTCACCCTGGAGCAGGCACTGAAGAAAGGAAAAGAGAATCTTATCAGGGCGGCCAGAAATCTGGCAGCAGCTTTAACGATGAAACTTTAAAAGCTTTTCAGGGGCGGATCATGCAAGGTGAGCTTGCACCATGACTGCCCCTAATACATCTTTGAAGGAATACTATTCCTCAACGGGTACCAACACCTCAGACAAATGGCAGCTCAGCATGCCTGCAACAAAGATAGTCAGTGCAATGCCTGCACCAGACTGTGCAGACCCCCAGAGAGAATCTCCCTGTAAAATATAGTAATACGCGGTTCCAATAAACAACCAAAGCCACCAGAAGCCCAGTGAAGCAATGGCTGCAATCTTCAGCAGCGCCGACATCGCAATTCTCATTTCTGTCTTTTCCTCATTATTAGATGACTATAAAACTAAAACTGTGAGCTACAAGACTAGCGCCGGGAACAACAATGAGGCATCAGGGTTTAACGCAATATTTGTTTTTTTTGTTATGTAACCCTTGCTAATTAAGGAGCAGGGCCTTTTCAGACAGAAAATAAAACCATCGTGCATAAAATATAATTAAAAATATTGATCAGACTGGAAAAACCCTTAAAAAATCAGGGAAAAGTATCAATTCCTTTAATAACAACTCATCAGAAAATGACAAATTGTTATTAAATTTCGGAAGTGACATTCACAAATAAGAAATCTGCTCTATTTTTTATCTATTAGCCTGAGTGAATGGTGTTCAGTCTGATCCATTTTCAGGCTTTCCAGGAACCCGGCAGCTCAATCAGATCCAGGGCCGGCAAAGAACAATAAGGGCTAGGAGCCTGTCGGACTTAAGCCTATTTCGGCCTAAATTCCAGAAAGAACGGCCCAATTATTCGATGAATTCGATTAAATAGGTCAACTATTCTCACGAATCCATCGAATAATTCGACTCGTTCTA
>NZ_JBPCXO010000096.1:0-12474 GCF_051008435.1 Endozoicomonas sp. | reverse complement strand
GTAGGCATATGGCGGGGCGAGATCTTGGTAAACGGGAGCCTACGGAATCACTCAAATCTCATGCTGGGAAATTTGAATTATTGGATGCAACCTGATTGTCAAGTGAGAAAAACTGCAGAATCGAGTTACAGCGTTTTTCCAAACCTGTCGTTTTTATGGCCCAACATGTCGCTGAGAACCAGCCACCCAAGAGGCCCCGGACAAACGGAATTCTGGTCCTGGTTTGTCATAGAGAAAAATGCCCCTGACCACATCAAGGAAAAGTTACGACTTAATTACACCATGATGTTTGGCCCGGGTGGATTACTGGAGGGGGAAGATTCCGAAGCCTGGTCACAACAGTATACCGGCAGCAATATTGATTTTACGGATGATCGTACTTTTTACTACGGGCTGGGCCTGGGTGAAGCCGCTCCCCACCCGGAGCTTCCCGGATCAGTAGGCAACTGTTTTGATGAACATTATGCCCGGGAGTTCTACCTGCAGTGGCGCAATCGTCTAGAACAGGGGGAGAAATAACATGTCAACGATTAATCTTGAGCTGATCAGTCAGGTTGAGCAATTCTACTTCAGAGAAGCCCGGATGCTGGATAACCGACAGTACCAGCAATGGCTGGGGCTTCTGACAGAAGACATCATCTACAGAATACCTGGCCGCCACGCGGCATTTGCCGACCCTAAGAAAAAAGAGACTGAAGCTTTTCTGGATGTAGGGCAGGAACTGAGCCAGGGCCTGGACACCCCTCTCAGGGATGAGAACCTGTTGATTCTGTCAGTCCGGGTGATGAGAGCGTTTAAACAGAATTCCTGGACAGATAACCCTCCTGCAAGAACACGACGCTTTGTCAGTAATATCGAAGTGCTGCCTGATTCAAAGCCTGATGAGTTTAAGGTGTACAGTAATCTGATGCTTTCCTACAGCAGGCATCAGAAGGACAATTATCTCTATACCGCACAAAGAGAAGATCAACTGAGACTGGTCAATGGTGAAATGAAGATTGCCAGAAGGGAAGTCATTCTGGACTGGAATGTTATTACAGCACCGTCATTAAGCTTGTTTTTTTAAGAAACAACTCCAGCCATTGAAGCACTTTAATGGCTGGAGTTTAAAACGTATCAATAAGAAAGTATTCTTCCTTCAGAATGTTTCAACAGGTTTTCTCTTTATACTGCTGTTTCACATTCTTCATATTGATTTTCCAGCAAGCTATCCAGCATAAAATTCAATAAGCGATCCAGGTTGGTCTTGATATCATAACTTTCATCATTTAACCAATTAACTATCATGGCATTAATCATACCCACGGTTATTTCCGAACAGAAACCGATATTAAGGCCGGGCTTAATGTCGGCTTTGTTACTTTCATACAACGCTTGAAAGCACTCGTTCATAAAATTCAGTTGATTCGCACTCTGGGTTCTATTGTTCGATATATTAATGATCAGATAATCAACCATTTCCCTTTCAAGTCGATCTGCCTGAGCCATGTTATTCTGCATTTCACTGAAGATGTACTTCAACCCCTGCTGTAGCCCCTGACAATGCAAAAGAGCCCCTTCAACATTATTACGGGTTCTTAACAAAAGATCAGACTGACAGACCTGAATGAGTAGATCATGCCTTGAAGGGTAATAGTTATAAAATGTCTTCTTGGCAATATCCGCTCTCTCGCAGATATCTTCGATCGTGGTGCCTTCAATACCATTCAGCCTGATCAGCTCAACAGTTTCCTGACAGATTTTTTCTCTGACAGCTTGTTTTTTCCGCTCACGACGACCAATGGGTTGTGCAGTCAATGATAAAACCTCTTGATGTCTGCTTTTTCTGGTGTTTATCCAGGCTCAGTTCTTGAAGAATGTATATTGTGTTCAGAGATCATTAAGCTTGAAAATCAGGCATGATTGTATTGTCCTGAAATCTAATTATCTACGTTGAATCGAATTGTTTTGAAAGCCCCTGTCATCAAAAACCAGCTTCAACCTTAACGACTCATTAACAGCGCAATAAATAAATGATCACTGAACTTAACGCTGCACCTTGAATCCGTAAAACCTTGTTTTTACATAACTATTGTTACGTTTCTAAATTCACTCTTCATCCAGCACTTGCTTAACAAGCATCACAACTAGCCCGGAAATTTCATAGAATGTCGAATTAACCACTCAACTACTTCAGCAGACTCAAGGTGCCTGCATCCTCATACATCTTGTATGACATTCCGGGCTATAAAGACTAAAGACTCAATCTGCCCTGATCAATCACAGAACATCGGGCGGTGTCGGGTTAGTACAGTTAAGGATAGAGTCGGCTCTTTGTCTGAAGGCCGCTTTGGATTTTTCACTGGTGGGCGCAATCCAGAACTTGTCCTTACGAAGCTCCTGCAAGGCAAACTCTGCTACCTCTGACGGCTCGGTGGTTTCCAATGTTCGACCGTATTCAGCCATCATCGTTTTCATGTCATCCACTGACGATATCCCGGAATCGGGCTTATCCGGATCCATAGGCAGATCATCAGGGCGATTGCGCTCTGAGTTAAAAATGCCGCTGTTGACTACATGAGGGCCCGGAAACAGTGCGCTGACCTTGACCGGCGACTGAGACATCAGGCATTGGTAGTGTAAGTTTTCAGTAATTGCCTGAACCGCTGCCTTCGTTGCTGTGTAGATAGGAGTATTAGGCATCATGAGAAAAGCGCCATTACCGGAGCCTGTCACAACAAAATGAGCCTCTTCATTCTGTTCCACCAGCTTGGGCATAAACGCATTAATAGAATGAATAACGCCCCAGGTATTAACCCTGAACCCCCACTCCCAATCATTCACATCGTAATCCCACATCATTCCAGCTTCACCGGTACCCACTCCGGCATTGGCAAAAACCAGATGAATGGCACCGTAATTTTCCAGGGTCGCCTGCGCCAATGCTTTCATGGACTCACCGTCCGTCACATCCGCCTTCTGACCGAAGCATTCATGACCCGAAGCGGTAATCTCACTGATCACACTATCGAGCGCACCTACTTCAACATCCGAGACCACTACCTTGGCCCCTTCCCGGGCCAGAGCGATTGCCAAAGCACGCCCGACACCACTGGCGCCACCTGTTACCACCGCGACTTTGCCTTTAAAGTCTTTCATTCTTATTATTCTCCACAGCCTTTCCAAGTCCCTGATCCCAATTACTTCGATACCTACTGATCAAAGTCCATCAGGCGACCTTTTTCAAAATTGACTGGTCATCAGCAATCACCTGTACCGATTGAGTACTGGCTCCCAGAGTCTGAAGTATTCACAGAAATAAAGTATCCAGAGCCAATTATTTTACAACTGACTAATAAGACACTTGATTTAAAACTTACACCACTGTATAAATTTTCACAACGGTTACTTTCAAAGTTTGTTAACCCAATTCATCAACATGAGTTTCCTGATCAAAAGCGGGACAACTCATTACTACAAATAACAACAAGAATGATGCGGAGAACGAGTATGGAACTGGTAGAAGACGCGGTTGAAACAGTCAGTGTAGACATCCGCAAAATATCAGCAGACACACCTGAAGAAGCACTGCCTCCGATTGAGGAAGTCTACAACCCCCATTCCAAAGAGTACTGCGAAAACCCCATTCCTCAGTGCATGGAGCTGAAAAAACGAGGCCGACTGGTCTGGTACTCTCCCTGGCAGGCGTGGATCATGACCCAGATTCCAGACATCATGGAATGCTGGCGTACTGAATACCTTTCCTCTGACTTCTATGACTGGGAGTTCGCTCCTGGCCGCCCGCCTGAAGAGCAATGGACTAATTTTGAGCGAGCCATGATCGGCCATAGTCTGGTAGCCGACAAAGATCACCACCGTCTGATCAGAAAAGTCTCTTCCCCGGCATTCTCCAGAAATGTGGTCGATGCGATTCAGAAAAGAATCGAGCCAGATGTAATTAAACTGTTTGATGACGTAGGTGAACCCGAGAGCTTTGATTACATCGAGAAAATTTCCAATCACATTCCCTTCATCTCCATCACCCGAATGGTCGGAATCCCTGAAAAATACTGGGAAGATTTCAAGCCGGTTGTCACGACCTTCACAGAAGCCTGGAACGCCACCATTTCCGAAGAGCGTCGTGAAAAAGCCCGGGAAGACAGCAACCGTGCGATTGATATCATCCAACAAGTGATTGCTGAACGCCGGGAAGCCCCCCAACAGGATGACTTCCTCAGTGCCCTGATTCAGGTAGAGAAAGAGAACCCTGCCTTTCAGGAATGGGACATCATTACGCTGATTCTGGCCCTGATAGGTGCCGGTGCAGATACCACACTGGTCGCCCAGCAGTGGAGTGCTTACGCACTGCTGAAGCATAAAGATCAAGCCGTTGAAGCCCTGGAGTCACCTGAGTCCTTTGCCAAAGCATTTACCGAAATCATGCGCTGGGCTCAAAATTCAAAAATGGGATTTGCCCGGTACGCACAGGATGATATGGAAGTCCTTGGACAACAGGTTCGAAAAGGTCAGATGATTCTGATGATGCCTCACCTGAAAGACTACGATTCTGAGTATTTCGATGAGCCGGAGAAGTTTGATATCCACCGCAAATTTGATCCGGACGTACTGTTTGGCTATGGCCCCCGTTTCTGTATCGGCGCGGCATTGGCTCGAAGACAGCTTTACCTGACCATGTCAGAACTGTTCAAAAGATTTCCTGATGCTGAGCTGGCTTTTGAGCCGGAAAAAGATGAAACCGACCATAACTCGGTTGCTTTTAAAAAGTTGATCGTCAAAACCAATATCAATAAACCCTGATTAAAGCCCTGAGTTGTGAAAGCCATCAGTGGACAATAAAAATAAACAGCCTCAGGAACCTGTCGGACTTAAAACAATTTCGGCCTGAGTCCGACAGGCTCCTAGCTGACTGAAACAATTTTTCATCACGTCTGACAATAAACAACGATGAAGAATTTTTCATAATAGAAAGGACATGCGATGAACAAGCGATACAACAAACCCATTCCTTACGGTTGGTATTGTGTTGAACTTTCCAAAGACCTAAAGCCCGGTGATGTAAAGCCCCTGCAATATTTCGGTAAAGATCTGGTGCTGTTCAGAACGGAATCCGGTGAGGCCAAAGTTCTGGATGCCCACTGTCCTCATCTGGGCGCACATCTTGGCCATGGTGGTATCGTCAAAGGGGAATCAGTGAGCTGTCCCTTTCATGCCTGGGAGTTCGATGGAACCGGTATGCTGCAGGATATCCCTTATTCAAAGCGTATCCCGCCCAAGGTGAAAGACAAACCCTGTATTCGAAGCTACCCCGTTGAAGAGCGTAACGAGATGATCTGGGCCTGGTATCACCCAGAGCAGATTGAGCCCCTGTTTGAACTGGAAGTCATGGAAGAGTTTGGTCATCCGGACTGGACTGAGATTGACGTTTATGAGTGGACAATCAATTCCATTGTCCAGGAAACCGGAGAGAATGCAGCGGACCTGGCTCACTTTGTGACCGTTCATGACTCTCCCTTCTTACCGGATGGAAAAGTGACTTATGAAAAACATAAACGCATCACCATCATGGACAATGAAACGAATGTGATGGATGAAAACGGTGTTGTGGATCGTTCGGGTGACAACCTGGAACCTGCCCACCTCTATTCATTCAACAACGGCCCTGGCCAGACCGGTCAACGATTCACGAGGATGTTTGAGATTGTCATGATGGGCACGATCACACCCATCGATGATCAAAGCATTCATATGCGATTTGTGTTCTCCCTGCCCAAAGATCAAACCGATATGAACGTGCTCTATGCCCATGGTGTTCGAGACGAGATTGTTCACCAGGTGAATCAGGATATTCCTATCTGGGAGCACAAAATCTACAAGGAAAAACCTATTCTCTGTGAAGGTGATGGCCCCATAGGGCAATACCGTAAATGGTTCGAACAGTTCTACGCCAAGCCTGAAACACCGGCAATCCAGGAAAGAGAATACACCGAAAGAGAACGCCTGATCGTCAGCCAATAAGCTCTATACCCATTGGATTTCAAGTTGCTACTAGGCGGCAAGAGAGCGAAGTCCCGTGAGCCTACGAATAGTAGGTGATCGGGGTGAGCGAACGCTGACAACAACGTAGCAACTTGAAAGGCGATGGGAATAAAACAAAAAAAGAAGAGAGGAAAATACTATGAGTTCAGAATCACAAGGCCCACTGACCAACCCGGGTGAAATAGCCAACTGGCCCCTACTGAAAATCAAATACAACACGGATCCTGCTTGTATTGAAAAGCTGTTACCCCCGGGTATCACCCCCGGTAAAAACCCCACCGTCAATATCACCATCTACAACTTCCCGGTACTGAATGAACCTGAGTACGGTTACGTCATCAGTGTCGACGCTGATTATAACGGTACAGAAGGTGAATATACTCTTGCGATCGGCATTGATCAGGAAGCCGCAGTGTTCGGCAGTCAGGAACGTTGGGGCCAGCCCAAGTTTCCTGCCACCACCCAATACTATCGACTCATTGATCAGGTTACCGCCAAACTGACTCACCAGGGCTACACCTTCCTGGAGTTTTCAGGCAAAGCGACGGGTGCCGGAAATATTCCACCAGCGTCTGCGACCGCTGCTCCTGAAGAATTTGAAACCAATGAATGGTGGCTGAAATACGCCCGCTCTGTCGACGTGATGAGTACTGAGTTTGATTACCCTCCCCACGTCGTACAGGTATACAGTAAGTTCGGCACGGCTCATATCGAAGAGCTGGATTGTGAGCTGAAACTCAATGAGAGTCCCTGGGATCCTATTGCCACACTTCTGCCCATGAAGAGTCAAGCCAAGGCTCATCTTTGGACCCCTATCTTCCTCGATCGCAAGATCACACTGGCAGGGAAACTGGATGCCAACGCCTTCTTCCCTTATGCCGATACTATAGGCGGCTCAAGATGGCCAGGTGAAAGTGGCGGACCTAAAAAAACACTTTATAAGGAATAATTGGTCACCAGCCTGTCAGCCACTGGCAGGCTTTTTTATAGAACGGAATGCAAGCCTAAACTCCCACTCACTTCATATACTGCTATTTTTGGTGGTCTGTAATAACAGCAAGGCTCCTGGAAATGCAGTATTCCTCCAGACCTCTATGGATAGTCACTGTTTTGATTTTTCTGATGACACCCGTTGAGATCTTTGCTGACCAATGTCCTGTCTGTGAGTGCTATACCTCACCGTCTCCCGGGGAATGCAACAACAAAAGATGCATTCTTGGCAGTAATGACCCCGATGAGGCCGATTCCCGGGAACGTATCCGACAACGGGTTATGAGGGATTACAGAAAGAAATGGGCTAAATGGTTTGAAGGCATATTTAGCCAGGTAAGCAGTGTTCTACTCCCTATACCGGTGCGCAGCTGGGAATCAGATCTTGAAAAACTGAGAATTAAACTCCTTCCAGACCAATCCTGGACAGATGCCAGTATTGATATCAATCGTATGATCTATGAGCTGGAATACCAACAAGCAAATCCTGACATATACCCTGTTCCAGAAGTCCCTCAAGCTGAGAATACCCAGGTAACCGCGCCAGAATGGATCATCAGTATGCAGACTTGGTCAACCAATGGTGATCCGAATGAATGCCCCAACCTTGAAGAGACTGATAAATCGATGCAACGCAGTGGTTACATGGTCCAATTAATAAACCCGAACCAGGAACAGGATGTCATTGAGTTTGTCAAAGAGCTCTTGAAAGTCTGTAACCAGAAACTGCTATTAACGTACCGCTTTGGTATTGATGGAGAAGTTATAGATCAGAACTTTCTGATTGAAGTGGACAGTCAGGGGCAGATTTTTTCATTTTCGGATATCGAGGACCTGGAAGGCGTACAGCACTTTAACACCCCAGAAGATTTTGTAGCCGAGAGCATCGTTGACTTTGATCCTGATTCGGGTGACACAGTGACCATCCACGCCTACTTTCTCGATGATAGAAGAAGACGGAGAGACAACAGAGCCCCCGAGCCCGAATAACGGGTCGGGGACACGAAAGTTTATGCCTGACCAGGAATGACCGGAGCAGGACTGACCACATCAGCATTCTGACCACGATGACGCAGCAGATGATCCATCAGGGTGATAGCCATCATGGCCTCAGCAATAGGCACAGCACGGATACCGACACAAGGATCGTGACGACCTTTTGTGACGACTTCCACAGGCTCACCGTCCATATTGATGCTCTTGCCAGACGTTGTCATGCTGGAAGTGGGCTTCAGGGCAATGTGGGCAACAATATCCTGACCTGAGCTGATACCACCCAGAACACCACCGGCTGAATTAGACAGAAAACCTTCCGGTGTCATTTCATCGCGATGTTCCGTTCCTTTCTGGGCCACCGAGTCAAACCCGTCACCAATCTCAATACCTTTTACGGCATTGATGCTCATCAGGGAATGAGCCAGATCGGCATCCAGACGATCAAACACCGGCTCACCCAGACCTGGCATTACACCGGTTGCCATTACTGTGACTTTAGCGCCTGTCGAATTACCATCACGACGCAAGTCGTCGATCAGTTGTTCCATTGCTGGCACTTTATCGGCATCCGGGCAGAAGAAAGGGTTATTGCGAACTTCATTCCAATCGAGCTTGTCGATCGCAATATCACCCAGCTGAGAGAGATAGCCCTTAATCTCGATACCCTGACTTTCCAGGTATTTACGGGCAATAGCACCCGCAGCCACCCGCATAGCGGTTTCACGGGCAGAAGAACGGCCACCACCCCGATAGTCACGAAAACCGTATTTGTGAGCGTAGGTGTAGTCAGCATGGCCAGGACGGAAACGATCCATGATATTGGAATAATCCTTGGAGCGCTGATCCACATTTTCGATTAACAGGCCAATTGGTGTACCCGTGGTTTTACCTTCAAAGACGCCAGACAGAATCTTGACCTGATCCGGTTCACGACGCTGTGTCGTGTATTTGGAGGTACCCGGCTTGCGCAGATCCAGATCTTTCTGAAGGTCTGCTTCGGTCAGAGCAATACCCGGAGGGCAGCCATCCACTATACATCCCAGGGCTATACCATGGGATTCACCAAAGGTGGTTACCTTGAACAGTTGGCCTATGCTGTTGCCTGCCATTTTGATTTCCCCCCTCTGACGGTTGTCCGTCGATCGTTCCGTCAGAAATTCAATGCTTTAGTGTGAGCCTTTAATCAAGAAAAGGCTTCAGTCATTCATGGCTGTTTAAGCCTGTTTTTAAACAGAGGCTGATACTGACGGCAGTTCTCGGCATCCAGAACCAGGATGCCATGCCCACCGGCTTCAAACTCTGGCCATATAAAGGGTACTTCCGAATACTCGTCTCTCAGAGCCCAGTGGCTGTTACCCACTTCCAGAACCAGCAACCCTTGTTCATCCAGAAAGTCTGCAGCTCGAGCCAGAATAATACGGGCCATATCCAGACCATCTTCTCCGGCGGCCAGCCCCAGTTCAGGCTCATGCCCGAATTCATCCGGGAAATCGGCCATATCCTCAGCATCCACATAAGGTGGATTGCTGACAATCAGCTGATACTTCGGTTTTTCCGGCCCAAGATCAATCGCTTCAAACAGATCCGAACGGATGGTTTGAACACGCCCCCAGAGTTCCTGACTGTCAATATTGATGCCCGCCACTTCAAGAGCATCTTCTGAAATATCCAGCAGATCAACACTGGCTTGTGGAAACTCATTAGCCATAGCGATACCGATACAGCCAGAACCCGTGCAGAGATCCATGACCCTTTCTACCCGGACATCACCCAGCCAGGGTTGGAACTGTTGTTGAACCAGCTCAGCAATGGGTGAACGAGGTACCAGAACCCGCTCATCCACATAATAAGGTTGACCACAGAACCAGGCCTGGTTGACCAGGTAAGCCAATGGCTTGCGTTCTGCAATTCTGCGCTCGATCAATTGGGCTACTCTCTCCTGCTCATTCAGGGAAAGTCGGCAGTTCATATAGGATTCTGGCAGCTCCCAGGGCAGCTGAAGCACCTGGAATACCAGATGGAAGGCTTCGTCCAGTGCATTATCACTGCCATGTCCGAAAAACAGCCCGGCTTCATTAAACCGGGACGCAGCCCAGCGAATAAAGTCCCGGATACTGACCAGACCTTCATATGGCCTGACGACACCATAGCGCTTGCCGGAAGGCATCTCATTGATTTCAGCCACTCTCTCTCCTCAGGGAGCACAATCTGGATCTCCCCTGCAAAACTGCCATACGGTAGCATAATCAGCCATTGGCAAAGAACCATTTTTTCGCCCACTTTTTCACCAAAAGCCGCTATGATCAGCCTGTCACCAGTATTGTCAGACCACAATACAGGGTAGAATGTCGCCATTTCAGGTACTGGAATCGGTCGGACTTATGCTTTCGAACATAACTCCGATAGATTCTTTTCCTGCAAGATCTGTTTAGAGATGAGCCCAGTGGAATGACCGAAGACGATAAAAACGACCAGGAAGGCCTGTTTAAAGAGGCCATGATGGACGTGCGGCCATTAAAGAAAGCCAATCGCTCCGCTGAGCTCAAAAAACCGGCTGCCAAAGTTCCGGACAGTACCCTCAGAGCCCGTCGACGGGCCGCCCAGATGGAAGACAAACCCGGTGGTGCAGCGCTTTCAGAAGCCTGGGTGGAACCTGTTGATCCGGAACAGAAGCTGGATTACAACCAGCCCGGTATTCAACATACTCGCATGCGACAGTTGCGCCAGGGACTGTTGCCGATTCAGTATCAACTGGACCTGCATGGCTATAAGATTGATGAAGCCCGGGACCTGCTCTCGGAGTTTTTATTGTTCTGTCGTAATGAAGGTATGTCCTGCGTGCGAATTATTCATGGAAAGTCTCACCGCAGCACCAACCGGCAGAATACATTGAAAAGTCATGTCAATCACTGGCTTCGCCAGCTTCCGGAAGTACTGGCATTTTGTTCAGCACCTCCTTCAGAAGGCGGCACGGGTTCGGTTCTGGTTCTGCTGAAAAGAAAGAGCTAACCGCCCTTTTCTATAGATTCAGCGCCCTCCTTCCAGAGCCTGCAACCTGGATCGACGATGCTCCAGTCGATCCAGTTGCTGTTCTGAAACGACGGTTGAAAGCTCTTCCATCATGGCATCCATCTCCTGTTGCAACGACTCTCTGGAACCGGCAAAGATCGTCTGAACTTTTTCACCATAACGATGGATAATCGGATCCACCTTTTTTTTCTGCCGGGCAGAAGGCTCCAGCACACTCTCTATTTGCTGAACAAAGCCGTCTTTGTGAGTGAACTGTCTGGCTGCCTGTACTTTGTCTCTAACGACCACACCAACGGCTAAAGCCCCCAACAGGCATCCGATCATCAGAGTGGCAAGCAATATCAACAGAGGTTTAGCTTTGTTGCTTTTTATCAGAATGCCTCTGTCAGACACTTCCGGCTCATGACGGTGTGACATGAAATTCTCCTTTAAAGCGCTATCATCATTTCGGGTGAAATGGCCTGAATACCCAGAGCCGCTTCCAGAATACTGCCGGTACCCGGATCTACCGGGATGATCAGGTTATACGCCATGAAACAAACAACAAAGGCAAAAACCGGCAAACTGACCCGATAAAAAAGAGGCGTTAAATCTCTGGAAAATCCGCTCCAGAAATCTTCCTGAGCTTCCTTCCCCAGCCTTGCCATCACCCGCGCAGAAAAGCCTTCTGACAGAGAGCCAAAAGGTTCACCCGAGAGCAACTGCTGCAAAGATTTATCCTGATCCGGCCTGTGTTCCTGTTTACTCGTCATACATAAAATCCCTCAACGCCTCGGCCAGTTGTTTTTTGGCCCGGGCCAATCTGGAAAGTACCGTTCCTTGTGGCAGATTCAGTATTTCTGCCGTGTCGTCCGTGCTATAGCCCAACACCAGTCGCAACATGGCAACCGAACGATACTGAGGCTTAAGCCTGCGAAAACTGTTACGAATAGCCTGTTGCTTTTCCCATTGCTGAGTATTTTGCTGGCCATTCGATAACCCTTCCAGAGATTCACTGTCGGTGTTTCGAAACCATTCCAGCCATTTTTTTCTTTTCCTCAGGGTATCAATCGCCAGATTCATGGCAATCCGGGTGATCCAGGCTTTCAGACTGGCATCCCCCTTAAAGGAAGCCAGGGAGTGGTAGAGCCGAATCATGGTTTCCTGAGCCACATCTTCAGCTTCCGTTGCATCACCCAGCATGCCGATAATGATGGTCATGACCATACCCTGATACTCGATTCTGCAGTTTTTAGCGTTTGACGAAGGAAGATTCTTGTGGACTGCGGAACCAGTCTACTACTGTGACTCCTGTACCAAGCCTGGCGAGGTACAATCAACATCACAGCAGCAGGCTGGCAGTGTAACATGGCCCTTGAATACATCACCGTCAAGTGTCGCCTGTGTTGATCCGTTCACTTTCTGTTGTCACCGAATTTCTCG
>NZ_JBPCXO010000095.1:0-6286 GCF_051008435.1 Endozoicomonas sp. | reverse complement strand
CCGGTTTGAGACAGTTTTTATGATTATTTGAGGCGAATAGCGAGCTATTCAACGAAAAGAATCATAAAAAATGGCCAAATCCGGCTTTTTCGCAGTAGGTCAGTGGTAAGTCCGACAGGCTCCTAGGTTTCAATAGCGTATTTGGCATGGCTTACGGCTGGAGTCCTCTGGAGCTGGCGATTGGTGGCAGCTATGCACTCTTGCGGATAGGGGTCAGTCTTGTGGGTGGCAGAATTCACCCCAGGCTTGGAGCTATTTAAAAACAACATTGTCAGGGGACCATCGAAATGGTTGCCCCTGAGATGCTTCATACGCTTTCTGAAAGGACCAAACTTCAGACTTCTGTCAAAGCCAAACGTTCAGGCGCTTTGTTGTTTTTGTAAACTTCATCAGGCTGAACATTGAACAGCTTCATGGCCAGAAACTGATGGAAGTCCACCACGATTCTTTCCAGATCCACCAGCTGTCCACCCGTGGCTGTTGAAGTTGTCATGCCCTTTTGGGCCCGCTCACAGATAAATTTGTCTTCCGCAAAAAAGTCATCCACAAACTTTTTAACCGTTCCCTTCGGGGCAGAAATCCCTCTGCCAACACCGCCTCCTCTAATATAACTTCGGCCCGGGCCTTCAGGCAGAACGGCAATGTATCCGAACAGGCCATCCGATGAGATCACACCCACAAATGAGGGGGGCAGAGAAACCAGAATGTAATGATCATTGCCTTTAGGCGTTCCGTAAAACCAGTTTAACCACTTAGGCATAGGGCTATGGGTTTCGCCTGCGGTTACACTCCATTTAGCATTCCCTTCAATATAAAAGGCACCTTTGGTAGGCGTAACTACTTCCAGTGTTGGCTTATGAACCTTGAAGAGGTGATAGCTTTCCATGGCATTTTCCATGGCCAGCTTCCAGTTGGTGTCCCAATGATCGGACTCATTTTCATAACCACTGTCGAACTCACCCACCTTGTTGTATTGAACATACTGCTCAATACCAGCCAGACGATCTTCCAGCGGTTCAGCCTTTCCATCAATGTTGACAAAAACCAGTCCATTCCAGACGGACAGAGCAAATTTTGGCAGGCAGTGTGCTTTTTTATCGATCTTCACATCACCGGGAAAAGGTACCCCTCTAAGAGCTCCGTCTTCGGTGTAGTTCCATGAATGATAGGGGCAAACCAGATTGTTGTTTCCTGAACTGAATCCGTCATCGGCCAAAAGCGTTCCCCGGTGACGGCAGGCATTAGACAGTGCTCGAAGCTCACCGTCTTTGCCCCGAATGATCACAACGGGCTCACCCGCCAGATTGAAAGCAAACTTATCACCAGGCTTCTTGAGAGCAAATTCATTGCAGGCAAACACCCAGTCGCCATGAAAAATACGCTTTCTCTCCAGTTCATAGATCTCGGGACTGGTATAGGCTGAATAAGGCAACGCTGATGCTTCACCTGCTGAGCCAACCGCTTTTTGTTTCAATTCTATGAGCAGATCCATCTTGCGACCTCACCTTCAGTAGCAATTATTATTGTTCTTTACGGAACATGATTGTTCCATTTTAACAAAAATTCAAGTGCTTACATCCGTTTTTACAAACCATCGATGCAGTGCAGGGAGCTATTCCAGAACAAGAAAGCCCGGCAAAGCCGGGCTTGAAAGAACAGAACTAAAGCCGAGAGTCAGGGGCGTTCGCCGTTAGCAAGACGGATATTAATCTCTTTTACTACAGCAGGAAGGTCAGCCACTGAAGCAATCACGTAGTGAGCACCCGCTGCTTTCATCCTGGCTTCAGCAGGCTCACGACGCTCGGCCACTTCCGCTTCTGTCATGGCTTTGTATTCTGCTTCGGTAGCCCCGAACTCGTTTCCAGAAACAGACAGCCCGACGGTCCACATACCGGCATTCAAGCCTTCAGCAATACCTGAAGTAGCATCGTCTACCTTGATACAGGTAGCCACATCAGTAATAGCCAGCTCAATCACATTTTGAAGTGCCATCCAGGGACCTGGTCGTGAACCTGCAGCCAGATCATCACTGGCGACGACTGCATCTGGCTTATAGCCTTTTTCAGCGGCAGCCGGAATCAAAGCTTCCATAACTGGCCTTGGATAACCAGAACAGGAACCAATTTTGATCCCTTCAGCTTTCAAACCATTCACCGTATCCAGTGCGCCTTCAATAGGATCAGCAAACAGTTTGACCCGTTCAATCTGCAGAGGAAGAAAAGTCTGATAAATCTTTTGAGCATCTTCTTCAGTGAAACTGCAACCAAACTGATCCTGCCAGCGCTGGGCTATTTCCTGAGTCGCGCCCAGCGTACGAATATGCTCGATCTTGCCCAATCCCATAGGGCCTCGGGCTTCTTCCAACGTAATGTCAAAATCATAGGAGCGACGAAAAGCATCCACAAAGATCTGGGTAGGAGCAAAGGAACCAAAATCCACAATAGTGCCAGCCCAGTCAAAGATTACAGCCTGTACCTGTTTCATGTTTTACCTCTAACGCTATTTTGCTAATAAATAGAATTTGTTTTGCATTTCGTCCGGACTCTCAAATATGTTTTGATCTTAGTTCCGGATTGATCAGGTTACATAACGGGCCAGCAGAGCTTCTTTGCGACCAATAAAATTCTTGCCACGTTCACCGGCCAGCGCACTGGTTAACAGTCTCTGCCAGTCTTGAGCGTCGTATTGATAATCGGAAGGTTGCACCTTGACGCCAAAGCCTTGCAGCCAGCTTTCGAGCTGGTTACTGCCTGCCGCCAGATCACTGCCAAATATGGCTTTCAAAGCCCGATCACAGGCTTCACTTTCACCCGCCACTGAGCGCATTACCTGAGGCAATGTGAAAGAGCAGGCGATGCCATGAGGCGTTCCGCGACGCAAAGTCACTTCGTAAGAAATATTGTGAGCGATGGATGTTTTGGTATTCGAGAAAGCCAACCCGGCTTTCAGGGACGCCTCCATCATGCGATTGCGGAGGTCTGCATTATTCAGATCGCAAGTCAGAGCTGGCAGAACATCAATAATGGTCCGGGCAGCATCCACCGCATAAGTAGACGAAACAGGGTTACTGTTTTTATTCCAGATACTTTCCAGAGCGTGAGAAAGAGCGTGAGAAAGAGCGTCCAGCCCTGTACATACTGTCAGAAACTCAGGCAGTTCATGGGTCAGAGAAGGATCGCAAAGTGCCACCTGGGGATACAAACGTGGGTCTGCCAGAGAATACTTTCGCTCATGAGCACTGTCCCAGACCGTGGCCCAGCATGTCACCTCACTACCAGTACCGGCAGTGGTAGGCACAGCAATGATGGGAGTGCATACCAGTTCTTCCCGACCGGATCCCTGGGTTAACAACTGGTAAACCCGGTCAAAATCTTCACCCGCAGCTGCCAATACTTTGGCTGTATCAATCACCGAACCGCCGCCCAATGCGACCAGTACATCCGGTTGCACTGGCAGCTCAGACAACTGCAGGCACAGCGGCAGTAAATCTTTAACATCAGGATTGGGAACAATCTGGTTCAACACCGCAACAGGCTTTCCACATTGGGAAATCACCTGATCAGCCAAGGCTGAAAACCAGGGTTCATCGTAGGTCAGCAGGGCGTAGTTCTGCCCATCCAGCAGTTCAGGCAACCTGGATAAGACACCTTCACCAAAATGGATATTGACCGGATTTGAGAAGCTCCACATATCGAGTAGCTCTGTATGGTTTCGATAATTCGGAGTCTAGGGAGGGTTTATGACAGTTCAATGATACAAAAATACTATTTTAATATTTTCATCATATAAAAAACCTATATTACTGACAGACACTCTAATCTATATCGGTTTTATGAAATTCAGCCAGTTAAGATCCTTTCATGCAGTAGCCACCACCGGCAGTTTTACTGAGGCTTCACGCAAACTGCATATCAGCCAGCCCACCATCACGGCTCAGGTCAAAGAGCTGGAAAATCATTACAACGTCCAGCTGTTCAGACGCAGGAGAAGCAAGAATCAGCTAACAGAAACAGGGCAGGCCCTGCTGCAGGTTTCAAGAATGATGCTGGAACTGGAGCGCAAGGCTAAAGAAATTCTGACCCATGAAGGTAAGCTGGTGAGTGGTACGCTTAGAGTGGGCGCGGTAGCTCCATTTTATCTGATGGAGATTCTTGCCGTCTTCAACGAGCAATACCCTGGTATAAAGGTGGTGGTTGAAACCGGCGGCTCAGACTTCATTACAGAGAAAGTTCTCAAGGGTGAACTGGATGTCGGCATGATTGCCTATCTGGAACCTGATAAACGACTGACTACTCTCAAATACCGGGAGCAGGGATTGATTTTGATGGTTCCAAGCAACAGTCCGCTGGCAAGGCGCACAGAAATAAAACTGAGTGACCTGGACGGTGTCCGACTGATTTACCGTGAACCCGGTTCATCCACACGAAAGCTCTATGAACAGGCCATTCATCAACATCAGGTTAAACCCAAAGTCGTGATGGAAATCAGTAGCCGGGAAGGAGTGCGTGAAGCCGTTGCTCAAGGTCTGGGAGCTGCATTCGTCGCTTCAGGTGAATATCAGCCTCATGAAAACATCTGTGCAATACACATCAGTGATATGAAATTGATGTCGAACTCTTATGTTATTTGTGCCAATGCTCAGAAGGATACGCCGATAACTCGAGCATTTTTAGAGGCCGCCCTACTTTCTACCGATAGTGCTTAGACAACACTATCGATGGTCGCTGGAGAGATGCAACAACTCTCCCTCCTCTATCGTTTTTAAAGCGGTGTGATCTAATAATTCAGCAGCAGCGGGCTTCTTTCTCGTAGCTTCTTTTTCCAGAAGACGGGCCTCTTCCTTCATAAAGGCTTTTTCAGCTGCTTTCATTTTTTCAGAAAAACCCGAAATAGCTGAAATTTCAGGTTTTCGAAGCCAGTGACTCACATCATTTACCATCAACGCCGCTTCTTCATCATCTGGCATTTTTGCCTGCTTGATTGCCTGTAACAGTAATTGAGACTCCTCCTCAAGAGAAATATTCATAGAAATCGCCTCCAGTGCATTGAAAACTGTCACCAGAAGTCGAACATTGACTTTATGGTTTTGATCAGCTCTCTCCAGGGCACTGATTTTGATTCGTCCATCTCTCTGCACATAAAGAAAATCTACAGCCCTGGCTTCGCTGTGATCCAGCCCTAATTGATCTAAAGCGGCTACAGCTTCCAACATTTGTTTGGCTAAAACTCTAAAGGACCTGTCATCCTTAATGTTTCTGATTAATCCATTTCTATGCTTTAAATCAGCATCAGCCCACTGGGTTATAAGAACACCTGTCCCCCCGAAATCAAATACCTCTCTAAGTTGAATCACTTCAGGACAACCCTCAGCAAGCTGTAGGTTCTGAACGTCATAGGGAAACTGAAGTAAACCCAGTCCTCCGGATTTATCAACAACCTTTATGGCCCACTGAGTTTTATCTTTTTTATCTACGCCGCTGTAAATTGAAGAGTATTCCCCACTATCAACATAGCTCTGAACATCATACTTTTTCAGGAAGAGACTTTGCTCTAACAGTTGTTTATTACAGCGATAAGTAAAGCATCGGAAGTTCGAAGGCCTCCATTCAACGACTCCAGGCCTAACCTCGGTGAATGGCTGTAAAAGTGTCTTTGTTAAAGAATCGGACTGAGTAGCATCCATTCCAGAAATCTCCTGAGAGCCGGTATCACAAGTTAGACCTCCTGTTTCTCTATCTGTTCTACCATTCTGTAACTATTGGGTCAGCTAAAGTAACCATCCAAGATTTCAAAATATAAGTCGGGAACCTGGTCTATCCTCTGCGGTGCTTGAATACCGGGTCAATAGACAGAGTAATACCTATTTTTCACACAGCATGGGCAGGTTTGGGCATGTCACTCACGCGGCGAGAGTTGATTCAAAAAATCCTTATCTTTAGCAGCTTAAGTGCTATCCAAGCCCAACTATTAGCTACCGAATTGAAGTCTATGTTCCATCTTCCAAAGGTACACAGTATTGATGATTTGCGAGATCTGGCAAAAGTCAATTTAACCAGTGGTGTGTTTGACTACATAGAAGGCTGTCCTGCTGATTGCCTGACCAAAAAAGCAAACAGTGACGATTTTCGCTCCATTCGGCTCAAACCGGCCGCTCTTCCTGGTATCAAGGTAGGCCGCTTCGCGGCGACTTTTTGCCCAGTGCAGCCCTCCAACCTATGGGAAATACCCGTCATTTTCTTTTGTCTATCCTTACTGACTTTGATCCCGAGAACAGCAAAGGATAGAG
>NZ_JBPCXO010000094.1:0-5114 GCF_051008435.1 Endozoicomonas sp. | reverse complement strand
TTGATCTTCTGCGTCTGTTTTACCCTTCTTTGGTGAATAGCAAAAAATCAAAACCCTATTCTGTAGGTTTCATGCATTCAGGAGGTGAGAAACCTCTCTCTAATCAAGAAATCACGGATTCAGGACTACGAGAAAATCGTACGATTTCAGAACCTACAGATGTGCGGAAATCGCTTTATATCATGCTTTGGGCAAGCTGCCTGAGCCTGAAATGACCCACAGATTTTACTGACGAGGCAAAAAATAACCCGTACAAATAATTGTACGGGTTATTAATTTTCTAACAAGATAGCTAACTTAATTATTTAATTAATTAAGATTACGCCCTTTATTAGCTGCAATTCTCAGTCTTAATGCATTGAGCTTGATGAACCCTTCTGCATCGGCCTGATCATAAGCGCCGGCATCGTCTTCAAAAGTAGCAATATTCTCATCAAACAGAGAGTCTTCCGATTGGCGACCTACAACACTGACACTGCCTTTATAAAGCTTGAGGCGTACGATACCATTCACACATTCCTGACTTTCGTCGATCATCTTCTGTAACATCTCACGCTCAGGAGACCACCAGTAACCGTTATAAATCAGTTTCGCATACTTTGGCATCAGCTCATCTTTCAAATGCGCCACTTCTCTGTCCAAAGTAATGGATTCAATCGCACGGTGAGCCTTCAGCATGATGGTTCCACCGGGCGTTTCATAACAACCACGGGACTTCATGCCTACATAACGATTCTCAACAATATCCAGACGTCCCACGCCGTTTTCTCCACCGATTTTGTTTAAATAAGTGAGTACCGTCGCGGGTGTCATTTCCTGACCATCAATGGCAACAATGTCACCTTTGTTGTAGGTCAGTTCCAGATACAGAGGCTGATCCGGGGCATTTTCCGGAGCAACGCTCCAACGCCACATTTCCTCTTCAGCTTCTGCCCAGGGGTCTTCCAGAATACCGCCCTCATAGGAGATATGCAGCAGGTTGGCATCCATAGAATAAGGGGACTTACCTTTCTTCTTCTCAACCTGGATACCATGCTCATCGCAGTATGCCAGCAGCTTTTCACGGGAGTTCAAATCCCACTCACGCCACGGGGCAATGACTTGCACACCCGGTTTCAGGGCATAAGCACCCAACTCAAAACGCACCTGATCATTACCTTTACCGGTAGCACCATGGGAAATGGCATCAGCGCCAGTTTCATTAGCGATTTCTATCAGTCTTTTGGAAATCAGGGGTCGAGCAATAGAAGTCCCCAGCAAATACTCGCCTTCATAAACAGTATTGGCTCTGAACATTGGGAACACGAAGTCTCGGACAAACTCTTCCCGCAGGTCTTCTATATAGATATCTTTGATGCCCAGCGCTTCAGCCTTGGCTCTGGCCGGCTCCACTTCTTCACCCTGACCCAGGTCAGCGGTGAATGTCACCACTTCGCATTCGTAGGTATCTTCCAGCCATTTGGCAATTACCGAGGTATCCAGTCCGCCAGAATAAGCCAGTACGACTTTTTTAATCTCTTTCACCGAGCACTCCCAATTCCCGATACGGTAAACCTGATTTCCGCAAGAGTATTGATGATCGAAACATAAAAATCAATATTTATTCAAGAAATCAACATATAAATTCAACAAAGCTTAAATTAAAAGCCATCTGCCTCCATGGGTCTGATTCGGAAAGAACCCATCGAGCTTCGGATAGCCGTAGCGCGGCACATTATTCTCGAATACAACCTTATTTTCTAGCCCGGTTGCTTATCTGAATGCCAAGCTTCTCATTTAAATGCTCTGTATCTTCAACCCTGATGAAAAAGTAAGCACTTTAAAGTCCACGCCAAGGCCAAAAGGGTTATCCACATGGGAAATATCACTACCAAGGCAACGTGATTTTAGATACGATGCCAACCATTGAAGAGAGTCCCCACAACTCTCGACCAATTCCACCTTATTCACGTGCTTTTTTGATCACCCTTTGCTGTATTTAACGGACCGTGACCAAAACACGTTTAGACTGTTGCTATCCAGCAGTCACTCTTTCTTCTCTGGAACAGGTACTCTTCAGAAGATGACACAACAGCTCACCCTGACTCGCCCTGACGACTGGCATATCCACCTGAGAGATGACGCCGCCCTGGCCGAAACTGTCCGTTCTGCAGCCAGAAACTTCACTCGCGCCATCATTATGCCAAACCTGCGTCCACCCGTACTGAATGCGGATGATGCTGCAGCCTACAAGGCAAGGATTCTTGAGCATATTCCTGCTGGCAGTCAGTTTGAGCCCCTGATGACCCTGTACCTGACGGATAACACTACGCCGGAAATGGTCCGGGAAGCCAAAACCAGAGGCGATGTCAAAGCACTGAAGCTCTACCCAGCGGGTGCTACGACTAACTCTGATTCCGGTGTAACCGACATCAGTAATATTGAAAAAAGTCTGGAAGCCATGGCTGAAGTAGGCCTGCCACTGCTGGTTCATGCTGAAGTGACTGACCCGGATATTGATATCTTCGATCGGGAGAAAGTCTTCATCGACCGATACCTGAAAGATATCACCACTCGCCATCCCGAGCTGAAAGTGGTGATGGAACACATCACAACAGCGGATGCCGTTGAATTTGTCAAAAGCAGTCATAGCAAAGTAGCGGCCACCATTACGGCCCACCATTTGCTGTATAATCGAAACGATATGCTGGTTGGCGGCATTCGCCCCCATTATTACTGCCTGCCGATTCTCAAGCGTAATATTCATCAGCAGGCTTTGCTGGAGGCTGCAACCAGTGGTAACCCCAAATTCTTCCTGGGTACCGACTCTGCACCTCATACCATAGATGCCAAAGAAACGTCCTGTGGTTGCGCAGGTTGCTACACCGCTCCAGCTGCACTGGAACTCTACACTGAAGCCTTTGAAAGCATGAATGCACTGGATAAACTGGAAGGGTTTGCCAGCCATTTTGGTCCAGATTTTTATGGTCTACCCAGAAACCAGACGTCCGTGACCCTGATTAAGGAAGAGTGGCAATTGCCAGAGTCCATCCCTCTGGGAGACAATCAGGTTGTACCCCTGCGTGCAGGTGAAACTCTGAGCTGGCGATTACAGCTTCAGGACTGACACTGATTACAGGAAAGTCTGGTACATCTGTCTCTCAGGCTTTCCCATTACACTGAATGAATTAAGGAGATTCCGTGGTCGATGATAGCCACCTGATGGCCAACCGCTTTCGTGGTTTTTTACCCGTTGTGGTGGACGTGGAAACCGGAGGTTTCAATTCCGCCACCGATGCTCTGCTGGAAATAGCAGCTGTAGTCATTGAAATGGATGAAAGCGGCTATGTTCACCCCAGCAAGCCACAATCTTTTCACATCAAGCCTTTTGAAGGCGCCAATATTGAGCCTGCTGCCATCGAGTTCATCGGTGTTGATCCTTTTCACCCGCTTCGTATAGCCACTGAAGAAGAACAGGCACTGAATGGAATCTTCAAGACAGTACGAAAAGAAGTAAAAAAGCAGGGCTGCAACCGTGCCGTTCTGGTTGGCCACAACGCATCATTTGATCTTGGCTTTGTCATGGCTGCGGCGGCACGCTGCGATATCAAGCGCAATCCGTTCCACCCGTTCTCCTGCTTTGATACAGCAACTCTGTCAGGACTAGCTTACGGCCAGACAGTTCTGGCCAGAGCTTGCGAAGCAGCAGACATTCATTTCGATAAAGGTGAAGCCCACTCCGCACGCTATGACACAGAAAAAACAGCCGAGCTGTTTTGCTCTATTGTCAATCGCTGGAAGGACCTGGGCGGCTGGTTGTAATTCTTCTTTTTCAGAATCATGCCTGATAGCCATTTTGCGACTCAGGCAGCACCCTTCTCAACCCTTGCATTCCAAGGCATTGCAACACAAAACACTTTTCAATAAGATTCGTTCTAAGTATTTCCGGCAACAATAATGGACAACTGCCGGCTACACAGGATGGTCTCAGATGTTAAAACGCCTCTTCGCTTCCAGAAAACGCCCTTACCTTGTTAATGGTGATAACTGGGAAAAAATCCGGATAGATCTTTCTGGCAATATCCTCACGATGGAATTACCTCCTCACCATAACTCTTATGGCTTTGGTGGAGATACTTCCACGGGTGAACAAAAACCGTCAAAACAAGTCAATATTTACTCTCCAGATGACTATTGGTCAGATAAGATTGAAGAAGACGAAGGTATGGCTTGGCGGCGAGAAGGTTACGCTGTAAAACCACTGCTAAAAAAAGAATGGGAGTTTAGTGGGTCAATTTGGAGAGGGCGACCTCTTGGCTCAACAACCATCACGATGATGCTTTGCCATCATGAAACCCTTCCTGAAACCATGAGTTACTTTAACCCTGAAGATCTTGAGAAAATTGCGATCAGAGCAGCTTACTTTTGGGCATTAGAAGCAACTAGTTTCAAACAACCACGAACCCCTGTTAACTGGCGAGTGATTAACAAACCATTAGCCCCCTGGGTGTTTTATGAAATGCACAATGGTATTCAGGGAGATCCTGAAAACACTACCGACTTTGCATGTATTCGATGCAGTTTAATAATCCCGATCGCCAGAGATTATTGCCTGAGAGTTTACTTCAGGTATTCAGGATACACTCCTGTAAGTCAAAGCCTGTTTTACATGAACAGAATTCGTAACCAAGTTATTGATAGTGCTCATATGGAATACAGCCCAGGTCAGAAACAACACATTTCCGAGCTGCGTAAAACATATCCAAATAGTGCTATTAGAGAAGAACTAAAGCCAATGAGTTGGAGTTTTCCAGAGTGGCGAGATGGAGATAGTGAAGCAGGCGAACCCAGCCGGGTTATCACTATCCCCGGAACTCGAGCACCAACACTTTAAATAACTGAAATCAAGGAAGTAATTTTAATGGATCAAGGACTTATCGGTTATAGACGTCTATTCCCCAATGAAAGCCTATCTCTTTATCACATCTCTACACCCAAGAACTGGCGTGCTATGCGCCAGCCTTCAACGCAGGTCTGTAATTTTGCCCACCCCTTCCAAACTGCCAGCCAACCGGGGCGACCTGTGTGCTTGGAATTGCTCCAACCACCCAGCTTGGCGATGGTTTGAAATAACC